>JALDAN010000017.1 GCA_022729355.1 Candidatus Nanohalarchaeota archaeon | reverse complement strand
GTGTTCTGACTGCTTCTTCATTTATGATGCTGTTTCTGTCGCCTGATACGTGTGTGATCCATGCGTAGTCCGGTATGTAGGAGATGAATTCGACTCCGTGATCTTCGCTTATTCTTTCACGTTCTTCCTGTGTCGTCGGTTCCCGGAACTGCAGAAGCATGTACTTTTCTTCGTGGCTTTCAGGTCTTATTGTATGTGGCTGGAGGTCTGCTGCCTGTGAAGTGTTTTCTGCTGGTGTGAAGCTTCCGCTTTCCAAGTGTAGCTCTGGCTGTGCTGTAGAAAGGCCTGTGAGAAGAACTGTAAGAAGTACGATGAGGCCTCCTGTCTTGAAAGCTGCAGCGGATAAAGGTTGCACAGGCATTATTATTTTCTTGGAGATGCACGTATTTCAAGAATGGGTTACTTTGAGGTATTCTTTCTTTTTAATCAGGCCTGTAACTCACTGAATGCTTGTTCAGTGTTTGTTTATCGATCGATGCCTCTTCCGTATCGGCGATTGGCTGTCTTCTTCAGTACTTCGATGAAGCCGACTGTTGCCAGTGCTCCTCCAAGAGTTATCACTAGTTCTCGTCCTGTTAGAGGTTGGTGTCCGAAAAGTGATGCTGCTGGCTCCCAGTAGATAAGAGCAAGTAGTACGGGAGCGATAAATACGCTGGATAGCAGTATCCACTTGTTGTCAGTAAGCCCTATGTCGAATATCGAGTCACTGAGGCTTCTGAAGTTGAACGCATGTGCCATAATCATCAGTACGATTGATGCAAAGACCATGGTCCTAGCTACCTCTAGCTGCTCTGTTGGATTACCTAGCAGGAAGATGATGAATCCTACTATGCCCATAAACACAGCCATAGAGCCTACGAGGAACAGATTCCTGTCATCCAGCAACCTCTGATCTGTAGGCCTTGGATCACGCTCCATAATTCCTTTAGTGGCTGGATCAAGGCCTAAAGATATGGCCGGCATCTCCTGTCCGATAACGTTGAGGAAAAGGATCTGCAAAGCGATCAAAGGCAGGTACTCGAATCCAAGAAAGATAAGTCCTAAAGCGATTATAGAGATCTCTGTGTAGGAACGAGAGATAAGATAAGTAGTAAACTTCTCAATATTGTCGTATATCCTACGTCCTTCTTTAATAGCCGTAACAATAGTTTCAAAGTTATCGTCCTGTATAATCATGTCGGCACTTTCCTTTGTAACGTCAGTACCTTTCTTTCCCATACCTATGCCAACGTCAGCCTTCTTAACAGCTGGTGCATCATTTACGCCGTCGCCAGTCATCGCAACAATCTCATTCCTTTCCTTCAAGGCCTCAACAATCTCATTTTTATGCTCAGGATGTGTTCTGGCGTACACATCTACTTCTCCAACTTTATCTACAAGCTCTGAATGATCCATCTCCTCTATCTCAGGGCCTGTTAAAACCAGAGGATCATCTGCTATACCGATGTCAGATGCGATCGCCTTAGCAGTCACAGGGTTATCTCCTGTAACCATCTTGACTCCGACTCCTGCAGTATAGGCCTCATCTATAGCTTCTTCAACTTCTTCACGCGCAGGATCTATCATGCCGGTCAAGCCCAGGAATGTGAGATCTTTCTCCGTGTTCTCTGCGTTGAAAGGCTCTTCAACTCCAGGCCTGTAAGCCAGTCCAAGAACTCTCAAGGCCTCTTCAGCAAATTCCTCATTCTTATCAAGTATTTCTTCACGTTTCTCCTCGTCAAGCTCTACTTCCTCTCCGTTGATCATTATCGAGGAGCATTTCTCAAGTACTATCTCTGGTGCGCCTTTGACGAATGCAACATTTTCTCCTTCTACATCATTCACTGTTGTCATCATCTTTCTCTCTGAGGTGAAGAGAATCTCTTTCCTGCGTTCGTACTTCTCCTCAAGTTCCTGACGTTCCATATCCATCTTTTCGCCAAGTACAATAAGCGCTCCTTCAGTAGGTTCTCCATTTAGATGATGTTCGCCGCCTTCATCGGAGAGAGTTGCGTTGTTGCACAGCATCCCTGTCTTCAGAAGTTGATGCAGTGTTTTGTTATCTAGATCCAGCTTATTACCTTCCTGATCGGTTATATCTCCTTCAGGAACGTATCCGGAGCCATCTACATCAAGCTCTTCCTCATCAACGTACATCTTCTTCACAGTCATCTCGTTCTTCGTCAATGTACCTGTCTTGTCAGTACATATGACTGTTGTAGAGCCTAGTGCCTCAACTGCGAGCATCTTCTTCACGATAGCCTTCTTTTTAGCCATCTCCTTCATACCCAATGACAAAGTAAGAGTCAACGTCAAAGGCAAGGCCTCAGGTATAGAAGCAACGGCAAGAGCAAGTGTAACGATAAGAATAGCATGAACACCTGCCTGAGGATCGAACAGGCCTAGGAAAAATACAAATATGGATACAGCAATCGCGATTACTCCGAGCTTCTTCCCAAGTGAATCAATTTTTCTCTGTAAAGGCGTTTCATCATCACTTTCCTGAATCTCATCTGCAATCTCTCCGAGCTTTGAATTCATCCCGGTCTCAGTAACTTCTGCTTCACAACGTCCGTGTACAATCGTAGTCCCAGAGTATATCTCATCTCCATTCTTCTTACTTACAGGATTTGATTCTCCTGTTAGAATAGCCTCGTCAACACGGATATCTGTTGACTCCTTTATCTCGGCATCAGCCGGTATCTTATCACCCATCTCGAGCTTAATCACATCTCCCGGAACAAGATCAGTACTTTCCACTTCTCTAATCTCTCCATCTCTATAGGCCTGTACCGTAGGATTCGTCATATTCTCTAGTTTCTCCATAGCCTTCTCGGCCTTCCACTCCTGAACAAATCCCATAGCAGCGATAAGGCCTATAATAGCAGTTATAAAGTAGAACTCAAGCATCTCTCCTACAGAATAAGAGATAACAGCTGCTACAGCGAGAATCCAGATTAAAACACTAGAAAACTGTCTCTTTAAAACACTCCACTTCGTAGTAGGATTCTCTTCCTCTAATTCATTCTTACCGTATTCATCAAGCCTCTTACTTGCCTCCTCACTTGAAAGGCCTTTCTCTCCGTTCATTCAATACTACTGAATAATGAATCACTGATTAAAAAACATTAGCTATAACGAAATTCAGGTTTCATACTCCAGAAGTTCTTCAAGAATAGTTTTATCAAGATGAGAAAGATGTGCAGGAGAGACTCAGGACGTTGAAATAAGTGATGAACATGTTTCCCGGATTTAACCCGGGAAACTAGGTTCTTTGGAGGTGATCCAGCCGCTGGTTCCCCAACGGCTACCTTGTTATGACTTAGCCCCCCTTGCCAAGCTCAGACTTGTCTCCGGCTAGGCCGGGTCCTCGTCTGAACCTGACTCGGGTGACTTGACAGGCAGTGTGTACAAGGAGCAGGGACTTATTCGCCGCTAGATGATGACCAGCGACTACTACCGATTTCGCCTTCACGAGGCCGAGTTGCAGGCCTCGATCCGTACTGGGACCGGGTTTAGGAGGTTAGCTTCTCCATCTCGGAGTCGCGTCTCTTTGTCCCGGCCATTGTAGGCCGCGTGTATCCCAGAGCATTCGGGCCATACTGACCTACCGTGGCCCACACCTTCGCCTGGTTTATCACCAGCGGTCTCCGACGAGTGCCGAATCCAATAAATGGATCCATGGCAACATCGGATGTGGGTCTCGCTCGTTACCGGACTTAACCGGACACCTCACGGCACGAGCTGACGGCGGCCATGCAGCTCCTCTCAGCGCGTCAGGTAAGCTCTTCAAGCTGACCTTCATTCTGCTGTCGGCTCTGGTAGAGTGCTCTGCGTTTGATCTAATTAAACCGCAGCCTCCACCGGTTGTGGTGCTCCCCCGTCAATTCCTTTAAGTTTCAGCCTTGCGACCGTACTCCCCAGGTGGACTGTTTAACGTTTTCACTTCGGCACCGAACAACCTCGGAGGTTGTCCGACATCAAACAGTCAATGTTTACAGCCAGGACTACGCGGGTATCTAATCCGCTTTGCTCCCCTGGCTTTCGTTCCTCACCGTCGGATCCGTACTCGTCGAGCGCTTCCGCCACAGGTGCTCCTCCCAGGATTTTAGGATTTCACCCCTACCCTGGGAATAGCCTCGACGCCGTCCGGTCCCTAGCCAGTGCAGTATCCGCTGCATGTCCAGACGTTGAGCGCCTGGATTTCACAGCAGACTTGCACGGCCGGCTACGAACACTTTAAACCCAATAATAACGACTACCACTCGGGGTTCTGCTATTACCGCGGCGGCTGGCAGCAGTATTGCCCACCCCTTGTTCCGGCACCTACTTACAGTGCAGAAAAGCGGCCTTCCGTTTTGGAAGACCGCACTCGGAGTCCCCCCATCGCACTTTCGTGCATTGTGAAGGTTTCGTGCCTGCTGCACCCCGTAGGGTCCGGCTTCTTGTCTCAGAAGCCGACTGGCAGCTCCCGCTCTCACGGCTGCTACTGATTATCGGCTTGGTGAGCAGTTACCTCACCAACGACCTAATCAGCTGCGGCCCCATCCTATGGCGTCGGAACATTTCACAGAGGAAACTTTCCAGTAATCCTCTGATATCGGGTATTAGCCTCACGTTAGCGAGGTTGTTCCCGTCCATAGGGCAGGTTAGCCACATGTTACTCAGCTATACGCCCCGAACGAATCGGTGGACTAGCATGGCTAAATCGGACTCCGATAGCGGTAGTCTCTGGCAGGATCAACCAGAATTGCCAACACAACTAAGGTTGGGTTGGACAGGTTGCAATCAGAAACCTCTATAAAAGGCTTCTTCAAGCCGGCTACCCCACAAAAGGTAACCGGAACACTGCAGCACACTCCCGAAAACGAGAGCATGCTAAAATGTAAATGATTCTACATGATCGAGTCTCTCCTACATCACATCAAAAAAATGACGCTCATCATGGTCCTCTCGGACTATACCCCGACTCAGTCTCCCAAGCGGGTAAACAAACAGTTCCCGTTAAACCTTATAAAGGGTTTTGAAACGGAAACCACATACAGAGTAGGCACAATAACTGCCTGACTCCGCATCCTAAGAAGAGGCCTCAAAACTTTAAATACATGAACCCTGTCCTGAACCTGATATTTAATTTCTCATTTATTGTTTCCTGACAGTTCTCTGAAGGCCTCTGTGATTTCTCCAGGCGTGGGAACTATCTTTCCGAACTTTACTCCTGCGAATGCTCTCCTCCAGCCATCTCTGGATAATCTTCGAAACTTACTCTGTCCTCTTCCAGAAGAAATCTGTCGCTTCCATGCAGGAACGCCGTAGCCAGAACTGAGAACTTTGCATCCCTGTAATTGTTCTTTACGGAATCAAATCTGTCGTAGTAGGCCTCCATTAATCTGTTTTCTGTGTAGGCCTCGGCTCCGTATACAGGATCTTCCTCCAGAATCTTCTCGTTGACTGGATTGCTGTCGTCAGGAAAAGGCTCTACGCCGTGTTTTTCAGCTCTGTATCTATGGAGATAAGTTACTGCGGCTCCTGCTGTAAATCCTGCGCCTGTTTTCCCAAGTGTTTCTGCGTTTTCTGCAGCGAACTCCAGCAGTTCCTCCATTAAGAAAAGAAAAAGAGTGTTAAGTGATTAATAGTTCCGGGCCTTGATCGTCTGCACTATCTTCTCCGCACCTATCATGTAGGCTGCGTCTCTTCCGTAGAGGCCTTCACTGTCTCTGAGGTCACGGAACTGTCTATAGGCTCCCTGAATGTTTTCACGTAGTTTTTTCAGGACTTTTTCTTCACTCCAGTACTCTCCACTACGATTCTGCACCCATTCATAGTATGAGACTGTGACACCTCCCGAGTTCGTTAGGACATCCGGTATAACAGTGACATCTCTTTCACGCAGGATATCATCTGCCTCTCCTGTTGTAGGCCCGTTCGCAATCTCCACGATGTAATCTGCTGAAACACTCTCGGCGTTCTCTTCTGTGATCACGCCTTCGATCGCGCCAGGGATAAGGAAGTCCACATCAAGCTCCAGAAGCTCTGCGTTACTGATCTCCTCACCTATCATACAGATTTCTCCTCTCTCCGACTTGCATTCCAGAAGCTGTGAGTAAGAGAGGCCTTCAGAATCGTATACAGCACCGGATGCATCTGATACAGCGACGACTTTTACTCCGATCTCCTTCAGCTTCTTCACGGCTGGAGCGGCTGCATTACCGAATCCCTGGACTGCAGCAGTCAGTTCCTCAGCTTCAAGGCCTTCGTCCTTGATTATCTGCTCTATTATGTATACTGCTCCGAATCCTGTGGCGTCAGCGCGGCCTTTCGATCCAAAGGCCTCTACAGGCTTTCCGGTGATTACTCCGGGAATCAGTTCTCTTTCGTCTTCGCTGTATTCGTCCATCATCCAGGCCATGTGTTTCGCGCCGGTGTTCATATCTGGTGCCGGTACATCCCTGTTCTCTCCTATTATCTCTGCTATGGAGTCGATGTAGTTTCGTGAAAGTCGTTCCTCCTCTGACTCACTGAGCTTTGAAGGATCTACTTCTACTCCTCCTTTTGCTCCTCCATAAGGGATATCTGCGATAGCGCATTTCAGGCTCATCCAAAGTGAAAGCGCCTTCACTTCATCCTCGTTGACGCGTGTAGAGAATCTTATCCCTCCTTTTCCGGGTCCTCTTGCCATGTTGTGCTGGCTTCTGTAGGCCTTGAATATCTCTGTCCCTCCGTCATCCATTTCTACAGGGATGTTAACTTCGACGAATCTTTCAGGTTCTTTCAGTTGTTCGTAGTAGTCTTCCTCTCCTATTTTCTCCAGTGCGTTCTTCAGGTTCTTCTGTGCATCTTCTAGTTCGGATGTCATACGGTGTTTATACGCACCCATTCCTTAAGTTACTTCCAGTTACCGGCCTGAACTTCCCTGAGTGTCAGTGCTTATACATTAATTGAATTCATTCTTCGTGCGAAGAAAGAACAGCTTAAAGCACCTAAAGCAGCCGCCGAGAACACAGCCAGGAAACGATACTCAGGTACAAAGAAGAACAGAGCTGCAAACAGGCCCAGGAACGCTACTCTTCCCAGTGAAAGACTTATCTCCCTGAAAGCAAAGTACTCCAGTAGATCACTTTCCTCACTCCTGTCAATAGCAGAACTGTAAAGAGGTACAGAAAGGAAAGAATGCGTTACACCATGCATAAGAGAGACAACGAAAGCAGCGTAGGCAGAGCCCGTGAACGCCATAGTGAACAGTACTAAAGCAAGAGCGGAAGCACCGTACCACAGGACTTTGTTCCTGCCGTACCTCTCACTCAATTTTCCAACGAAGATGCTGGAGACAGCGCCACCCAGAGCCAGAAGGCTTCCAGCCCCACCGATATTCAGGCTGCCTCCGATCACCAACGCAATCAGGAGAGGCCATGCAACGTGATGAGCTATAGACTGGCCTCCCTCAAAGAAGTAAGTCAGGAAATCAGTCAAGTAGTCACGTGAAACCAGTTGCCTGAAATTGATATCCATGCCTTCAGTATGCTCTCTTGAAAACAGGAAAGGCAGGAAAGAAACAGCTATCAGGCCTGCTGTGACGCTGAACAAAACGTTGAAGTTGAAAACTAACAGTATGAGGCCTCCTATGAAAGGCGAGATTATAGAGGCCATGTTAGGCATCGAGATAAAGAATCCTGACTCCTCATCCTCCTTCTCATCGTGCGTGCTCGTCGCTACTTCCGGATTCATTCCCATCCAGTAAGCAGTGAATCCAATCCCTCCCAAAACTCCTACGAAGTGGAGGCCTGCTCCTGTCTCCACGGTCCTGATCAGGAAGTAGTATCCGAGGATCGGGATACTGGAGAGAAGTGAAAGATGCTTGTATCCTATACGCGAAGCAAGAGCCGAAAAAGGAACAGCCAGTAGAATCTGCATCCCGAAATAAAAAGCGTAAAACGTGAAGACGTACGTCACTTGGAAACCGGAATCCAGTATGTAAAGAGGAATGAAAACAGCAACAAGACTCGTCGCCAAATTATACAGAAAACTATGCAGATACACCTCCTGAATCTCCACACCCAAATCAACACGACTCATCCAATCAGCCAGATGCATAAACACAAAATGAAACAAAACTCAAACATAAAGACTACCACACAGAGGCCTCTAACGAAAGTTTATTTTAGAAGGGCGGAGGGCGGGATTTGAACCCGCGTCCCGACCGCCACAAGGTCGGAGTATAGACCAGCTAACCTACCTCCACCATCAATCTGTAGGAAATGATTGACTGGGAAGTTTTTAATTAGTGAACCTGTCTGTGTGGAGGCCTATGCTTTTTAGTCGTGGGCAATGCTTTTCCACAAAAAACCATTTCTATTAAATTAGTTGTCTTTAGTTAATAAGTTATGAAGTCTGTTAAAGTTGCTGTGATCGGTGGTGGAGCTGCTGGTGTGGGCGTAGGAGTAACTCTGAAGCATTTCGGCTTTGATGATTACGTTGTCCTGGAGAAGGATGAGATCGGATCTTCTTTCCTTCAGTGGCCTGAGGAGATGCGTATGATTACACCGAGCTTTCAGGCCAACCAGTTCGGCATCAAGGATCTAAACGCCGTCACACTGAATACTTCTCCCGGATTCACTCTTCAAACAGAGCATCCTACAGGCCCGCAGTACGCGGACTATCTGAAGGATGTCGCGGCCTTCCATGAACTACCTGTTGCAGAGGGAGTGGATATACAGGAAATAGAGAAAAAGGATGGAAAATTCGTGCTTGAGGCCTCTGATGAAGTTGTAAAGGCAGATTACGTGATATGGGCCTGTGGAGAGGCACAGCATCCGAATAAAGAGGCCTTCCCGGGAGCAAGGCACTGTATGCATAATATAGAGGCGGATTCATGGAAGGAGTTTTCTGAAGGAAGGGGTGAGGCCTTTGTAATCGGAGGATATGAGAGCGGGCTTGATGCGGCGATCAATCTTTCGAGAAACGGTGTAGAGGTTACGGTGATTGATGGTGAGAGGCCTTGGGCACGTGATCACGTTGATCCAAGTGTTTCTGTCTCTCCATATACTATGGAGCGTTTCATGCAGGAAGCGGATAACGGAAGGATTGAACTGTTGAAGGAGGATGTTGAAGAAGTCAGGAGAACAGGAGACGGCTACATTGTTGAGACGGAGTGCGAGGAGTTCATTTCTGATTCAAGGCCTGTAGCTGCTACAGGATTCAAGGGCTCGACTTCTGAAACAGATCTCTTCGGGCATGAAAACGGCTCTCCTGTATTAACGGAGAAGGATGAATCGACTGAGACTGAAGGCCTGTTCCTTGTAGGGCCGGAACTGAAGCACGGGGAAGCTATCTTCTGCTTCATCTACAAGTTCAGGAAAAGATTCCCTGTAGTCGTAGAGGAGATAGCAAGGAGAGAAGGTAGAGACGTTGAGGAAGCAGTTGAAAAGTACAGAGAGGTAGGAATGTATCTTGATGATCTTGAGGAATGCTGTGAAGATATCTGCAGATGCTAGAATTCACTGGGCGAAAGTCGCGAGTTCCTCGCCTTCAGTGTTGTAGGCCTTCAATTCCAGTACTTCCTGGTTTGTGAAGGCTGCTGATTTGATCTGGAAGGCGTTCTGCTGTATCTGGAACTGTCTGTCAACAGTTATCTGTGGCTCCTGTATATCTGTTTCTACGCTGAGTGTGTACCATGTCTCATTTGTTTTTGTGATGTTCGCTTTCTGTCCCTCCCATTCTGTCTCTGTCAGTGCCGAGTGTATGTCCTCTACACGATCCTGTTCAATCTCATCTTCGTACATCAGCACGGTATTTTCCCCGTAAGTTGAGAGGCCTGTACATCCGCTTACGACAATTACCAGTCCGAGTGTTGCAAGCAGGATTTTACTGTTCATAACTAATTCTGTTAATGGAGGCCTGTCTTAAAATTTCTTTCCACAAAAAGTTGTTTCGTATTTTTAACTTTTCGAGGCCAACACAGTTTTTATTCTCGGTAGATGATGAGGTACAGACATCGACTGACGGCTTAAAAGGCCTTTGATGATAAACAACACCCACTGATACCGACCACTTTTCCATCCCTCCATATTGAGGCCTCCCGGTTTAACGATATTGAACAGCCGAAGTCCACGTAGAGGCCTTATTGAACGGATTTAAACGGTTTCTGAACGCTCGTTAACTGTATCGCTATATAATGGTGTAAGGGTAGTTTCTGGGATAGAGGTGAAACACGAATGAAGAAGATTTTACTCGGACTGCTTGTCCTCGGGATGGTTGCAGCAGCAACAGCAATCCCTGCACACGCAAATGCAGCTGACAACGCCCAGGACGCAGTACAGACAGTAGAAAGTCAGATCCCTGAAGACCCGGGACTTTCTGAAGACGTCCAGAATGATCAGGCCTTGAATAATTCAAATGCGTCAAACGGTGGCGCAGATCAGGCCCGTAACGGAGTAGAGAGAGGCCCTCCTGAGAACGCTGGAGAAGGCCCTGTCCAGAGAGGTCCTCCGGAGTTTGTCCAGGATCTGATGCCTGCTCAGGCGCTGGCTAATGTTCCAAGTTTTTTCTGGAACTAGAGTCGGTCCTGATGTAAAGGCTTTTTACTTTCCCTTTTCCTCTTTATTTTCTATGTATGGCGCCACCCTTTGAACAAGCACCTGATCCAACAGTATACGTAGTACTCGGAGCATTGACAGCGTTCGCATTAGTGGCAGCAGCGTACATAATCCATATGCACAGGAAACTACCTGAAAAAGAAGGCGAAGAGGAGGAACGGGGAGAGGAGCTACGGACTGATAATATAGGCCTCTCCAAGAAGGCGGAGGACTTACTGAATCAGGTGATGGAGAATCCTGAGATGCAGAACGAACTGCCTGATAAACTGGATGTCTCTAAGGCGACAGTAAGCAACGCAGTAACGGAGCTGAAGGATAGAGGCCTGTTAATCCGGAAGAAGAAAGGCGCCTCGTATCTTATCGAGCCGGATAGAGACGAGCTTGAGAAACAGCAGAGGTAGAACCTTCCAGTTTTTTATCATTCAAGAGAAATTTCTGTGATAACAAGATGGCATCAGATGAGGCCTCCAGGCTTACACATTCCTTGTTCAAGGTAAATTTCTACGCTGCACTGCTTGCAGCAGCCACAGCAGCAGCCACTGATCTACTGACAGGCCTCCTATCTTTTGTGGTATGGCTTCACATCTTCGCTGCTCTTCCTTACATCTTTGACTTGGAAAGTTTCTCGGAAAAAGAGATACTGAAGAAGGCCTTGAAACGTCTCTAGTTGAATTCCCGTATTTCGTGGTTCTCCAGCAGTATTTCCTGTACTTCTTCAAGTCTATCCAGGTCTACTTCTTGAGGGATGTATCTATCCGGGGAACTGGATTTTTTCCGTGCCTCTACAACGCCTAGTTCCTCTAAAGCGTTCAGGCAGGAGGCTGCTACAGGTACGGAGACAGGGAAGTTGTCAGCTATCTTTGAGGAAGTGAAGTAGACGGCTTTCCGCTGTGAAAAGTATCTTAATGCGGAACGCATGATGTAGAAGTTCTGCGTCAGGTAGTTGAAGTTTCTGCCGCCGAAATCCTTCAAATCAGTGACTTCACGTCTCAAATCGATCTCAGCTTCCATTATCAAAAACTACGCCTCTATCTATGAACGTTACACAGACTAGAATAAAAAGTTATACGCCGACAGGCCTCCCAAAAGATATATCTGTAGGCCTTCTAATCTCATTTTAATGGATAGAGTTTTCGACGATCTGTACTGGGATGACTCTGAAGAGTTTTACGTGGTTGAAGACGTTGATATTGCCTCAGGCAACTTCTATCTCCCGGTTGTAGAGAAAAGCCTGAGAGAGCAAGGATTCAAAGATCAGAGCACAAGTTACGGCGCCTACGAAACGGTGCTTAATCAGGGCAACGACATACAGGTACGAATCGATGGAGGCGAAATGGAACTGGATTTCTACGGTACAAGACTTTCAGGCCTCAAAGAAGATCCAGAACTACTTCACGCACTTCAGACAGGGCATCTGGACGACACTTCTTCACTCGAAAGGCTTCTTGAAGCAGAAGAAAATCCAACGTATACAAGACTGGAAGAACTCTAAGCGGAACCGATGACATAGTAAATCCCTCTACTGTAGGAATGGAGGGGTTAGAGGGCAGTATTCTCATCTAAATTTGATATGAAGCAGAATTTTTGTACTGGATATAATTTTTTTAAGAAAGAAAGAGTTTGAACTGAAGTTTTCATGGTTTGGTGTCATAATATGCTTATGTCAATAACAGTCAGTGCATATTTCTTTCGTGGTCTTCATAGATTACTTCGGCAACCATGCCGCCTGCTGAGTGTTGCAGTTCATGGCAGTGGAACATCCAGTGGCCAGGATTATCTGCCTCGAATATCACATCAACTGTCTCACCAGGATGAACGGTCTTGACGTTTCTTTCCTGTACTGCCGCTTCAGGTACAGGATTCCCGTCCTTGGCAACTACTTCGAACTGGTGGCCGTGGAGATGCATTGGATGGAATGTTGAAGAGCCTGCGTTAATCATTCTGACTCGTACTCGATCTCCTTCTTCAACCTCTATCTCAGGAATGTTTGGATATATCTGTCCTTGAATAGGGAATATCTGTTCATCAGTTCTCTCAGAAAGCACCATTGTATGATCAACATCTATTTCTCCGAATCTCGGCTCCTCAGGTTCAATAATCAGTGGTCCTGCCAGACCCATATCCATCTGTTCGGCTTCATCTGTGTGATCCGAGCCGTGTGTATGATAGAATCTTGTTCCTGCTGGTTCTGCAGTGAACTCATAAGTATAGTTTTCTCCAGGTTTAACCGGTTCCTGTGTAACACCTGGAACCCCATCAGCTTCAATATCAAGATCCACTCCATGCCAGTGAACCGTCGTATTTATCGGCGCATTATTCTCAAAGTTTATCCGGACATCATCGCCTTCCTGCACTCTGATCTCCGGCCCTGGCAACTGGCCGTTGTAACCCCATGACTCTACCACGTATTCGTTTCCTTCTTGGTCAGTACCATAATCCCACATTATATGTTCGGCGGTCAAATTAAACTCTTTAACACCATCATCGGCGACCTCATAGGGAAGCTCTTCAATTGCATCCTCTGAACCTCTAACAGGTAAATCTTTCCCATCTCTAGCACCTTCACCTTCATCAACTACACGTATCGTGCCTTGCATATCGTCATGTCCTGCACCACAGAAAGCATTACAGTAAAACATATGCTCACCGACTTCATCAGCTATAAACTCTACCTTATGCATCTCACCGGCAGCCAGATGCTCATCTACACCAAGATTTGGAATATGTATTCCATGATCAAACTGCCCTGTCTGACTCTGCCTTGACTCTATCTCCAGTAGAACATGATCACCTTTCTCCACCACTATATCATTGGGTTCAAAGTACCAGTCATCCGCCACCATCTCAATCTCAACGTCCGGCTCTCCTTCAACATCAGTATCAACAAAATGCAGAGACCCTACAAAACCCAGACCAGCAAAAGCACCAGCCACCATCACCAAAACCAATCTAAAAGCCACCGGATGCCCCATACAAACCTATTTGCACACGACCGTATTTCAATCTTTCAAAAAAACTGTTTTTCTGACTACTCAAATATCTATAGAATTTCCGAGACCAACGCAGCCTAAGAACCTGTTCAGATAGCTCTGCACTACATTTACATACTACTAATTTATCTACTATTTATTCAAATCTCTGTTTAATCCTTGATTTGTTTTGCGTGCCAAATTTTCTCTCTTATCTTCCTAATCTTCCGCTCAAAACAACCCAGTTTACTGCTAATCTTCCCTATCATAAGAAACTAGTTTTCTACAATCGTTTAAATATATGATGAGAGAGTTTTAACGAAAACATTAGGATTTGCGAGGGCGAGGATTCGAACCCCGGAACCTCTACAGGACAGCGCCCTCAACGCTGCGCCTTTGACCGCTTGGCTACCCTCGCATATATGGAAAAACTCTTTTTGAGCCTCTTACGCATTGCTGGAGGCCTTTCTATGAGTGTGTATTGATGGAATAGGCCTGCTATTTTTTTAACTGGTGTGCCATGGCCAGACTGCTGTATCCAGCTTCTCCATTTCCACGCTGTATTCGTCTTCAGGCCTCCAGTCTACTGTGCAGCTGGAAGGCCTTCTTCCGGAGCGTCTTGAAGGCAGTTCGCGTTCTCCTTCCGGTATTTCAGGAGCTTCTTCTAGAATTAATTGTTCTGAAAGGCTCTGGCCTGTCTCCTCTTTGATGTTGTAGCTGTAGGCCTCCACTTCTTCAGGGAGTACAGGTACGTGATCTTCCTCTATCAGTTCTCGCGTTTCTTCCTGAAGGCTTCCTTCTCTCCACGTTGCTCCGTAAAGATTCGGTGATTCAATGCTGTCCATCTTTGCACCGAATCCGATCACTTTCCTGTCGTTTCTTCCACGTCCTTCATCAAGGAATACATCTTTACGTCCCATGTATACGTCTCCGACTATTTCACTGGCTTCTGAAGCAAGCCATTCCTGAAAGTCCTCGAAGCATCCTCCTGACTGGATTATCCCCATCGAGTTCGAGTCCTCATAGCTTGTAGCCCCTCCAAGACCTCGGACATGTGTATCGGAGGCCTGCTCATCGAGTACATCAGCTTCACCCCATCCACGACTTATTACAGGCACCTGATAATCCAGTACAATCCTTGTACCAGGATTGTTCTGTGCGTAGGCCTCTGCCGCTTCAAGATCCTCTACTGATTCTATAGCCGTGACATATGTTTCTGATGGCTGTCCTGCCTGACCCGTTTCACTCGTTACACTCATATATCTTTGATTTTCGCAAGGCCTGCTTATTTAACTTGTCTGGAGAACTCCTCGATCAGGCCTGCTACTTTTTCAGGTCTTTCGGGAAGCATCTGATGAGTCACATCCAGTACCTCTAAACGACAGTCCAGCAGTTCAGCGAGTTCCTCAGATTTCTCTACAGTTATGGCGCCGTCAAGACTTCCGGCTACAACCAGGGCCTCAACATCAAGCTCTTCCAGTTCCTCAGTCACGTCATATTCCATCATCGCCTCGAGGCCTTCTCTTATAGCCCTTTCATCTGCCTTCAATAATTCCTTTTGCGTCATTTCTCGCATCTCCTGTTTATCTTCGCCGAGTATGTAGTTGTCTGCAATCTTCTCCGCCCATTCCTCTCTGGAGATTTCATCTAGTTCCTCCAGAAAGTATTCGACGGACTTGTTCTCTGGCTCAGGTGTATCTGCGCAGCTTCCTAGAAGGCAGAGGCCTGAGAAATTGTCGTACAAAGTGGCGTACTTCAGTACTGTCATCCCGCCCATGGAATGTCCGACAAGCAACGGATCCGCCAGTCCAAGCTCCTCTAACATCAGATGCAGATCATCCGCCAGATCTTCAATACTGAACTCCATTTCTCTTGAGCCGCCGTGACACCGTTGATTGTAGAAAAGCATAGGCCTACTGGTATCCATGTAAGGCGTGATGAGCTCCCAGAACTCCTTTGAGCCAAGCCATCCATGCACGAAAACAATAGGCCTTCCATCTCCCTCGTCAAAACGGTAATCGATCCTCTCCAAAACACTCATATTTCAATCTATACTGGCTGGAGCTGTATAATTATTTAGGTAACAAACTCCAAGACTACTTTTGTATGATGCATGGTGAGGCCTCTAGAAAGGTTCCGGATGGAAAACTCGTAAATGTGGAAGTGGATTACAGTGATAGATTCGAGAACGTCGATATAAGAGGCGACTTCTTCATCGAGCCACCGAACGCATTAGAAATTATAGAGTCCAAGATTGAAGGCCTTTCTGCTGATGCAGGTAAAGAAGAGGTATTGGAGGAGCTATCTGTTGTTGA
Source organism: Candidatus Nanohalarchaeota archaeon (assembly GCA_022729355.1). Lineage (GTDB taxonomy): Archaea > Nanohalarchaeota > Nanosalinia > Nanosalinales > Nanosalinaceae > Nanosalina. The sequence goes on along the minus strand of JALDAN010000017.1, from coordinate 6,079 downwards.
TGCTGATTTAATCGGTTTTTCCCGTGAAGTTATAGTTGATGTGCTGTTTGAGGCCCAGGGGAGAGATTAGAGTCCCAGGTTACTGGTTTTTTCCTTTACCCATTCTTCTGCTTCTCTGATTGCTTTATTTTTTTGCCTCATGGTATCTGTTGTGGCTTTGAACAGTGGTTTTCCGTCTCCGAAGTGGATCAGTTTTCTTGCTTTACTCAGGTCTCCATTGTTTATTTCTGCCAGAGTTGAATTGTCTTCGGTGTTGAGATCTTCCATCAGCTGGTTGTAGCGTTCGTTTCCTAAGTTGTACACCAGCTGTGTGATGAAGTATCTTGGTTCTCTGTTCGCTCCGACATCCTGATTCCATCTTCTGTCGTATGCGCTAAGATCTATTTCAGCAGGATCTACTTCTTTCCCTAGTTTTTTGTCGTTCAGAACTTCATCAGCTGTAGTAGCTGCTGCTCTCCCTGATTTCATTCCTGTGTCAATACCTTCTCCCCATAGAGGATCTACGCTGGGAACAGTGTCTCCAACCGCCATTACGTTTGCATGGCTGAAATTATCCGGAAGCTGGATGTGAGCTGATCCTCTGTGCATCTCCAGAGGTTCTATGTCATCTATATTCTGTTCTGAAAATCTTGGATCGTTAACTATCCATCTCTGTAAGTAATCATCTACACTCATGCCCTGTTCTGCATGCTCGGTATGAGCCTCATTCTGTAGGTAACATACTCCTACTTTGGCCGTATCTTCTCCTGTATGGAATAACCAGGAGTAGCCTCCTGGAGCGATATCATGGTCCAACCGCAACATCATTGCGTCAGTAAGATCTGCGTATCCCTCAGCGTCAGTATCAACTCCATCAAGCTCGTATTCTATCCCTATAGCTTGTTTGGAACGCTCAAGATCAACAATCTCGACGTCCTCGTGCTGTGCGATAGGTGCTGCAGGGCCTGTGGCATCTATAATTATATCTCCGTAAAATTCCTCTCCACCGCTACATCTTACTCCTTCAGCCGCACCATCAGGATTCATTATCGGCTCAAAGACTCTAGAATCGAAAAAGTATTCTGCACCTTTTTCTTCGCCGTCTTCTACAAGAAATTCCTTGAAATCACCAAAGTCAAGTACTGCACCTGGTTTTCCTAAAGTGAAGGAATCATCCGGTGACTCCAGTACCACTGAGTCTGTATAATGCATCACAACATCGTCAGGTATAGAGAAAGCGGACATCATCCTGGGAAATGTCCCTGCTGTAGATTTATTGCTTCCAGCAGGATAACGATCTTCAGCTTCTGTCTCAAGAACAGCTACATCATAACCTCTTGATGCAATATCGCGTGCCGCCTGAGCGCCAGCAGGTCCTGCACCTGCAATTACAACATCATAATTTTCTTCCATAACGTAGTTATTACTAGGTAAAACATTATTTATATTGTGAGTAAGAACCCTGACATTTTTTGATAAAGAATACAAAATACGAAATAAACGCAAAAATATCATGATGTCATGAAATACGACATAATCAACGAAGGAAGATACAGCGAAGCGATGCACCACGCAATCGATGAAGTGCTACTTGAAAAAATGGAGAAAGGCGAACTGAGGCCTACAATTCGTTTCTGGTACAGGGAGAATCCTAGTGTTCCGTTCGGGAGATTCCAGAGTCTTGAAGATGAAGTAGAAGTTGGATATGCAGAGGAAAATAATATAGAGTATGTACGCCGTATAACAGGCGGTGGAGCGATGTTCGCAGAGCCTGGAAACGTGATAACTTACTCACTGTATCTGCCGAAGGAGAAAGTGCCGGAAGACGTACAGGAGAGTTACAGAGAACTGGACAGCTTCGCAGTAAATGCTTTGCAGAAAGCCGGTGTAGAGGCCTCTTATCAGCCCTTGAATGATATAGAGCATGAAGAAGGGAAGCTTGGAGGCGCAGCCCAGCTGAGGAGACAGGAGGCAGTGCTTCATCACACGACTATGAGTTATGATCTTGATACTGAGGAGATGCTTCGCGTGCTTCGTATCGGAAAGGAGAAAGTATCTGATAAAGCAGTGAAATCAGCTGAGAAACGTGTATCGCGGATCAGGAGCCATACAGATCTTTCCAGAGAGGAAGTAATTGAACTGCTTATCGATGAATTCACGTCAGGGAAGAATTATTCGAGTAGAGGCCTATCTGAGGATGAACTGGAGGAGGCCAGAAATCTTGCTGAGGAGAAGTTCTCCAGCAGTGAGTGGAACAGGAAGCTGTGAACCGGACGTAATTTAACATTCCTATTTCTTTATCGAATTGTATGAGACCGAAAGTTGAAGGCCTGCATCATATCACAGTTATTTGCGGTGATCCGCAGACAAATGCTGATTTCTACATAGATGTACTGGGGCTTCGACTTGTCAAGAAAACAGTTAACCATGATGCACCTGAGCTTTACCATCTGTTCTACGGTGATGGAGAGGGAACGCCTGGATCCAGCATAACTTTCTTCCCTTTGATGGCCGATAATGAGGGAGAGCAGGGATCAGGGCAGGTAACAGAACTAGGCCTCCGAATTCCGGAGAACTCAGTACAGTATTGGAAGGATAGACTCCACGAAAATGATGTAGTATATGAAGTGGAGAAGTTGAGAGGCCTTGAAACACTTGTGTTCGAGGATACTGATGGTCTTCCTCTACGCCTGATACCGAGTGATAACACTGATTTCAGGCCTTGGAGTGGAAGCAGTGTTCCTGAGAGACATCAGATACAGGGCATGAAACAGGTCCGTATAGAGGCCTCGGAATACGGGCTATCAAAGCAGTTGATCGAACTGATGGGCTTGGAAAACGTTCAGAACGACTTTTTGAGAGCTGAGGATGGATCAGGAGTACAGCTTGTAAATTCCGGGAGGAGAGGACGGATGGGGCGTGGCACAGTACATCACATTGCTTTCAAAGTCTCCGGGAAAGAGATGCAGGAGGCCTGGAGAGAAGAGCTTCAGGAAATGGGATTAAGGCCTTCAGGTATAATTGACAGGAAGTACTTCAAGTCTATTTACTTCAGAGAGCCTTCCGACGTGCTCTTCGAGTTTGCTACAGTAGGCCCGGGATACACAGAAGATGAAGAAGTCGATGAACTGGGGGAGAATCTGGTGCTTCCGGATAAGCTTGAATCCCGTAGAGGTGAGATTGAGGCCTCATTGCCGGATTTTGATAGATAGGAATTTTTTAGAGGAATAATGCTCCTATTACTCCTATTATTATTGTGATTACAACTATTACGGTGAGTAGGGAGACTGAGTTGGAATCTTTTTTTGCCTGTTTTTCGATTTTGTTTCCCATGTGTTCTACTTTTTCTGCAGTTTTTGCTCCTGTTTCAAGTTTGTCTCCCAAGGTGTCGAATTTTGAGGCAACGTTTTCGAAAAGGCTTTCGGTTTCCTCTGTTTCCTCCTCCTGTTTTTCCAGCTCCTGTTCAGCTTCTTCTGCTACTTCACTTAGCTCTCTTCCTCTCTGCATGTAGTCCTGTCTTGCTAGCTGCTCTACAGCTTCTACGTCCTCTTCAAGCTCCGGTATTATATCCTGAGCTATCTCCTCTATCTCTTCTTTCTCCTCTACGAGTTCTTCCTCAACTTCTTCAGCTATTTCCTCAGAATGCTGTTCAAGTTCTTCAAGTTCATCTGTTTCCTTAACTTCTTGAGCTTCAAGCTGGTGGATCATCTCCTCCTCTTCCTCAGCTATTTCTTCTTCTCTCTGACTGTGATCTTGTTCGGCATGTTTCTCAACTATAGAGGCCTCTTTGTCAGCCTTTAAAGTTATTTTTTCCTGTATTCCAAGTGCTTTTCCTAATTCTCCTACTTCAGCTGCTATTCTGCCATCTGCATCAGTGACAGCACCAATCTGTTTTAAAGCACTCTGATTTCTGTGTAGAACGTCTTCTCCTTCCCTCATGATTGTGCCAAGCTGCTGCTTGATTTGATCAGGCGTGATATTGAAGTCGTTGCTGTCGTCTAAAGTTTTAGACATTTCTTCGTGAAAAGTTTCTACTTTATCTTTCCAGTCTCGGGTTTCCTCTTGAACAGTATCAAGCTCTTCATCCACAATATCGGCAGCTTCCTTCAATTCTCCTTCCTGCTGTTCAATCTTACCCTCTACATCCGCTATCTCTTCATTAGTAGTTTCAATATCTTCCTCTGTCTTGTGAAGCTCTGCCTCCTCCTTCTTAGTAGGAGCATTACCTTTCTCATCGGCTTCAACCTGATCAACCTCCTTCTTCTCCTGTTGCTCCCGATTCTCAATATCATTAATCTCACTGGCAACTTCGGAGGCCTCATTGTTCACATCCTGAACATCTTTCCTGACTTCATCCGATGCGGACATCAATAAAAAATTGTATATGCTTCATTATCAAACTTTGTGAAGAACTATCCGTCTTAGAGGCCTCCAGCTTAAATATTTATCTTGTTAATGCTGGATTGTAGACAACAGTTCATTTTTTACAAACTGTTAGTTTTGAGGTCGTTTATACGCTTCTTGCAACTTGTAAGTCGCATATTCAAGGCCTCACATTCAATGAGGTTTTCAATTAAACATGTATATTGTAGATTCAGAAACTAGAAAAGATGGTGTCAACTACAAACTGATAGGTGCACAAGCAGAAGATGATGGAGAGTTCCTTTATTATGCTCAACCGATAGATAGCATGCTTGAAGCACAGAAACAGCACGATGCAAACTTAAACGCTCTGCTTGATTCAGAAGAAGATCTAATGGTGAGAGAAGCCACCTTAGAGCCCGACTACACTCAGGCCTAATCAGTACTTTGGATTCTTCTCATCAACATCTTTCAAAAAGTTTTCATGCCGTGCCATCAAAAAATACAGATCGCTTAAACGATTAATATAGGCCAGTACTTCTTCACGAAGCTCCTCATCCTGATCCAGAGCCACTATTTTTCTCTCAGCTCTTCGAGCGACTGAACGGGCCTGATGCAGGTGTGCAGCACTTTTACATCCTCCAGCCAGTACAAAGCTTCTTAGCGGAGGACAGGCCTCCTGATACCTGTCACACAGTTCTTCAAGTTCATCGATATTCTCTTGAGTTACTTTAACGTCAGGATCTCTGTTAGCCAGCTCAGCTTGGAGGATATGGAGTTCGTTTTGTATCTCAACTAGCTCTTCATCCTTGTCATCTGAATATGTTCGGCAGAGGCCTGTAAGAGAGTTTAACTCATCTACTGTTCCGTAGGCCTCGATTCTCTCACTGCTTTTTGATACTCTTTCTCCTGATGAAAGATCTGTTCGTCCTCTGTCTCCTCTGCCTGTGTATACCATGAAAATGATTCTTTGATATGAGAGTTAAACATCTGTCCATCGTTATCGGAAACAAATAAAAAACAACAGTACTAATTGTTACTTATGAGTGAAAACAAATCTATTATGGGTTTTGAGATTGATGTCATGGGCAGAAACCGGTTTGAGTATCCGGGCCATGAAATCAATCTGCTTGATACCAATGAGGAGCATACAGGTGAAAGGTTTGGCATAGATTTTCTTTCTCCATGCCTTGGAATAATAGGCTATGATTCCGGTGAAGATGTTTTTCATGGTGCACATATCGTTGCTCCAACAGGAAGCAAAGTAGAAGATTTTGTAGAGAAGTACGAACCGGATGCTGTAGTTGTGACAGGCCTAAATTATAGTGAAGAGCAGCTAGATGAGCATGAGTACTTTGGAGGCCATGTCCTGGGATCAGAGAATATCGATAAAGTGGAGCCTTCTGAGGCCTATGATGTAGCGGCTGATGGAGGGGTCTCTATGTCCGAGCTTAGTCCTGTTGAAGATATGCTTTGTAAAAGAGGGGATATAGAAGACACTTTGGATCAATATGGAATAGAGTACGAGACAGCTTGGTGTCCTGGCCCAACTACTTATTCTGTTGTAGATGCCACTATTCCTGAAGAAGAGATCAGAATCGGACACCTATGATACAGATTACAGAAGAATAAATAACATTTCCAGTCAGAATTATTTGTATGGAAGGCCTCACGGAACAGGAGTATACTACTTTGCTGGAGCGTCTTGAAGAGGAGTTCTCGGAGTACTATGAGTTGG
>JALDAN010000048.1 GCA_022729355.1 Candidatus Nanohalarchaeota archaeon | reverse complement strand
TACATCATTTCGTCTATAAGCTGTATTCTCTGGCTGTAGTCTCTGCCTGAGTACTGGAACGTATTTCTGAGTGTATCGAGTTCCGGGAGATGGATGTCGACAGGGCCTTCCATTACTGGCTCGCCTTTCATGTCTACTGTAAGCTGCTGCTCTACTTTTCTTGCGTCTTCATGTTCCCAGCCGAATGCTGATTCGTAGTCTGTGATGATGTCGACGAAGGCCTCTGGCGTTCTTACAGCTGTGGATGCTGAGCTTGTATCGTAGTGGTACTGTGCGCCGTCTCCACGTGTCCGTTCAGCCAGTGGAAGCCTCCGGAATGTTTCTAGGCCTTCCATGTCGTTGATGTAGAGATCGACGTCTTTAGTATCGGTCTCATACTGCTCTCCATTCATGTCTGCGTGGATGGCGAGGGCAGCACTTCCTGTAAGTACGGCATCTATATCAAGTTCTGATTCCTGCGTGTAGTAGTTGAGATCGCCGTTCAGAACGCCAAGTACTCTGTATACTGCCTGACAGCCCATTCCCTGATCAGCAGAAGAAATCCTCATAGTGATTAACTGGTAACAACGTTTTAATATTTTGTGTAATAGTGCATAGCAGTGGCTTCAAAGCATCTGCAGCAAGTCATTTAAAATTTCAAATAGAGCTGTTATGAGTGAGTGCTGAACAGGAACTGGACTGTCTTGCGTACGTCGATGAGGCTGAAAGCAATCGTTATGATTCCAGAGCTGTTTTCTCTGAAGTAGGCCTTGGTGTAGAAGTTGAAGAGTACGATTCATTCACACTGTACAAGTGGGAGGGCGACATAGACTTTGAAACCGTACTGGAAACTGTGCAGCCACATTTCCCTTTCGTGGAGAATCCTGCACTGGAGATGATCAATGCGAAAGACGAGGCCTTGAGATACAGTTCTGAGCGCGATCATGAAACCATGGATAACGAATTGGTGTATGATCCTGTCCGGGAGTGGCGTGGGGAGGATCGCTGGGGAGACTACGAACTTATACAGATCAACTTGAACAGAGCAAAAGTCGTCTGGGACGACAAACAGGCCTCGAATCGCCTACGGATCTACGAGATAGAAGATAAATCAGATGCATTTGAACAGCTCTTCCCCGAGATAATGGACTCCAGTAAAGCAGAGAGGATTGCAGACGACGTAAAGGCCTTTAAGACACAGAACTGAGTCCTCCATGTAGACACATCCTATTTTTCTTGTATACGCTTCTTTCTATTGTTGATTGCGGAATCCGCGGAACGCTCAGGGCTGCTTTAAATGGGCTGTAGCAACCATTAATACCTGAAAGGGAAGCCGGGAGGGGGTATTCTTTTTTCAATGAATGAAACAATTATGAGGAGAACAAGTGGTGGCCTAGAGAGGCCTGTACAGGGATTTAATCGTGTGAGTGGATGTGATAGGCCTGTGTTTCAGATACTGTTGGCGGAGCATCTTTCCGGTGAGGCTGTATGGATTGATTCCGGGAATGAGGCCTCTACTTATGCCCTGTCGTCTGCCGGATCAAGTGAGTTGCTGGAGCGTGTTGTTATCGGCAGGGCTTTCACTGCTTTCCAGCATTACCACTTAGTTAACAGGATAGAGGAGTTCGTCACGGAGGATACGGAGTTCATCGTACTGCCGAACATTGACCAGCAGTACGTGGAGGGTAACGTGACTGAGAAAGAGGCCGGTGATCTCTTCGAAGAAGTCGCCAGTAAACTACAATCAGTAAGGAAGGAGAAGGATGTGAAGATACTTTACAGCCTTTACGGATCAGGGCTAGAGGCCTCAGAGATGAACAGATTGGAGGACAACTACATCAAAGTCAAGAGCACATCTGAAGGACTCAAATCCCGAGGTAAAAACGTGTACCGGCATGGAAGGACTGTTCAGACAACTATCGGTCTCTGGAATAGCGAAAATGATGCTACGGAGGTGAAGAATGATGGGAAGAACGAACTCGACTTACAGGAACCACTTGGATAGCTTCATCGAAACATTCAGGCCTTTCAGAAAAGGCCTCAGACAGGAGAAAAAACAGTATCTAGACGCTTTGTGGGAGAAGGCTCATCGATATGCTTCTGCAGGTGCGTACATGAATCCTGCGAATCCCGGGCTTCCGGCGATGATTTCGATCATGGTAGGCCTTCAGGAAGACATCGATAAAATCGAGGAACGATTGGATAGTATAGAGGACTCGATTGAATAGACAATGGTTTTCAAGATAGACTTCATCGAGGGAAACGCAGTTCTCTGGAGCAAAGAAGGTGGAGAAGTAAAGAGCAAGGTTGACAGAAGTTACAGGCCCCGCATATACATCGATGGAACACGCAACGATCTCCACAGGATCAGATCATGGATATCACAGCGGGAAGGAGTACAGACTACATGCTTCGAGGACTGGAAGACAGATCTATCCGACAGCAACAAGGAGAAAGTACTGAGAGTGGATATACAGTCGGAGGACAAAGTGATGAAAGTTGTTTCAGGCCTGAAGAAGAACTTCAGGAGAGGCCGCTTCCGCCTCTACCACGTCTCATTCAGTCCACAGTTCCGGTACTGCCTCCAGAACAAAGTTGATCCAAGGCCTGAAGAACAGCTTGAGAAAGCTGAAATCGAACTTCCGAGACACAGGATTGCGAAAGACAGGTTGGAAGGCCTCAAATTCAATGATACAGAGTTCACAGGTAGTGACAGAGAAGTCATCAACGATTTTATGCGTGAGTTTGTATGTGTTGATCCTGACTTGGTTGTGGTGAACAGAGGTCAGGTGCTTCGTCTTCTTGCGGAGAAGCTGGAGATGCATGGTTTCAGTAGGGGCCTTGGACGTGTGAAAGGTTTCTCCCGGATAGCAGGTGAGAACACTGTTTCAAGTTACGGTAAGACACTGCATTCCTCTGCACGTTACAACGTTCCAGGACGGATAGTTATCGACCGTTCAAACAGCTTCATGCTTGGTGAGACAACGATCCAGGGGCTCTGGGATCTGGTGGAGAGGAGTTGGAAGCCTTTGCAGGAACTGGCATGGGGAAGCATCGGGAACCTGCTAACTGCTATAGAGGTAAAGAATGCCTTCCATCAAAAAGATACTTTGACGCCCTGGAAGAACTGGGAGGGAGAGAAGCCGAAGAAGGCCTCCACGCTTCACAAAGCGGATAGAGGCGGCTTCATATTCAC
>JALDAN010000010.1 GCA_022729355.1 Candidatus Nanohalarchaeota archaeon | reverse complement strand
TACAGTAGACATGAAAGGCGAGCCAGTAATGGAAGGCCCTGTCGACATCCATCTCCCGGAACTCGATACACTCAGAAATACGTTCCAGTACTCAGGCAGAGACTACAGCCAGAGAATACAGCTTATAGACGAAATGATGTAGAATAAACGATTACAGAGGCCTCATAACTTGAGGCCTGTTAATGGTCTGCGAATCTCAGGTTGCGATTCTCATCTCTTTCAAGAGGCTTTTCAGGGAAAGTGACTCCGCTCTCTATATCCACTGAAAGATCAAATGTGTCGGAGAGGTAGTTCACTATCTGTCGTGCCTGTCCTTCGCAGAGATTATTGTGTTCGCCGGCGATTACTGCCTTTGAGCCTTCATCCACGGATGTCACTAGATCGATAAATTCATCGGCGTTTCTGTAAAGAAGCTTTGAACCTCCTCTAACAGTTTCAAACCAGTGATCAACTTCACCAGCGTACTTCCCCAGGAACTCTCTGGAGTAGTCAGTCTCGGCCTCGTAAAGCACAGCAATATCAAAACAGGAATCAGCGACACGCTCAAACTCCGTCCACAGCCTCATAGAATACCAGAAGTAATCCTCTTCAGTTATACCTAGCTCCCTGTACTCATGATTCTCCCTGCCGAAACCAGGGTGGACTACGATGTAAAGATCACTGCCTGAAAACGACTCAGATACACCACTCTCCGCATAATTCCTCTCAACGAAGGCCTCCACATCAAAAGACATAATCCCATACCGTTGATATAAGATGACATATAAATGTTTGTCGAAAGTTATCCAGAAAACGAAAAGATTTTTTGTTGAGAAAGAACCAAAAAGACTGGTTAAAAAAGGAAAAGATATTTAGAATGGAGTTAGGCCTTGAGGCCTAACATTTGCTCCAGCCGCAGTCTGGGCATGTTTTGCAGCCTTCTTGGAGGACTAGCATGCCTCCGCAGTCTGGGCATTCTGGGTTGCCTCCGTCTTCGATGATTGAGGCTGCGTCTGCTTTCTGTTCTGTTTCTGTTTTTGGCTTTGTTGTGCCTTGTTTGTCTGCTTTTTCAGCTGGTGTTTCGTACTGGTCGACTGTTTGCTGGCTGCCTGTCTGCAGTTCCATGTGTCGTTTCATGGCTTCTGCGATGGCGTCAGGTACTGAGTGGATCTGTGTTCCCTGATCCCATGCGATCTGTGGGGAGCGAATGTCGTCCAGTTGCTTGATGACGTCTTCGCCTGATGCTCCTGTACGAAGCGCGAGTGAAGTCATTCTTCCAAGGGCCTGTGTAAAGCTCTGTGTGTATCCACCGCTTTTTCCTAGATTGGCGAATACTTCGAAAGGCCCGTTGTTCTCAGAGTTGTTGATTGTGACGAAGAGATCTCCATAAGCTGTCTCGATCTCCTGTGTCGTACCCTGAGCGACTTTAGGCCTTTCCTTAACTCTGCCGCTGGCTCCCATCGCGGTGGACTTTCCTTTGCCTGTGCTTTGATCTGCTTCTACTCCTTCCTGTGTGACTTCTGCAGAGGCCTCTTTCGCTAGTTCTTTCTGGTCTTCCTCTGCGACTTCGAGGCCTGTCTGTGAGACGACTTCTTCGAATTCGTTGGATTCAAGCAGCTCTTTCGGTCCTCCGAATTCGTCGACGAGTTCTGAGAGCATGTCGACTTTGTCCATGTCTGTCAACGTGTTCTCCTTGTTGGTCTGCATGACTTGTACATCTCTTGTTCCGTCTCTGTACACTGTCATGCCTTTGATGCCTTTGTCATAGGCTCTCATGTAGGCCTCTCTGACGTCTTCCTTTGTCGCACTGTTCGGGAAGTTGCATGTCTTTGAGATTCCGGAGTGATTGTGCTTCTGGAATGCTGCCTGGATGTCGACGTGTTCCTGTGCTGTTACTTGATCGGCTGTTGCGAACATTTCCTTCACGTCGGCTGGCAGGATATCGTCTGGAATGCTTTCTACTCCTTCCCATTCGTTGTTCTCCATCTTCTCCTGTGCAGCTTCCTTCACTTCCTCTACATCGACGTCGTTAGCTTCAAGTGCTTTGATGAAGTAGTCGTCGAATTCGACGAGCATGTCTTCTCCCTGGATGTCCTTGGCTACGTTCTTGAAGTATGCCAGGCTGAAGATTGGCTCACAGCCTCCGGAAGTATTCGAGATCATGGAAGTTGTTCCTGTCGGTGCGATTGTAACTGTGTTGTGGTTCCTCATCTTGAGGCCGTCCTCAAAGTCTTCTGGTTCAAGGCCTCCTGTGTACTGTCTGAACCATTCAGGGTATTCTGTTGGCTCAGCCCATTTGGACTTCTCCCATTCGGAGAACTCGCCTCTGACTTCTGCCAGTCTGTGGCTTTCCTCGATGGAGAAGCGTGTGATGATTCTCTGGATTTCCTTTGCTGCTGCGATTGATTCGTCGCTTCCGTAACGGATTCCCAGCTGGATAAGCATCTGTGCGAATCCCATGAGTCCGAGCCCTACCTTTCTCAGGCTTGTAACTGTTTCCTCGATCTCTTCAAGCGGGAAGTCGGACATGGTGACAACGTTGTCAAGGAATCTGAGGCCTGTCTTTGCGACGTCCTCGAATTCCTCCATGTCAAGTGCTTCGTGGATGTACTCCTGCATAGCTGCCTCCAGGTCTGCTTCGTTTTCGAAGTCGTAACGGTCCTCGTTCTCCTGTCTCCATTCAGGGAATGAAAGAGCTGTTCCATCTCCCTGATCCTCTACAAGCAGGGACAGGTTGATGTGGCCAAGATTACAGGCCTCATAGTTCTCAAGAGGCTGCTCTCCACAAGGATTCGTGGCCTCGATTCTGTGTTCAGGATGTTTTTCGACGTCGAAGCTGTGCATGTCGTTTGTCTCGTCGTACATGAACAGGCCTGGCTCTCCGTTTCTCCAGGCTCCGTCGATCAGGCACTCCCAGATGAATCGTGCTGGAAGACTCATGTCTTCACCGACTTCAAGGTCGATTTCGTACTGCTGTACTTCCTCTCCGAAAGTATGGGCGAAGTCTCTCCAGAAGTTGTCATCCTTTCCTTGATCGCTTCCTGCTGCCTCTGGATACCATTCTTCATCGCTGTTGTAGAACTGTGCTGTCATCTCCTTGACTTCGTAAGGCTCTCCTGTACGAGGATTGATGAAAGTATACTCCTCGTCGTTCTTGACAGCCTCCATGAAGTCCTCTGTAAGGCCTACGGAGATGTTGAAGTTGGAGAGGTTTCCTTCCTTCCTCTTAGAGGTGATGAAGCGAAGTGCGTCAGGATGGTCGATACGCATTATTCCCATCTGTGCGCCTCTTCTCTTTCCTCCCTGCTTGATGGTTCCACACATCGTGTCGAAGACCTGCTGGAAGCTCATAGGCCCTGATGACACTCCTCCTGTTGAGGAAACGATGTCGCCTTTAGGCCTCATAAGGTGGAACGGATATCCCATGCCTCCTCCGGACTGGAAAATCTTCGCAGCGTCGTGTACTTTGTTAAAAATAGAATCCATGTCGTCTTCCGGGTGTACAACGAAACATGCTGAAAGCTGCTGAAGTTCTGCGCCAGCGTTCATCAGTGTCGGAGAGTTAGGCATGAACTTTTGATGGGTCATCAGGTCGAAGAACTCTTTCCACGAGTCTTCGTAATCGATGTCGTCGTACTCTTTGTCTGGTTGAGCGACGTTCTTGGCGACGCGCTCGAACATTTCTTCCGGAGTCTCGATTGTGTTCCCATCTTCGTCTTTGAGAAGGTATCGGGCTGGCAAGATGCGGTCATGTGCATTTTCTGTCAGCCTTTCCTCTACTGTGTCTCCTGTTGTGCGTTTTACGGGTAGTTTGAAATCTGCTTTCTGTTTGATGTCGTTTTTCATCTTATTGGATCACGTTTCGGCGTTTCAATGTTTTTCAAAACAATAAAATCAGTTTTCAGTCTTTTTCAACTGCTCGACTTCTTCCTGGAACGATTCAACATCGTCAAATGATTCGTATACGGATGCAAATCTGATGTAAGCTACTTCGTTCCGTTTCTTCAGTGCCTCAAGAACCAGTCTTCCTATATCCTCTGCAGAGACCTGTTTTTCTCCACGGATTGCGTTCTTCACTTCTTCAACCATTTCCTCAATCTCGTCGTCCGTAACTTTCGTGTTTTTGGAAGCGTTACGAATACCTTTACGAACCTTCTCTTCCTTGAAGGCTTCATCCTCTCCATCACGTTTCGTTACCGTGATATCAAGTGTCTCTGCTGTTTCGTACGTGGTAAATCTTCTGCCACAGGACTTGCATTCTCTGCGTCTCCTGATCTTTCTGTCTGAATCCCTTGTGTCAATTACTCGGGACTCGTCGTCACCACAGTAGATGCATTTCATGGGATATAGTTACCTCTAGTTCTTTTTCAGCACTGTTGCACCAAGTTGCATATATAGGGAGAACCTTTGTCCCCTCCCCCTACATCTCGTGTCTTGGCAATCCAAAATTACAACCCATCCCTTAAATACTCTGCCATGTTGAACAGCAACGAACAGCAATTTACTGACCAAACCGTCACAACACACAGATAGTATTATAACTTTTCTACAATCCCTACTATGTATGGCAAACGGCCCCAAATGTGCCGACACAGTCCAGAGATATATTCTGCAAGCAATGAGACAGAACGCTCCCGGCGAAGTACAGGAGGCAGTAACAAGCCGAGAAACAACTTACGATGGAGAAGAGGCATGGAGCATAGGCTCAGTATTCGATCAAGGAAGTCTTGAAACATTTGAAACTGAGGAAGTCGATTACGAAAAGGCCTATGAAGCATTCAGTACACTGGACGAAGTATACGACGCCGTCAAAGTCACAAACGCAGGAGGCAATAGATACGACAAAATGGAAGGCCTCCACGCGGCAACAGGAGAAGGAGAGTTCCCTACAGACAACAGAAAGACACAGAGCCTCTGGAAAAACGACTACAGGGATGCAGAATTGATGATTGACGGAGAACTCACGGAAAGAGGAGAGATGATAGCAGAGACAACAGAGACGTTGAACGAGGAAGTATTCGATAGACTTGATGTCGATGCAGGAGAGGCCTACCAGAAACTGGTGACAAAGGGATACGGCAGCACAGAGGCGAACAACGGACAGAAGATACAGGCCTTTTTGATGTACGGATCAGGTCTCAGCCACACAGATATAGAGGAGGAAGCAGGTATCTCCTCCAGCACTTCAAGAAGTATGGCAGAAGATCTACATGAATACGGTTTACTGACGGACGACTACATGTTCACGCCGGAGGGCCGGGACTTCGCATCAGTTATGCTGGATCAGATGGAGGGCCTCTAATTTTTCAAGCTTTACTTCCGACTACTTCTTTATGAGTGATATTGTTCCTGATACCTCGATCATCATCGACGGAAAGCTTTCAGATCTTATAGAAGCCGGAGAAATAGATTCTGATATAGTCATCCCAGAGTTCGCAGTCGATGAACTCGAGAATCAGGCGAACAGAGGCCAGGAAACAGGATATAAAGGCCTTGAAGAGATAAAAAAGATAAGAGAACTGTGTGAAGAGAAAGGCCTTGACGTAAGATTTACAGGCCGGAAGCCGACAGAGGAAGAGATACGACTGGCGAACAACGGAAGGATCGATGCACTGATAAGAGACATCGCAGAGGAGATGGACGCCACACTTTACACCGGCGACATCGTACAGGCTCGTGTAGCCGAAGCGAAAGGAGTAAAGCACAGGCTTTTCGAACAGGAACGCGACGTAACGTTCTCACTTGAAGAATACTTTGATGATAAGACTATGAGCGTCCACCTGAAACAGGGCGCCAGGCCAAAAGCGAAGAGAGGCCTTCCCGGAGAGTTCCAGCTTGAGGAGATCGGGGAAAACGTTCTCTCGAAACAGGAGATAAACGACTTGATATTAGAGACAATCGAGAAAGCAGAGATGTCTGAAGACGGATTAATCGAAATGCAGAAGGAAGGAGCAACAGTCATACAGATAGGCCGCTACAGGATAGCAGTCACAAGACCTCCTTTCTCAGAGGCCTCTGAAATAACAGCAGTAAGGCCTGTAGCAAAGGTATCGCTCGACGATTACGATATGAGCGAAAAACTTCTTACACGCCTCAGGACTGATGCGGAAGGAATACTTGTAGCCGGAGCACCGGGACACGGTAAATCCACTTTTGCACAGGCACTGGCAGAGTATTACGAAGAGAATAATCAGGTTGTCAAGACGATGGAGAAGCCTCGTGACCTGGATGTAGGCCCGGATATCACTCAGTACTCGGAGCTTGAGGACTCCATGGAGAACACTGGAGACTTCCTCTTATTGGCGAGGCCTGACTTCACTGTATTCGACGAGGTCAGGAAGACTTCAGACTTTGAAGTGTTCTCAGATATGCGTATGGCAGGAGTCGGAATGATCGGTATTGTCCACGCATCGGAGGCGGTTGATGCAGTCCAGCGTTTGATTGGTCGTGTAGAGCTGGGAATGATTCCTCAGGTATGTGACACAGTTATTCATATCCGTGATGCCGAGATATCGAAGGTTTACAGGCTTGAACTAAAGGTGAAGGTGCCTGAAGGCATGACGGAGGAGGATCTTGCAAGGCCTGTGATACAGATACTTGATTTCGAGAACGATGCACCGGAGTACGAGATCTACACTTATGGAGAAGAAACCGTTGTGGTTCCTACTTCAGAGGAGACTGAGACAGGTGCCGAGAAACTTGCCAGACAGCAGATTGAGTACAGATTGCGGAAGTACGTTGATGATCCGGAGGTCGAGTTCATCTCGGAGAACCATGTACAGGTCTTCGTCGATGATGATGCGATTCCCAAGCTGATCGGTAAAGGAGGCCAGAACATCGACAGTATTGAGAAAGAACTCGGAGTAGATATCACGGTAGAGTCCAGAGAAGAGATCACAAGGGACAGTATTAACTACAGCTTGGAGGAAAGAGGCAAATCCGTGGTGATAGAGGTAGGTGGAGAGTACTCGGGCGACGAAGTTCAGGTTCAGAGAGGAGAGGAGTTTCTTTTCGCAGCGACAGTAGGAAAGAAAGGAGAAGTATCGCTCACAAAAGAATCAGACTTAGCAGATCAAGTGCTGAGATCGCATTCAACAGGAAGCCTGAAAGTCACGAGATAAAAAAATTTGGAGGCCTACAGATTTTTTATTCTAGTTTCTCAATTTAACAGCTGTGAAGCAAATACAGGTTCAGGTTCCTTCAGAAGGAGAAAAGAATGCAGTAGAAGTACTGAAGGAGTACAGCTCCGACATCGTGCAACAGTCAGCAACTTCTGGAGAACAGGAAATCACACTTGTAACAGCCACAGTTAATGCCCAAGACATAGATGAGATAACAGCGCAACTTAAAGCAGTAAAAGAGTTCGAGCCAGGACAGTTGAAGATCAGGCTGCTGGATCAGGAATCACTGATAGAAAAAGGCCAGAAAACAAAGGGCTCAGCCACCAGACTCTCACAGGAAGAAGTATACAGCAAGGCCCAGGAATCCGCCTTACTTACGAGGCCTCAATGGATACTGATGGGTCTTTCAGCAGCCATCGCCTCCTACGGATTAATGCTTGATAATATAATCGTGGTTATCGGAGCCATGATGCTTGCACCGGTGCTTTCACCTCTTGTATCTAGCTCCATAGCTCTGACTGTAGGTGATGAAACAATGCTGAATCAAGGGCTTTTAACAGCAGTTACAGGAGGCCTTATGGCGATAGCTGTATCTGCACTTGTTGTAATACCGTTTCAACCTGAACTGAACAGTACTTTATTATTGATTACGTCAGCAGGCCTTCCCAATCTGTTACTATCTCTGTTTGTCGGTGCAGCAGCTGCACTTGCATTCGTCACCGACTACAGGGACCAGATAGCAGGCGTGGCAGTCGCTGTTGCACTTGTTCCTCCACTGGCTGCTACAGGAATAGGCCTCAGGATTGATGACTTGATATTCGCGCGGAGCGCCTTCTCGATAGCTTCAGTTAATTTCCTGGCAGTACTAGTTTCAGGCTCTCTGGCCTTGAAGTTATTGGGATTCGCTCCTTCAACTTACTACAAGAAGAAGACTGCTGAACGCTTGAACTACGTACTGCCTCTGGCTGTAGTTGTTATGATCGGAGTGGCTTACATGATACTGGCAGGGCCTTAATCAGCTAGGTAAAGAATAAAAAAATTTATGATATGTAGGAGGAGGCCTTTATCGAGGCCTTTTCTCCTTTCTCTTGCCTTTCTTCTTGGAGATGAGTGAGTTCATCTGGTCGAGTGCATCGTCCATGACTTCCAGCATGTTCCATCCATCTGCCTGTACGGTTGTGACTCCGTACTCGGAGTAAAGCTTGACGTCGAATTCGTAGCGGTGCTTCTTCCCGTCCTTGTCCTTTTTCCTGATTCTGACTGTGATTTCTTCAGGCCTGTCAAGTTTTCTTCCAAGTGAGCCACGCAGTTGAGTCTTGATCTTGTCGTGAAGAGCAGCCTTCTCCTCAGGTAGTTCAAGGCCTACAAGATTCACTAGCACCATATCTGAGGCCTTCAGTTTCTTGACGTGATGAACAAGATCTTTTACGGTCACTATGGCTTCAGGGTATTTATCATCGACGAAAATGATCTCTCCTGATTCGTGTTCCTCCATCATCTCTGCAGCTTCATGGCCTTTCATGTGTTTCTCGCTGTTAGTTACCATTCTGTGCATCAGTTCTTTGACAGGGATGTCAGACATATGTTCCTTTTCGTCGCCGCCTGCGATGTTTACTTCAAGTGTTCCGCTTCTGTCCCCTGATCTTCCGCCGGCGTTCTGGCTTTCCATTGGGATCATTGCTCTAAGCAGATCTGTGCTGCGGATGAGGCCTGTCAGGTTTCCGTCTTGATCAAGTACTGGTAGACGGGAGATGTTGTTGTCAAGCATTTTGTGGCGTGCTTTTTCAAGAGAATCATCTTCAAAGACTTCTACAAGTTCTGTTGAGGCCATTCTTTTTGTAGAAATATTTGAAAGCTCATTTGTTTCTGCTGAGGCCTTTCTGAACTGTTTGTCTCCGATGACTCCCTGTAGTTGATCGAGATCTGTTCTTACAAGCATCTTTCTTCCCGAGTTGATTCTGAGATCACAGACTTCAACGAAAGAATCGTTTTCCCCGTATTCTGGAGGTGTATGCATGACTTTGGAGGGCTTTGTGCTTTTAGGATTGAACTGGAGCTGTCTGATCAGGTCTCTGTATCCGATGATTCCTTTGAACTTGTTTCCATCTACTACAGGAATGGCTCGGACATCCTGATTCTCCATTCTTGTCTTGATCTGTGATAGAGACATGTCTGTTGATACTGTTTCAGGCTCCGTATTTTCGATTTCTGAGGCCTGTATGCTTTCTGCATTATGCATTGAACTGTTTCACCTTTATTTTACCAGGAATCTGTCCTGGTTTTCATCCATGTCGATGAAGTTTGTAGCTGATTCTCTGATTTCCTTGGCGCTGGATCTTCCGAAGCTCATGACTTCGACACGGCATCCCATTGCCTTCAGGTGATCTACAAGTACTGCGAAGTCTCCATCTCCTGTGACAAGTACAACTGTATCCAGCTTCTTTGCCTGCTGGATCATGTCGACACTCATTCCCAGGTCCCAGTCTCCTTTCTTGTCGCCGCTGTAGAACTCCTTCAGCTGTTTGATCTTGACCTCGTAACCGATCTTTCTCAAGGCCTCGAAAAAGTTTTCTTCGTCAGGAGTATCTGCTTTGATGACGTATGCAGAGGCCCTGACAAGCTTTCTGTTCATTACAGCTTTGTCAAGAAGCTTCTCGAAATCGACTTTTGCGTTGTAAAGGTTTTTAGCACTGTAGTACATGTTTTGAACGTCGACGAAAACGCCGACACGTTGATTCTTGTGTATTTCACTCATTTTAAACCACTTTCTGTAGATTTGCCTTAGAAGAACCTCAACTACTTTTTTCGACAATCAACTTCTCAGTTAAAACCGTTTTTGAGTTAATCTGTAAAGTTTCAAGTCGTTTTTTGAGGTCTTCCAAGTTTTTGAATTTTTCACCAGAGTTTCCCGTGTAATTTTTTGAGATCTTTTTCTGGTGACTATGTTAAATCTACTTTTCAGTATATAAACCGTGTACGAGGCTTAAAAGTCAATCGATTTCTGTGGGAAACGATAAATTCAATAAACTTTCTGCAAAAATACTGTTTATGGAGAGTTCAAAGGATGTCCGTAAGCTTAAAGTCATAGAAGGCTACAGAGAACCTGGATCAAAGACTTTTGATAGTTCAGCAGATTCAATAAAATCCATCAAAGTCGATCCCGGCACAGAAGTCAAAGTAGAATTTGAATCCAGAAATTCCAGATTCTATCCCTGGCACAGAGTCCTCAACTACGAAAAATAAAAAACGGCTTCCAGTATTCGACAGATAAAAGAATCTATTCCTATAGATTGAATTCATGGATAAGACTTTCAAGTCAAAGACAGGCTCAAGCTTCTCAGCAGAAAACTTTTCAGTAGTCTTCAGGAAAGGCCAGATGGTGCTGGACTTCAAGAAGACAGCTCCAAGAATCGATAATCCTGGAGAAAAGAAGCAGACAATCGTCTCCGAACACCAGCCCGTAGTCATGAGCCCGGAGAAAGCAAAGGCCTTCAAAGAACTACTTGAGAAAAATATTGAACGTTACGAGGAAAAGCACGGCAGTATAGAGGTCACAAAGCCGGAGAAAAAGGAAAGCGAGCCAGAGGAAGAAGAAACACAGGACTACATCGCCTAAATTTTCATAAGTATGGAGTGCGGTGTCTGGGATTTGAACCCAGGTCTCCACCATGGCAAGGTGGGGTCGTAGGCCACTGGACCAACACCGCCTACGTTGTATTGTTGTAGAGTAGTGTTACTGTTTTAAATTAAATGTGGAAAGGCCTTCAAGGCCTTGAATCAAGATCTTCAGGAATCAATTCACGTTTTTTCAACTCACTTTTGGCGATCCTGTAAAGCTGCTCATGTCCTTCAGCGTTGGGATGTACTCCGTCCTCTAGCCTGTCTTTCCAGGCCTCTTTATCGATTTCTCTGAAGAAATCTACGAGAGTCAACTCTCTATTTTCAACGATCTCTCTAAGGATCTTTGTATAGTCCTCTTTCTCACTGTTCTTGTATCCGTGACTCTTCTTCCACGGCATCGGATAAACAAGTGATTCATCGACAGGAGTAGTCGTAAACAGCACTACTTCATCAGCGTAATCTTCTGCTATATCTATACAGGCCTCCACGTTTTCTTTGAATGCTTCTCTTGAGATCCAGTTTTCTCCTGTCTCAAGTTCCACCTGTGAGTCGTTGCCTCCTCCGACTTCCAGCCATATCTGTAAGGCCTCGTCGTTGTTTCGGGCCTTTATTTCGTTTTCCATTCTGTTGAGTATTCTTTCTGTGGTGTCTCCTGATATTGAGAGGTTGTAGATTGAGTAGTCGTCTTGGTTGTTGATTGTGTATTTGTCGAGTTTTTCTCTCAGTCTCTGTACCCAGCCGCCTTCAGTGTCGTAGAATCCGTGGTCTACGCTTGTGCCGAAAACAAGTATCCTTGTCACAGTTTGAATTTTGGACGTACTGAAGATTAAAGAGTTTGCTTTCAATCAGTAATCTAATGAGTCCCGAAACCCAGATGTCCAAATGTGTTTTCTGTGGAGAGAACGCCACAAAGAAGAACTCCGCCGGCCAACCAGTATGCAAGAAGCACGCTGATAAAGAGCCACGTGACGTTGCCTGCCCTGAATGCGGAATGCCTATGAAAGTCAAAGAAGGCCGCTACGGATTCTTTTGGGGATGTGAAGGATACCCACAGTGTCAGAAAACGTATCAAATAGAGGCCTTAGTAGAAGATGGAAAATAGTTTTTCTGCAGTTAATGAGAGTGCAGGTTCCAAATAAAGGCCTCTTCAAATTCGCCTGGAAATGTTCTGAGAGGATTTACTTCAACTTCATATCCATTATCCTTCATTTTCGAGTAGAAGTTATTATTAGAAGGAATTACATGGTAGCTGCCAGCTACTAGGTTTATTTCTTCAAGTCCACGTTCTGATAGTTGATCTAGCTGTTTAATCCAGTAGTTTTCTCTTTCTTGTACTGCTGGAGTATTAATCACAGTATCGGCAAAGTCTAAAGCTAATTCATAAATATCGTTGTAATTTCTGTCAAATAAGTCGATTATTTCATTTACTAGAATATCGTGCTCTTCTTTCCATTCTTCTCCTTTGAGTTCTACGTTCTGCGCAATCATCATACTGTAAACTTCTCTGAAATCTTTATCGTATTCGCCATCTGACAGTAAACTATAGCTCACATCCAAATTACTTGTAAAAATAGGTTGTGTTAGCCAGTGCAGAGATTCAATATTGGAGTCTTCAAGAACACCTTTGATATGTTGCTGAGTATGCTCTAAACCTGTCCTCGCACTGATCTCGTTGATTACTTGTTCATGTTTCTGTATTGGTCTGCCGGAGTCAAGGTAAAATACTTCTTGATCTAGATCATTAGCTGCCTCGTCCTCAATCTTATGTTCGTCACTAACCTCATATCCTATATCAAATTCTTTGTCTACGTTTTCATCTAATTTTTCAGATTCTTCTTTGGGTAAACCTTCAACTACAAATTGAAGATCCTGTGTAGCTATCTCTTTAATTCTTGACTGAATTTCTGGGTCGTGATGATTAGATCCAAATGCATTAACTCTGATATTATCCGCCTTTTAAATTACAAATCGTATTCTTTTGGCTGGTAGCTGCCGATTTTGATATCTTGGTGTCTTTCGTTAAGTAGATTTGCTATTTCTAGGCCTAGATCTCTCTGTGGCTCTGATCTGTCTCCTTCCTGCTGCTCCACCATTATCCTGTCAACGTGATCAAGTGAAACTTCGTCTCTCATGATGACTGCATAGGAAGAGTTTCTGTCCTCCACTACTTTCAATCCTGAGGGGTCAATCTCTAGATATCCTCCTCCCCATGCATACACTCTGGCGCACTCCAACTCATCTGTTATCCAGACGGCATCTTCTTTTCCGTAAACCTCCATTTCCGGGGACATACCGGGGAAGACTTCGTGATCCTCAACTTCAAAGCCTTTTATAGCACCGTTTTCAGCGATATCTCTAAGGCCTTCACTTCCACGTCCATGATAGAATGTATTGTTTTGACCTGTCATAAAAGACAATTACAACAAAAACAGTTATAATTGTTACTGCATAATGACAAACTATGAGTTCTTTCTCTGGATTCGATCAGGAGCCTTCTAACGTCTCTGAACTAGTGGACAAGATGGAGGCCTTTGAAAATTTCCTAAGAGATGAGAACAGGGAAAGCTTCATACCGTTTCTGAGGGCTTACAGAAGGATAACTGAGAAAGTACAGCGACAGAAAAACAGTTTTGATAATCCTTCAGAGCTGGAAAAACTTGATCTGGAATTCGGAAAATTATACTTTGATGCTATGAAGGCCTACTTCAGAGAAGGAAAGAAAGTGATGCCGTGGAGGAACTATCTCAACTATATGGAGAGAAATGATTCAAGGCCTTTACTTGAGCTTTTACTTGGCATAAATGCACATATCAACGCAGATCTGGCCGTACTGCTTGATGAAATGGATTACAGCGAGGAAGAGGACTTCAACAGAGTCAATAGAATACTTCTCGAGTCACTTTATCCCGTACTGATTGATACAGCCCATATGAGGAGAGATTTTGAGGCCTTGACTTTCCTTAGCTCAGGGCCTCTCCCGTTTTACGGATTGAACAAAATAATCTGCTGGAGGCAAAAGGCATGGAAAGAACGCTACAGAACTCAGGAAGAGATAAAAAAGCAGACAGAAAAGAAAGCGTGTGACCTGATATCTCTAAGACATGATAGAAGCTTTACAGGGATTCTGGAGAAGCCTTTCAGGATTATTGAGGCCTGAATCTTTTTCCAAATCATCTGAATCGCCAGTTTTTTGTATATAGGGTGAGTATGGATATCTTATGGCGGATTCGGGAACACCTGAGTACAGTGAAGCTGCTCTGGAGGAAATGAATGAATGGATTGATGAAGTACACGCAGCTTTACAAAGTTCAGGAGCTCCAACATACGAATCAACACACGTAAGGCCTCTGGACAGACAATTCAGGAAGGAGATAGGTAATTATCTTAAAGAACAGTTCAGCATGGATTACACATCTATACTATTCTTCCTTGATGGCATGGAGTGTGTATATCATGCAGAGAAAGATGTATTTCTCGTAAGTTACGACTCGATACAGGATCTTCCAGGCGAATTCGAACTGGGTGTGCTGGCCCATGAACAGGGCCATAGAGCAGGATATACGATTATAGAGGACAGGCTTGAGCCGATGCATGAAGAAGGAGAAATATCAGACAAGGCCTTGAAAATGCTTCAATCCTACTTTGTTTCTGAAAACTTTGCTGAAAGAACAAAAGTAGCTGTTGGCAACAGCCTTGGAAGAGATTTCACGTACTGGGAGGAGCTTGCCGATGAAAGTCCTCTGATTTACAGACTCAGAGACCGTATAGGACCTGAAGAACTAGTTGATACGGAGAGAGATGAAACACTTCCGGAGATGATGGATAGTACTGAAGTCCTTCTTCAGCAGGCTGCAAATGGAGAAGCTGACTGGCTGAATTAAATAAAGAAAGTTGTGGGATTGAATCTGCGCAGAGGCCTCCATAATCAGTTACAATCGAGGCCTGGTCTACTTGATATCGGATACTGCGCCATGAAAAGCTGCATTGAGCCGTCCATGTCTTCTTTAGAGTTTATATCGATTTTTCCCCTCATTTTTGAGTTCTCCCCCGCGGCCCTGTTCTTCTAGCCGCAAGACATCTTTGGTGATGAATGAATTTAAAAAGTTTGGTGTCTCAGGAGAATGGGACAAAGATTATTATCCTTCCATCGACTATTCCATAGGTAGAGCTGTGTGATGACAGGTACAGACTTTGAAGTTGAGATCAAAACACGGGATGAAGACCGGTACGTCTTCCACTCCGGTCACGGCGTAGAGAACCCGAGAAAAGTACTAGAGGAAGAGATAAAGCTTTTGAAGAATCTGCATGTTGAAACAACTTCGGCTGTACTTGTAGTCGACTCAAGGATAGGAATAGAAGGCACAGTCATCGGAGACAGAGCCAGAAACGGAAGAGTAATGATGACAAGCTCAAAAGCAAGAGAAACACTTCTCTCAGAACTCAACAGGAGAAGAAACCAGCCAGAGGCCTCAACAGAAGTAATGCTGACATCCGATATAGCTGAGGATTCTCTCCGTAAATACAATACAGCAGTCTATATTCCCCGGACAGGAGATCCTCTTCACCTCGTCAAACAGAAGATACTGGAGGCCTCCAAGACACTCCGGGATGGAGGAAGAGTAGTGATCGCATCCAGTCGTAGGACTGTGGAAAGATTGAAAGAGTATGCTGGAGAACTGGGGAGCTTTGATGAGACGATCGACGGCGACGTATCTATACTGGAGATAGAGCCTGACGACAATTCTGTAGAAGAACCGTTTGAAGTATCAAAACTGAAGCACTCAATCAAAGGAGAGAAAGTCAAGTTCCAGGTGCCTTCAGGAATGTTCACACCAGAGGATATGAGAAGGGTGGAGATGATGGTACGGGAACTCAGTGCAGCACAAGGAAAACTACTTGATGTGGCAGTTGGGCCAGGCCTTGCAGCGATATACAGCAGAGGCCTGTATGAACAGGAAACTGTATCAGTCAGTCAGGACGATTATATGAAGCGTTTCGCCGAGAAATCAGCTTCAATCAACGGAAAAGATCTAGAGGCCTATGTAGATGAAGGCCTCCACATATTCGACTCACGAAGCTTTGATTCAATCGCATACAATGCCAAAGGAAGGGATAGAAGATTCAGGCAGAATATGAAGGATTGTTTCAGAGTCTTGAGGCCTTCAGGCACAGTCTTCGTAGTCCACAGCAAAGATATCCCTGCCGAGCAGGTCTTGAGGCAGGAGTTCTCAAGTTACAGCGTCAGGAGACGTGAAGGAAATCTACAGATAACTTCTGCCACCAAATAATAGGTCTCTGTTTTTTCAAAAAAATATTTTTCTCTGATGTTCTTCTTGTTGTTGTTTCTGCAGCGGGGGATTGGCGACAATTTATTAATACTGCGGATTTAAACGGTACATATATGGCTGAAGACGTTGATTATGAAGACGTTCTGGAAGGAACAGTTGATGAAGTAAAGAACGCCATCAAAGAGTTAGAGGATCCTGACTACGAAGCTCTTCTAGAGGCAGAGAAAGAAGGTAAAGACAGAAAGACTGTCAAAGAGTTTATTGAGTCAAGGATTCCAGAAGAAGATGAAGAAGAGGAGGAAGCAGAAGAATCCGAAGAAGTCCTCACAGACACAGAGGAAGATATTGTTGAGGACATAGAGGAAAGTACTTCAGGAGGCCTCCTTGGAGCATATTCCAGCACATCAGTACTAGCCGCTGGACTGGTTCTTGGAGTCCTTATTGGCTTCGCGGCCGGAGGACTTGCCGACACAGAAGATGTAGTAGGTACAACTGCAGATCCTGATTTAGTCAAGGATTCTGTGGCTACTATTGCTGGTGTAGGCCTAGAGGAAGAGCCAGAAGTTTCTGATCCTGAGATCAGGCACTCCATGTACAACATGGTTGTATCTACTACAGTTCAAGCAGATAATGAGACTGTAGAACAGGATCAGGAGATCTATGTAACTCTTGATGGAGAGAAGATGTTCCTAGTTCAGGAGCAGATGGGTCAGACAGTTATGCCTATCGATATTCAGGAAGCAATGGCACAGGCAGAAGCAGCCGCTCAACAGGAAGATATTCCTGAAGACGAGCTGACAGGAGAAGAGCCTGCACCTGCACCTGAAGAAGGAGCTGAAGCACCAGAAGACGGTGTAGAAGTAGAGATTGAAGAAGAATAATCTTCCAGAAAAAAACATATTTTTCCCTTCTTTTTTCTAAAGTGATTAATTCGAAAAACTCTTAACGCATGAAACATCACTAGATCTTTATGAAAGACGTAATCGTAATTGGAGGAGGGATAGCAGGCCTTCAAGCAGCAGTCTTCACTGCCAAAGCAGGAGAAGAAACACTAGTACTGGATACAGGAAGCTCTCTAGTACTGAACACAGCGAACGTGAAAAATCTGATAGGCCACGACTCTATTTCTGGCAAAGAATTACTGAAAAAAGGCAAAGAAAAACTCGACAGCTTCAACGGAGAACTCAAAGAGGAAGAAGTAACAAATGTCGAAAGAACTGATGAAGGCCTCAAAGTAGAGACAGGAAACAATGAATACACAGCAGAATACATTGTAATCGCCTCTGCAGGAGAACTTGACTATCTTGAACTTGATCTTGAGTACGAGGATGGTGTAGAAGGCCCTTACATGATGGAGCAACATGTTGTAACAGATGATTCCAACAAGGCGGCTGAAAACGTGTATGCAGCAGGCCTCGCTGATTCATGGGAGTATCAGACTTCCACAGCGATCGGAAGCGGTGCGAAAGCAGCTGTAAATCTTCTGAGTGATAAATACGGCGAGCCATACACAGATCACGATACCTAGAGGCCTCAAGGCAATGAAGTATGATGCAGTAATCTTTGACTTCGATGGAGTTATCGTTGATTCCGGATTCGATGGATTTCAGTGGGCCTTGGAGGAGAGGCAGCGACTTATAGAGGAGAATGACTGGGATATAGATCTGCAGAAGATAGATCCTGGTGTTTTCCAGCCTCACGATGTAGAGCTTGCCAGAGTCTTGGAGGAGGCAGGAGTGACATGGGATCAATTGAAAGAGATGGAGAAAGCTGTTGCAGAGAGAAAAGTCGAGATGTTCACTACAGGCGAAATACAGATGTTCAACGATGCAGAGAAAATCATCGGAGAGCTTGAATGTCCAAAAGCAGTAGTCAGCAACGCGTACAACGATTATCTGGCAGGGATGTTGGAAGGCTTGGGAATAAAGCATCACATGGATTTCTGGGTTGCTCCAAGAATACAGGATATACGTAACTACAGACAGAGAATGAAGCCGGAGCCTGAGATGATTGAAGAGGCCTTGGAAAAGCTAAAGACGAGAAATGCTGTCATGATAGGTGATCAGATACAGGACGTACTGGCGGCCAGAAAAGCAGGAATTGACTCTATCTACATCGATCGTAATGGAGATGTGGAGCCGAAGGCTGATCACTCCGTTGAAAGTCTAGAAGAGGCCTTAGATATAATTGGCTGATAGATGCAGAAAGAGAAGTTATATAAAAATTCTATTTGTTGTTACCAAACAATGAGTAAACGTCAGGTGTCTTCTGGAGACTCTGTTTTTGGTACGAGTCCACAAAGAATTTTGGGAGATGAAGTAGATCCAGTGCATCTTGATGATGTCTATGATGCTCTCCAGTCATCTAGGAGAAGAGATACTTTACGCTTTCTTGAATCATTTGGAGAAACAGATATCTCAGAGCTAGCAGATGAAATATCAAGGCTTGAGTTTGGTGAGGCCTATGATTCAAGTCAAAGAAAAAACGTCTATGTTACATTGAGGCAGTCGAATCTTCCAAGTCTTGATGAGGTATCGGCTATAGAGTTTGATAAGAATCGTGGAACGGTTAAAGAAGACATTAATTCGGGAATATTTTATGAGCTGGTCGGTGAGACTTTTGATCAGCCGTTGGAGGAAATCTCTGTAGATGAAAATAATCTTGACGTTGATGTTGCTTATCATTTATTGAGTAATTCACGTAGGAGAGCAGTTATAAGGTATTTTAACAATTTTGAGGGCTCTGTGACTCTTGGAGAACTTTCAACACATATTGCAGCAAGCGAATTAGATTTAAATCCGGAAAATATTGAGAAAAGCGACAGTAAGCGACAAAATGTTTATATAGGACTATATAGTCATGGGCATCTGGACAAACTTGACGCAAATGACATAATTGATTACGACAAAGATTCTGGAGTTATTGAAGAAGATCAGAATTTACAGGTTTTAACGGATAAAGTAGCAGAGTCGTTCTACAATCCTGAACAGTATCTAGTGCCGGACTAAAGACTGTCTCTAATCGATTTTAACCAATTTTCCAAAAACCGGATTTATAATATTTAGTTTTTACTATTGTGGTATGACAACACGAGGACCGTCTGCTAGAGAGGAAATTTTGGATATGCTCTCAGAAGAGGGTGAAGTCCTTCAAAAGAGTTTACATGAGTTTTCAGAATATTCTCAGAGTCATGTAAGTAAGGTTCTCTGTAGTCTTGAGGATGATGGAGTAGTTCGAAGAGAACAGGAGGGTAGAAGCAAGAAGGTACGTGTTTCTGAGCAAGGTGAAGCTGAAAATGCAGAAGTTGATAGGACATCAAGAGTAGATCCTCTTGGGACTTCTGAAGAAACGATTGAGGAAATCAGAGAACTGAGAAATAATGGAGACGAAACAGATGAGGTTACATTCGATGAGGGACTTCTTGAAGAGGAAGAATCAGGAAGAGAAGGAATTCATCGAGATGATGCCTATCAGTCTTTAAGACGGGCTAGAAGAAGAGATGTGATCAGATATCTTGATGATATTGGTGGGCCTGTGAATCAGGGAGAGCTAGCCGAGGAAATCGCAGCACTTGAAAATGATAAAGGAATAAACGAGTTAAACTCGAAGGAGAGGAAGAGAGTATATATCAACTTGTATCAACACCAGCTAGAAAAACTGTATGAAATTGCAGTAGTGGAGCTAGATAGAGGAGAAGTCAGTAGAGGCCAGAATTTTGAAATACTTTCCGGACTAGTTGGTAATAGCTTTGAGGAAAGAAATAACGATATCAAATACAACCAACAGAGCATATCTACAGATGATCTCTTTTCTGTACTGAGCAATTCTAGGAGAAGAGACGTAATCAGATACTTCTCAAACACAAACAATGGAAACGATTTATGGTCTGAAAAGAGTTCAGAAGAAATAAAATTAAGCGAACTAGCAACGAAAATTGCTTCAATTGAAACAGGCAAAGACGAAGACGAAATAACAGGCAGAGATAAAAAATCAGTCTATGTTTGCCTTTATTCAGATCATCTAGAAATACTAGATGAAGAAGATATCATCGAATATGATGAAGAAAACAATGTGATTAGGCCTGGAGAAAATCTAGATTTAGCATCACAATTCGTCGGAGACTCATTCTTTGACTGCGATGAATACCTGACAGAAGCACCGATCAAAATTGATGAAACCACTCAATCAGCATACTGGCAACAGATTACAGATAAAGTAAAGAAAACTTATGATAGACTCACAGAATAAACTGTAGCCTAGTAATCTACAGAATTAACTATCTCTACCATCTCTCTCAGGCCTTCCACCATTCTAGGCCCAGGCCTGTTCAGAAGAGAATCATCGATTACATACACGTTCCCGTTCTTTACTGCTGTAATTTCCTGCCAGTCATCTCTTTTCTCTATTTCATCCGTTGAAAGGCCTTCTCCCGCTCCACAGATATTCATGAAAATATACTCTGGATCAAAGTCTTTCAGCTTATCCGGATCAAATTTTCTGCTTCTCTCTCCTTCTTCAATGAAGTATTCTCCTCCAGCTCTTCCTACGAGGCCTGGAATCCAGTTTCCGGAAGCCATAGGCGGATCCATCCACTCCTCACAATAAATACGTGGCGAACCATCAAAATCCAGGCCTTCTATCCTTTCTTTAATTTCCTGTACAAGTTTTGAGGCCTCTTCATCTCTTCCAACTGCTTCCCCTATTCTCTCGATGCTTTCATAGACTTCTTCTACTGTATGTGGCTTCACCTGTAGTACAGGGAATCCTTCGCTTTCAATCCTGTCTACGGCGTCATCCTGTAAGTCATCAGAAGCTACTATCATATCTGGATTAAGTTCTATTATTCTTTCAATCTTCGGATTCGTCCAGCCACCTACACTGGGCTTCTCAATCGCTTCCTCAGGATAGTCGCAGAGAGAAGTAGTCGCTATAATCTGATCTTCAGCACCAACCCTGTAAAGAATCTCAGTATTGGAAGGAGCCAGCGAGATAATATCCATTGTACAGTAATTAAGTAACAAAAAATTAAAATCCTAACTCTAATACCTCGATCCCTGATTACAAAGGAAATGCTTTCTCCACTCGCTCTTCCAGCGTGGGAGAGTCTCCTGTCGTATATTTTGGGCCTCCTCTTGTCTCGACATCTCTGAGGCCTCCGGAAAGATCATATCTTAACATAGCTGCTTCAACAGCATCGCCTCTTTCAAGATCCCCGAAGCTGTAGCTCCTCGTATCCATTATATGTATATCAAAGTATGATCTATCCATTAGAGATTCAGAAGCAGGAATATTCGTACTACTCAGAGCTGAAACGATTTCTTCCTCAAACTCTTCCTGAGATAACTCAGAGGCCTCAATAGGCCATTCACGTGCTCCTTCAACTCCGAAGACTACTTTCTCCACATCATATCTTCTGGAAAGCCTCTGAAGCCCTGTCAAAGCTTTTTCAAGGCCTGTATCAAGAGCCTCAGGGTAACTGTTTACATCCATGAGTTTGTTACGTTGTCTAACTCTTTAATTCTCTTCCTGCATTTACAGGGATGCAACTTTTGAATTTAGGCCTCTCTAGTTACACTATGAATATTAGGATAGGTGCACACGTCAGTATCTCAGGAGGAGTTGAAAAAGCAGTTGAAAGACAGGAGGAAATCGGCGGAAACACAGGGCAGATATTCGCCGGCTCTCCAAGAACATGGAGCGTCTCAGAATACGAAGACGATGATGGAGAAAAATTTCAGGACAGCAGAGATGAACATGACCAGAACCCGTATGTCATCCACTCAACTTATCTCGTAAATCTAGCGACTCCAAAGGATGAGCTTTTCCAGAAATCGATTGACTGTCTTCAGGCAGAACTTGACGCAGCAGCACAACTCGGGGTAGAGTACGTTGTATTCCATCCTGGAGCTCACACCGGCAGCGGCAGAGAAAACGGAATAGAAAGAATCGCAGAAGGAATCGATGAACTGGATATACCAGAGAATGTTACTCTCCTGCTTGAGAACACTGCAGGTAAAGGAACGACACTGGGTAAATCCATGGGCGAGCTACGAGAGATGATTCACGAAGCTGAGACAGACAGCGAAAAGATTGGAGTATGCATAGACACGTGTCACGCACACGCAGCAGGCTACGAACTCAGAGAAAAAGAAGGCTTCCAGGACTTCCTGCAGGAAATCAGAGAAGACATAGGCCTCGAAAAAGTAAAAGTACTGCACCTGAACGACTCCAAAGACGAGAAAGGAAGTGAAAAAGACAACCACCAGGACATCGGATGCGGAGAAATCGGCGACAAAGGATTCAGAAATATAGTGAACGCAGAGGAATTCGAGGATCTACCGATGATCCTTGAAACACCGAGTGAGGAGAGGCCTGGCTACAAAGAGAATCTGGAGAAGATTCTGGAACTAAGAGAATAAAGTAGTTGAAGGCCCTCAGAGGCCTTTTTTCTTATTGTTTACTTGAAGGCCTGTTTCAATTTCATCACTGCTTTCTTTGCTGTACAGAAGCACGTGAAGTAATTAACTGCGAAGCCGAGTGAAAGAAGCACTGAACCAGCTACAAGGCCTGTATGATACTCCTGAAAGTAAAGTATTACCGAAATGATTGCGAATACTCCTGATAAACCAAGTCTCTGCTTCCTTTCTCTATCTGAAAGATTCCGTTCCATAAAAAATCATCTTTTATTGATTGATATAAAACACGTTGTTTTAACTACACGACTTCAAGGCCTTCTTGGCTCGACTTATATGTCTCATTTCCAGCTGTGGCAACTGCTCTGAACCTGTACTCTCCAAAGTTTTGAGGACTGTAAGATGTATCCAGAGTTGCCTGATCTCCACTTGCTTTCTCCCTATCAAGAACTTTCCAGGCCTCTTCCCCTGGCTCCAGCATCTCAACACTTATGTTATCAAGGCCTTCCTTATCCGCCTCAGCATATATATTTGCGTAAAGATCATTCCCTCCGACTTCTCCATGCATTTTTTCTAAATCAACCTGCAGAGCCACATCTCTTTCTTTATCCTCCTTTAAGGCTTCAACTCCAATAGTTGTGGCTGCCGCAACACCGGTTATAGCCAGAAACTCTCTTCTAAAACAATCCATATTCACTAGTTGATAACAAAAATTTAAGAATCTATTTATCTATCTCATAAAATCTACTTCCATCAAACCGTGGCCTCTCCAGATCCAGTTCCTCGAAGGCCTCTACAGGAATCCCTACATCCACTAAGACTATATCTCCAGAGTTATTCTCAGTCATACCATGCTTCAATACGCCGATACAGATCGTCAGTTCAGGCCTCACAGAGTTCTCAACTACTTCTCTCTCACGTACATTGAGACCTGTAGGCACGTCTATGGAGACAGTATTTGTGCTCCAGTCATTCAGTTTTTCGACAGTCTCGCTGACAGGCTCTCTGAGCTCGCCCTCCATCCTGTATCCCAGCAAGGCATCCACGTAGACGTTGGCGGAAGGAAAGTCTATAGACATCTCACCGACTTCATTGTACGACTTCATCTTCCTACCTGTAAGCCTTGACAACTCCTTTTCCTCGAAAGGAGTGTAGGCCTGTACATCGTAGCCGTATGATTCTAACCTTCTGGCAGCCACGAATCCGTCACCACCGTTCCCTCCTTTACCGCAGATAAATGCAATCTTCAAGTTACCGGAGAAACGCTCACGTATCACATCAGCGATCCTTTCACCTGCCAACTCCATCAAGACCTCACTGGAAACCCTGTACTTCTCCACCATCAAACGCTCAAGCTCCTCCATCTCCTCAACTGAAACACGATCCATACAAGTAGAAAATTGGAGGCCTCCACAAATAAAGATACAGTATAGCTTAGTAAATGTAGGAAGAAATTGAAAGTGCGAGTGAATGGGGGTGGCATGATTTGAACATGCAACCTTCCGCTATCTCCGATTTTTCAGGATTAATCATCGAGACTGTGTCTCTCATTCCTCCAGTGAATATTTCTGGAGGCGGACGCTCTCCCGGATTGAGCTACACCCCCGCACAGAACAGATTACTGTGCGTCTGTACAGTGAAAATGTAGAGGCCTGAGCTTTAAATTACCTTATCCATAACTGTCGAGATTGAAATCATTTCCCAATCCAGTAATTCTTTACAGCAAGATGATCAGTGAGAAAGACGGGATACATATCAAGAACTCGAGATACGTTGCGGACTCACGTAAGGCCTCTGGAGAAGTAAATATAGCGTCGCATGCCCACATGGATCACGCGTATCAGGGAGAAAGCGAAGTAGTCTGCTCGAAACTGACTCAGAAGCTTCTTGAATCACGCCTCGGGAAAGAAATCAGTCGTACAGATCATCCGGAAATAGAGCTTATCGATTCAGGGCACATACTTGGATCATCTGCGGCATTAATCGACACAGGGGAAGAAAAAATACTTTACACAGGCGACGTATCGACACGTGACAGAGCCTACATCGAAGGATTCAATCCTGTAGATGCCGACATACTTGTGACTGAGTCCACTTACGGCATCCCGGCGTATTCTCTGCCGCCGCAGGAACAGATCGAGAACAGGATAAAGGCCTGGATAGAGGAGACGGATGCGCCTTTCCTGTTCGGCTACTCACTCGGCAAAGCACAGAAAATACAGTACCTCGTCAAACAGGTGACGGACAGGCCTTTAATCGCTCACGGAGCCGTCATGAAGATGAACAAAGTAGTGGAAAAACATACAGACCACAGCTTCGATGCAAGGCCTTACGGCGAAAACAAGGAATTGCTGCTGAACGGTGAAGGAATCTTCATAGGGCCTACACGTTTCTCGAAAAGCGATGCAATCGAGGAACTTGTGGAGGCCTCCGGCGGTGTCAAGGCAGGTTTCTCCGGCTGGGGAATGACTGAGTCATACAGGTACAGAGGTGGTTACGACAAAGTCTTCCCGTTCAGCGATCACTGCGGCTTCCAAGATCTCGTTGAAATGGTTGAAGAAGTTGAGCCGAAGAAAGTGTATACTCATCACGGTTTCGACTCCGAATTCGCCTCTTATCTCAAGCGTGAGAAAGGAGTCAACGCCAGAGCCTTGAAAGAGAATCAGAGCTCGCTCACAGACTTCTAGACAAAAATAGAAAATTTTAACACGTCAAAAATACAAAATCTGTAATATGACACATCTGGCAGATAAAATCTGTACAGTAGCTTCAGAAAACGAAGGCATAAAAGAAGACGAGATACCGCACTACATGGCCCAGATACACGGAGACTGGCAGATAGAAGACGAAGAAGCCTTGAAAAGAAAATTCACTTTCAAAGGATTCATTGAAGCAGTGAACTGGGCAGAAGGACTCACAGAACTAGTGGAAAGTCAGGGACACCACCCCGAAATCACAATCACCTACGGCACCGCAGAAATCAAATTCCACACACCAGAAGTACAAGGCCTACACGAAAACGATTTCATCATGGCCGCCAGAATAGACAAACACCAGAGAAAAGATAAGGCCTCTAATTAAATCTAGCTGAAAGTATAAAGGCGTGAGAGTGCTGCGTCGATGAATTTCTGTTCTTTGTCTTCGAAGAGTGGGGCTGCTGCTTCGACTGTCATTCTTCCGTTGGAGGTAAGCTGTTTACCTAGTTGTTCACGTGATTTGATCGAGTTCTTTACTTCTCCCTGTAGTGCGTGTCTGATCTCCCTGTTCTGCTCTTTACCGTGTTCATCGAAATCCGTGAGTACTGCTGTCCTGTCCGAGCCTCTTGAAACATCTTCTACAAGGTCTTCAATTGTTTTCTCTGCTGAAAGAAATATTTTACCGTTGAAACCGAGCTTCCTCATCACTTTCCTGTCGGCATGTCCCTCTACTATAACGGAGTCAACGTTTCTATCGATATGTTGTACAACTTGTTCGAGCTGTTTAAGCTCTTTAAACTGCTCCTGATCCATCCCTCTACCAGTAATTAATGAAATCAGATTTTTAAAGCCGATTTTTCAATCCAGTGAGGCCTTCACTTTCCTGCTGAGCACAGGACTGACTGAGGCCTGATAGATGGTCTTAACTGTATCTCTGAAGTTCTGGATTGATTCTACTGTTTCTCCGTATCTGATTTCTCTGTCTTCTGTGACTTCGAACTCTATCATGAAACGGCCTCCTTCTATTACTCCGAAGTCTTTTCTTGTATTCATTTTCCGCTCCTTTATTGATTCCAGTGCTTTGGAGTTGAGAGAGGCCTCTACACGGTGCTTCACGTCGTCATCTGTTGCAACGCGGGCACGGAATCCCAGTTCATGTGTATCCTCGATCTCGACGTATCCGTCCTGCCATTTACGCTGTGTTGAAATCTTCGGTGTAAAAAGCTCTGCAATACTAACAGGCGAAATGATTGATGCTGCTTCACGTATCTCATCCTCTATATCGTCAAGTCTGAAAACGTGCCGGGAATCAAGATCTTTACCGAAAGTATCCAGTGCCGCGAAGAAAACATCTTTATCGGAGTCCTGCATAAGACTTTTCGCCTCCTCAACCTTTCCAGAAACCTTCCTCAAGGCCTCTTCGCTGTATGGGATGTCTATAAGGAATACTTTGTCACGGGCCTCATGTGTGAGCCGGGCCTCTACCGGAAGCTGTCTCTCGAAAGGTGCTTTATCCAGTTCAAGGCCTATATAGCTTGTCTCCAGTTCTTCCAGTGTGTGAAGGGCTCTTTTACGTGCGTCCTCGAACGGCTTCAGTGATCTGGAGAGTAATCGGGCCTGACTCTGGCTTAACTGTTTTCTCTCCAGCATCTTCGCTACTTCTCTGACAACTTTCTCTGTATCTGTGTAGACAAGTTCTTTCTGAAGGAACTGGTGTAGAGACTTGAAGTTGACGTGTTCGTATCTCTCTGTTTCCACGTTTCCGGAGCTGGTGACGAATACTCCTCTGAATTCGTGGTTGGAGGCCTCGTTCAGTTCCAGTCCTAGATCGATGGGATTGGATTCAAGCATTTCAAGGTATTTTTTCATCCGCTTACGATCTTCTCTGTTTATTTCGGGCTTGTTTTTTGCGTCGACCACCCAGACCTCTTTCTTATCTTCTCTTGTAATCCTGCCGACGAAGTCAGGCCTGGAATCATCCCTGAGGCTGCCTACTCTCTCCGAGTGATCCATGTAACCCTCGTACTGCCTCAGCACATCTAATACATCGGTCTGGAAGACCATCCAGCGGCTCTGCTCTTCTTCGTTGTTCATCCTGTTTCAATCACTTCGTAGTCGTCTATCTCCCCATCCCCATCGACGTCAAGTCCCTGAACAATACAGTAGAAACTTCCCCCGCTGTAACTATCTACTAGACTCTCCAGGTTTTTGAAGGCTAGCACCGCAGCCTCAGTACCAGAGTTACGAACACCAGCCACCAGAAACAATGCCTCACCGCTTTCCTCAGGATGCTCAGCCCTGGCCACAACACCTATAGAATCATCGCTGTAAGAGGCCTCAGGTGTCTTTATCTCTCTGTAGGGAAACTTCTCTCCCTCAAAGCTTGCAGGAAAGGCCTCGTTGAATCTCCGTGTAATAGTATTTGTAAGCACCCCGCCCAGTAGAATCATCGTCTCATCAAATATCGAGTCACGTACTACTTCCGTATCAAGTAGTACACAGTTACTTTTTGAGTCTCCGTATCTTCCAAGCTCCGCACCGATCTCCCCTGCCAGGTGTCCGTCACGTGCCTGTACGCGATCCGGGCCGTGCGGCTCCGGACTTCCCACGACTATCTTCCCAGTAATCTCTCCGTCTTCTACG
>JALDAN010000023.1 GCA_022729355.1 Candidatus Nanohalarchaeota archaeon | reverse complement strand
TTTTCTTCTAGTTCGTCTTCTAGGCCTAGTTTTTCTGCGAGTTCTTTGTAGCGGTTTCTGATTGTTACTTCTGTTACTCCTACTACGTCTGCTACTTCTCTTTGTGTTCTTTTTTCGCCTTCTAGGACTGCTGCGATGTAGAGTGCTGCGGCTGCGAGGCCTGTCGGTCCTTTTCCTGATAGTAGGTCTCTTTCTCTTGCTTCTTTGAGGATGTTTCTTGCTCGTGCCTGTACTTCTCCACTTAGTTGTAGTTTTCCGGCGAATCTTGGTACGTAGTCCTGTGGCTTGGCTGGTAGAATCCTGAGGCCTAGTTCTCTTGCTACGTATCTGTATGCGCGTCCGATTTCTCTTTTTTCGATTCCGGATGCGTCTGAGATTTCATCCAGTGTTCTTGGTGTTCCCTGTTTTCTTGCGACGATGTAGATGATTGCTGAAATGATTGACTCCATTGAGCGTCCTCTTACGAGGCCTTGATCGACAGATTTCTCGTATAGTCTTGCGGTTTCTTCGTGGACTGATTCAGGAAGGTTCAGATTGGAAATCATGGAGTTGAGCTCTGAAAGAGCGAAGCCCAGGTTCCTGTCCTTTGACTTTGTGAGTCTTTTGTGCCATTTTCTCAGGCGGTAGTACTGTGCTCTTTTGTTCCCTGAGACTTTGTATAGTTC
The DNA here is from genome assembly GCA_022729355.1 of Candidatus Nanohalarchaeota archaeon. GTDB lineage: Archaea > Nanohalarchaeota > Nanosalinia > Nanosalinales > Nanosalinaceae > Nanosalina. The sequence goes on along the minus strand of JALDAN010000023.1, from coordinate 15,725 downwards.
TCCGCTTCCCTGTCCAATCTCTGTGGAGATTCCCATGTCGTGTTTCGTATATGTTAGTGGCTGTCCTGCTCTTGCCTTCTTTTCTTTTTCCTCTGCGTTGAAGGCTCTGTATTCTGCGGATTCGTCGATCCTGTTTTCGTCTATCACTGTTCCACAGCTGATGCAGATAAGTTCTCCTTTTGAAGAATCTTCTTCGAACTGTTGTCCTCCACATTCAGAACATGTAAGTACTTCATCTCCTTCTTCAGCTTCTTCCTGTCTAAGCTCGTATCCTTCAGCCTCTACGTCGTTTTCGCTTTCTCCATCTTGGCCTTCAGAATCGTCTTCATCTGTCTTCCATTCGTCCGGTACTTCATAATTATCGTGCTGCCTTCGCGGAATATTTTCTGCAGAATCCTGGCTCATTTTTATATACACCTAAATACTGTCGATCCCGCAACTTTTTTATAACTTATGGACGTTTGTTTTACGTCCAGGTGACAACAAATACTGTTTGTGTTTCTTTGTCCACAGTTGATTTAACTTTTCTTAAAATATAATTGTTTTATGTCTGGTCAAAGTATGAGGGCGCAGAGGGAGACGATCTTGGTTACTCTGCTTCTTGTCTTGGGAAGTCTTTTGATTATTTATCCGTTTCTTGATGCTATAGTTCTTGCTGTTGCTGTTTCATATCTGCTTGTTTTTGCACATGAGAGAATTGATGCTAGGCTGGATAATGAGTTTCTGTCTTCTGCTATAGTTATATCCAGTGTTCTAATAGCTGTAGGTGCTTCCCTGTATTTCTTCATAAATAATTTCTTTGAGATACTTGCTGGAATAAATGAGTTCACAGGAACAGTACAGACAGGCATAATAGCTGTTGTTGAGTTCTTGAATCTGTCGCCACAGTTCCAGACAAACCTTGAATCATTTATCAACCAAATATCGGATCAGATAAGCACCATGATGGTAGATACGTTCACAAGGATTCCTTTCCTTTTGATTGATGTCAGCATCTTCCTTGTAACTGCTCTTTTCGTTTACAAAGACAGAAACAAACTAGAGAGGCAGATCGGATCCATCATATCGAATATTCCGAGGCCTGAAAGAGATATTGTGAACTCTCTTCTCAAGTCTATCGATGAAATATTCAAAGGAGTATTCATGACTCAGTTCATAGTAGCTTTCATCTTGGCTCTGGTGACAGCTGTAGGATTCTATCTAATCGCCTTAATAACAACTCCAATACCTTTCATTCCTTTATGGGCGATACTGATAGGCCTAGCCGCACTTATACCACTCTTTGCCGGGTTCATGGTTTACGGGCCGATAGGGATCTATTACTTTATGATCGGCGAGCCATTCAAAGCAACTCTGATAATCCTATTCGGTACAATAGTAATCAATATAATCGCTGATGTCTTCTTGAGGCCTTACGTTGGTTCAAAACAGATGAACGAACACCCTCTAGTAATCTTCCTCGGGTTCCTGACAGGACCTCTAGTACTTGGAGTGAAAGGAGTGATTATAGGACCTCTACTACTGATTTTGACTAAAGAATTCGCTCTCAATTATACGGATAGGCCTTCAACTCACTCTGTTCAGCACTACAGCGATGACAAGGGACCTTCTTGATCTCTGAGCCGCAGTTACTACATCTCCGCTTCCACTGAAGCACTTCATCAATCTCTGTTTCCATGAAGGCCTCAAATTCTATTTCGAGAAGCATTGAAAGGTTCTGCAAAGCTTTATCATCGGTTACAAGCGTTAGATCCTTATCCAGTGCAAGCGCCGCCAGTTCCTCATCTACATCAGAAGTAGGAGAATTAATCTTCTCCGAGGCCTCTTTCACTTCCTCTATCGAGTTCTCTGAAGGCATTTGTGTTTCCAGGTTCATGGTGTCAGCGTTTCGCTTCGCCTTCTCTGTTTCAAGCTCGTTGAGCACTCCTGGAACGGTATAAGCTTCTTCGAATGTTTTTCCTCTCCTGCTGTGGATTATTATATTGGAGTCAACTGCGGCTTTCATCAATATTTTGTCCTCGGTGTTTCCTGGTATTTCCCTTTGATTATTAAAAAATGTTCTACGAAGATTCTTTTGTGATAAACAATGAGCCTACCAAATGCACCAATTGAAAGGATAATCAGGAAAGCAGGAGCAGAAAGAGTATCAGAAGGAGCAGTTGAAGAACTTAAACATGCTCTAGAAGATCTTGGAGATGAAGTCGCAGCTGAAGCAATAAGAATGGCTAATCATGCGAACAGAAACACGGTAAAAGAAGAAGACGTAGAGCTTGCGACACAGTGAAGGTGTCCAGCAAATGCCGAAACAAGTAGAAGCAGGAAAACTCCGCAACGGATCCTTCGTCATGATAGAAGGAGAACCATGCGAAGTAAGAAGCGTCTCCAAATCAAGCCCGGGAAAACACGGATCCGCCAAAGCCAAGATCAAGGCAAGAGGCCTATTCGACGAAAAAGACAGACACATCACCAAGCCAGCTGACACTATGATGATGAGTCCGGACATGGACAAGAAAGTTGGCCAGATCGTATCACAGGATGGAGACGTCGCACAGGTTATGGACATGGAGACATACGAAACAGAAGATATGCAGATACCTGACGAATTCGATGTCTCAGAAGGAGACAAAATCGACTACTGGGTAGTCGACGACAGAAAACTGTTCAAAGGCGTACAGGAATAAACGCTTTACAGGCCTCCCCTCAGAGGCCAACACATATCTCTATTTTCTATTTTTGCCAAAATCTTGTTCGGGAAGAGATTAAATTAATCCGATATACAATACTATTCTTATGAACGATTCAGGCCTTCCATGGGAAAAAATAAGAAGAAAAGCACTGAACCGTCTCTATCCAGAAGAGAGGGACTTGAAGGAGCTAGAGGAGGCCTACACTGAGATAGAGGAGTTCATCGAAAGTAAAGGCCTCGAGGCGTTCTTCGCTGGCTCCGCAGGTAGAGGCACGTGCATGAAAGGTGACAGAGACATCGACGTATTCATCATGTTTCCGGAAAGCGTTGAAAGACAGGAACTGGAGAAAAGAGGCCTACAGATTGGAAGAGAGGTATTCGATGAGTTCAACGGAGAGTACGAGGTGGAATATGCTGAGCATCCGTACACCAAGGGAGAAATAGGCCTTCATGAAGTAGAAGTAGTGCCGTGCTACGATACAGATCCGGAAAACATCAGGAGTGCGGTCGATAGAAGCCCTCACCACGCTAAATGGGTGGACGGAAGATTATCTCAGAGTCAGAGAGAGGACGTAGTGTTGTTGAAGGCCTTTCTACGTGCCTCAGGTATTTACGGTTCATCTCTCAAGACAAGAGGGTTCTCGGGATACCTCTGTGAATTGCTGATCTACGAGGCAGGAAGCCTGAGGAAACTCTTGGAAGAGGCAGAGGACTGGAGAAAAAACAAGGTGATTGATCCGGCAGATCATCATCCTGAAGGCCTCTCAGGAGAGCTTGAGAAGAAGTTCAGTGAGTCAGCACTCGTTGTTATCGATCCTGTTGATCCGGAGAGAAACGTTGCATCTGTTCTTACTGAGGAGAACTATGCTGAGTTCGTGTTTAAGGCCTGGAAGTTCAACAGTATGCCCGGCCTCAACTTTTTCCAGAAAGAGGATATCGTTCCCGATAAATTCCTTTTGAAGAAGGAGGTTCGGGCAAGAGCAGATTTCCTTGTACTGGAGTTCGATAAGCCGGACAGGCCTGACGATATACTGTATCCGCAGATGCGTAAAGTACAGAAAAGAATGCTTTCCGTACTGGAGGATCACGGCTTCCGTGTATACGAGTCAGGCTTCCATGTAGGAGAGTCTGTAAGAATGTTTTTCGAGCTGGATGAACAGCTTCCTGATATAGGTTACCAGAAAGGCCCAAGGATTTTCCATGGAACTGAGCATCTTGAACAGTTCACGGAAAAATATGAGAACACGTTCATACAAGGTGACAGAATCGTAGCCAAGACGGAAAGAGAATACAGTAATGCAAGAAATCTTCTCAAAGACTTCCTTGAAGGACAGCCAGAAGAACTGGAGGAAAAAGGCATTCCTGGCAACGTTGCGGAGAAGATACAGGCCTACAGATTGGTGGATGTGCTTCAGGAAGATGAGGAATGGTTAAAATTCTTGTTCAAGAAACTGAAACTAGTACAATGAGCAATGTCAATATAGTCGTAGGCCTTTCAGGAGTCGGAAAATCAACAGTTCTGGAGGAAGCAATGAAGCTTTCAACAGAAGAATACGAAATAATCAACTACGGCGACAGAATGCTGGATCTGGCCATGGAAAAAGGCCTGGTGGAATCACGCGACGAAATAAAAGATATCAGTTCAGAAGAACAGAAAAAGATACAGAAGCAGGCTGCTGAATCGATAGTAGAAGATGCAGAGGATGGCAAAATAATCGTTGACACACACGCAGCGATTAAGACGCCGCATGGATTCCTTCCAGGGCTCCCGAAATGGACGATCGAAAATCTGGAGCCAGAACACATAGTCATCCTTGATGCTTCAGCACAGGAAATCTACGACAGAAGCACGAGTGATCAAGGCCGAAATAGAGAGCACGAAAAAGTAGAGGAAATAGATCTTTACAGGACTGTAGCTCGTGAAATGGCTGCTGCAGGATCAGTCCTTACAGGAGCATACCTCAAGACTATCGAAAACAAATCAGGCCAAGCACAACAGGCAGCACAGGAACTAGTATCAGTCCTCGAAGAATAAAGAAACAATAGCGTAAAGAGGCCTCAATTCAAGGCCTATATAGTTTTATTATTTGTTTTTACAGATCTTTACAGATTTTATACTAGTAGGGGCTCCCTATTTTTCTTTCTCTGGCGTATGTGAGGGTGTTGCTGTGTTTTTTATTACGTCATCAAAACCTGCTTTTGTTGTTAGCTGATAGAAGTAACATCGGCTTATGTGTGGCTGTCTGGAGGGTTCAGAGGGGCGTAAGGTTAATAAGAGTTAAACTCCGCTTTCAGTGTATGCCTAGCCTCTGGGATTTAGGTAAGAGTTCGACGTAAAAGATTAACGACTCTTGGGAGGAGAATGGCATTCTAAAGGAGAAGGTTGATCAGCACAGACATAAATTCGAACAAGATTTCAGGGAGAACATGCAGGAAGAAGTTCCGACACATCCCTACAAAGTTTACAGGAATATTGTTGAGAACAGAGAGCTAGAAGACGAAGAGAAAGTAGCTCTAGAGCATATGAAAGACGAATTCGCTGATCAGTGGCAAGAACTGAAGAATCAACATTCTTCCAACTGATGCCACCTTGATTTGGAACGCCGCTAGAGAGGGGGGGTCGCAAACGACCTCTTTCTTTATTTTTATTTCTAACAAAAAAGAACAAAATTTTTCACAGCTTCTTCGACATGTAAGGACCATCTCGTTCATAGCCGAGCTTCCTGTAATATTCCCGTGTACCTACAGCAGAGATCACAGTAACTTTATCCCGGCCTAACTCCCTACACTTCTCCTCAGCCTCATCCATAAGACTTCTACCAAGGCCTCTATGCTGAACATCTCCTTCATCCTCAAGGCCTGTAGCTGTTCCAAGAACCTTCAACTGCCTTACAAGTAAAGTATTATCATTGATCTCGGGCCTGAAACTTTCTTCCGGGGCACGTAGACGCGTAAATCCAAGGATTATATCGTGGACAGTATCTTCAAAGCTTAGGAAATACTCTTCTCCCTCTGAGGCCTCGTAATTTCTCTCCACAAGCTCCACGTTTTCCTCTTCCGGAGTCAATCCATGAGTTCTCTTAACGTGGCCTACTTCACGGCAACGGATGCAGCTGCATCTTTCTCCTTCTTCATGAAGCTCCTGTAAAGCCATCTGACGCATATTCGTCAACTGAGGGCCTGCATCAACTTCTGTGGAAGGTATATCACGCATTACACGTTTCACACGGACGTGCGGAGGGATAATATCTTTCTGAGCTTTCTTCAATCTCCTTTTCGCCTCCTCATCAGTAATAGGATCAAAATCTCCCTCCTCATACTGTCTGTACAGTTCTGTCCCTTTTATTACTTCACACGGGTATATCTTGATTTCATCAGGCTGATAATCTGAATTGGAGAATACTTCCCTGAATTTCTCTATATCTTTATCGTAGTCCTCTCCTGGAAGGCCTAGCATCAAGTGGTATGCTACTTTGAAGCCAGCGTTTTTCAGTCTCTTCGTTGCCTCAATCACCGGTTCCATTCCGTGACCTCTATTAGTTATCTCATGTGTCTCATCGAAGACTGTCTGGACTCCCATCTCCACTCTAGTACCTCCCATCTCCAGAATCCTGTCAATATGCTCTGTCTCTGCAATATCAGGCCTCGTCTCAAAAGTGATTCCGACGTTCCTGACTTCAGCAGTCTCATTCATTTCCTGAGCTGCTTCCAGAGATTCTGCTCCATCAAAGTTGTCGCTATCTACTATACTATCTCTTTCAGGGTAAGAGTTGAATCCGTCGAAAGCTCTCTTTATGAACTGTTTCTGGTAGTCCGGATCCTGAAAGGGAAATGTTCCTCCCATGATTATCAGCTTCGACTTGTCGATACTGTGTCCGTTATTCTCATACTGTTCAAGTCTGTCCTGGGCCTGATCAAAGGGATCGTACTGATTCCTTATCGCCCTGCGTGTCGCAGGTTCCTTCCCGGTGTAGCTCTGCGGTGCGTTCTTTCCCTTGGGACAGTATGTGCAGCCTCCGCCACAGGGAGCTGGCCTCGCCATAATCGCTATATTGGCAATGCCAGAGATACTTCTAGTCGGTTTTCTCTTCAGAAGCTGCTGGGCCTTCTTCTCGTCATCTTCTCTGAAGCTGAGGATATCACTGTTCTTGGGTATGCCAGAGATACTGTTTTCCCGGCATAACTCCTTTTTACGTACCTCTACTTCCTGCTTCTCAGTTATCTCGCCGGCCTCTATTTCTTCAATTATTGTTCGTGAAAGCTCCCTGAGTTCAGACATTATACTGGAAATCTGTAAAGCCGAAAGTTAAAAAGAACATACTGTAAAATCCTGATAATATATGAAGAAGATTCTAACTGCAGTAGCTGCACTGACACTTCTGCTGTCAGCAGGCACAGCATTCAGCTTTGACTTCGATCTAGAGGAAGCGAAAGCCGGATACATCGACCTTTCAGGGACGATTTCAGCAACAGGCCCAGAAAGCGCATTCGACGCTTCCGGCATAAATCCTGAAGAAGTCAGAGAACTCAACGAACAAGTTAAGGAACAGAACTACGAAGCCGTTATCTATGAAATCAACTCCGGAGGAGGCACAGTAGTGGCCTCAAAGGAAGTCATGGATGAAATTGACTCCATGGATATTCCTACTATCTGCCGGATGAGAGATGTAACAGCTTCAGGAGCATATCTAGCTGCCCTCGGCTGCGATGAAATAGTAGCCGATGAAGGCTCGATGACAGGAAGTATAGGAGTAAGAAGCTCTTATCTCGAATTCTCTGAAACACTTGAACGATACGGAATAGAGTACATCAACGTATCATCAGGAGAATTCAAAGGCCTAGGAGATCCGTTCCAGAATACCACTGAAGAAGACATAGCGGCACTGGAACAACAGGCCTCACAGATTCACACCCAGTTCATGGATCTCGTACAGGACAGAAGAGATCTCACAGACGATCAGATAGCTGAAGTAGGAGACGGAAGCGTGATGCTGGGTGAAGACGCAAAGGAGAAAGGCCTGGTAGATCATCTCGGTAGAAGACAGGTATCAGAAGATCTTGCGGAGAACGCTACGGACAAGACACTGGACTTTGAAACAGTACAGACACAGGAATCAATTGATCTATTCTCGCTTTTGACAATGGATACGATGGCTTCAATCCTTGCCTCTCCATTCAATGATGCGCCTTTGACAGCAGAAATCTAGAAAAACAGAACATTTGAGAGGCCTTCAAGGCCTCCCTTCACTCTCTTTTTTATTTTAAAAACAGTCTATTCAGGGCCTTTCACTGAATCAGGCTTCTCAGGTTCCTTTCCAGCGTTATTCCACAGTGTCTCGAATACTGGCGCCATAGTGTTTTCAGCTAGGTGGTCGCTCTGGCTCCAGAAAGCTGAGTCCTGTGTGGAATGAACTTCTTCGTGTGTCATCGACATTGTAACTGCATCGTTGTCAACAATCGAGAAGCGTCCTTCAGGTGTGTTGAACTCTTCATCTTCAGAAAGATGTCTTAGCTCCGCAACATTCTTCAGGCCTTCATAGTGTTCAAAGTTTTCATCTGATACAGGTGCAAGAATCTTTACGTTCACTCCCTGATCCTTTGCTTCCTGCAATGTGCTCATGTGGTTCTCTCGTAGATCCTTGAGGCCTTCTTCTGATGTAAGTATTCTTATGCTCTCATTTGCATCTTGGAACATTGTTCCTTGATGTTGCTGGATTTGTCTGGATCCTTTGAGGCTTCCGGACATGTCTGCAGGATCAACGAGTTCGAGGCCTTGATCGTACAGGCTTTCAAGCTCTGATACTGCTTCGGATTCCTTGAAGTCTTCAAGTCTACCAATCTTCTCCTGAAGTTCCTGTCTGTGTTGCTTCTTTATGTTTTCAATAGCCTGCTGTGGAGGGATTGATACGTACTCCATTGGCTTGGAGGACTTAATGACAGCGAATCCCTTTTCCGCAAGAGACTCAAGGACATCGTAAGCTCTTGAACGTGGGACGTTCGTCATTTCGGATAGCTCTCCGGCTGTTGAAACTCCTCTGCCGAGTAGAGCAGAATAGATTTTTCTTTCGTACATGTTCAGCCCGATATCTTCGAGCTTGTCCAGAGTCTCTTGGCTTGCTACCATTTTTTCACCTTAGTATAATGAATGATTCTCTCCAGTAAATTATAAACCTTTCTCACCGGGCACTCATTACGCCCATCAAAAACTGGAGACTTTTACCATTCTACAGTAAATAAAAAGTTGAATATTTATAAATGCTTGTGTAGTAGCCGTTTCAGTTTATCGATGAGGCCTTTTCTTTTCTTGTTGAACACTCTTTTTTCCTCTTCAATGCCGTCCCATTCCGCTCCGTCAAACAGTGTGCTGACTTGACTTCCGTACTCGTCGTAGAAGCATATCTCGTTGAGTCCGAACTTCTCCTTCATCGGCACAGGATTATCCGTGAAAGCCAGTGAAACAACAGCCAGCGGCACCTTGTTCTTCGGAGCAGCCACCTTGTCTGCCAGTAATCGTCCTTCGAAACCGGAGAACCAGCAGCTGGAAACACCGTTTTCCTGAGCGACTAGGCGCATATTCTGGACTGCACACGAAGCCTCTGCCTGAGAGGCCTCTTCGGCTTTCTCGCTTCCTATTCTTCGGGCCATCCTGTTCACGTCGCTGAATACGATGATGGATGTTGGGGCCTCTACCACTCTTTCATCTCCCACTACCATCTCCACTTTTTCTCTTACCTCTTCTGATTCAACTACGAGGAATTCAAGCGTGTGGGCTCCTCCTGGTGAGGGAGCCTTTCTTCCTGCTTCAAGTATTCTGCCTATTATTTTTCTGGAGATTGTTTCATCTCTCGGAGTTCTGAAAGATGTGATCTTCCCTGTCTGTTCAAGAACCGACATCAACCACTAATGCGTCTCCTACAGGTTTAAACCTTCAGGTACTATTTCATAAACTGTGAAATACTCGCGAGTAACAGAGGCCTTTGAAGAACTGGAAGAGACACAGAAGAATCTTGAGAAGACAAGTATTCTGGCAAAACTATTCCAGGAATCAGAAGATGAGCTGGAGGAAGTAGTGCTTCTAACGACAGGAACACCTTTCCCTGCATGGAAAAACATGGATCTCGGAGTATCAAGCAAGACACTCGTCAAAATAATATCAAAGGCTACAGGAAGAACAGAAGACGAAGTAGAACAGGCCTGGAAAGAAAAAGGTGACCTAGGCCTTGCCGCGGAGAAGATGGTAGAGAAAAAGACTCAACAGAGACTCTTCACTGGAGAACTAACAGTAGAAAAAGTAGTTGACCGCCTTGAGAAAGTGGCAGAGATGGAGGCCTCTGGCATCTCACAGAGCGTGGATCAGGATAAGAAACAGAAAGAACTGGCAGAACTGATCTCTTCAGCAGAGCCAAGAGAAGCCCGATACACCGCCCGAATAATAATAAACAACCTGAGGCTTGGAGTAGGAGAAGGAACGATAAGAGACGCACTGGCAGAGGCCTTCTTCGATGGAGAACACGCAGAAGATATACAGAAGGCCTACGACTTCACAAACGACTTTGGAGAAGTAGCTGAAGCCTGTAAAGAAGGCCTTGAATCAGTCGAAGAACTGGAACTGGTCTTGGGGAGGCCTATCAAGTCGATGCTGGCGAAGAAAGTTGAGACAATAGAAGAAGGATTTGAGGAAGTTGGGAAGCCGGCAGCTATCGACTACAAGTATGACGGGATGCGTGCACAGATACACGTCGTCGATGGAGATGTCACAGTATTTACACGTCGACTGGAGAATGTTACAGAGCAGTTCCCGGATGCAGTGAAAGCTGTAGAGGAGAATATCAATGCAGATAACTGTATAATAGATACGGAGCTTGTGGGATATGATCCGGAAGATGGAGGAATGATTCCATTCCAGAAGCTTTCCAAGAGGATCAAGAGGAAGTACGAGATACAGAAACTGAAGAAGGAGATCCCTGTAGAAGTCAGGCCCTTTGATCTTATTTATCTGGATGAGCCGATACTGGAGAGGCCTTACAGCAAACGCTGGAAGAAACTTGAGGAAATAGTAGAAGAGGAGAAGGAGTCTGTCCGACTGGCGGATCACAGGGAGACGTCAAATGAAGAGGAAGTCAGCGAGATGCAGCAGCAAAGCCTTTCGGACGGACATGAAGGAATTATGATGAAGTCTCTTGAATCAGAGTACAGGCCTGGCAATCGAGTCGGCTACATGGTGAAGCTGAAGCCTGTTATGGAGACACTGGACTTGGCGATCGTCGGCGCTAAATGGAGTGAGGGGCGAAGAAGTGACTGGCTGGGAAGACTGTTCCTCGGCTGCTACGACGAAGAAAAAGACGAATACAAGGAAGTCGGAAAAATGGCTACAGGTCTCACAGACGAACAGTTCCAGGAAATAACAGGAAAACTCAAGCCACTGATTACAGAAGAAGATGGAAGAAAAGTAGAAGTCAGGCCTGAAATAATAGTGGAAGCAGAATACGAGGAAATACAGAAATCTCCTAATTACTCATCCGGATACGCACTGCGATTTCCACGAATGAAACGCTTCAGAGAAGACAAAGAACAGGCAGACACACTACAGAGAATCAAAAAGCTGTATCAAGATCAGAGCTAATTTCCAATTACTATTTTTTCTCCTTCTGGCTGGAATTGTGCTCCTGCTTCAAGTCTAGTCCGCTCAGACTCAATATTTATGTTTCCTTTCCAGAGGCCTGAGATACTGGTTGTGTTGTCTATTGTTAGTGTTGCTGGTCCTTGGAAGGCCTCGAATACTGCATTACTGCGGGACTCAAAGACGCTGGAGATATTGTATTCCTGTTCTTGTAGCTGATTGGTTTCATTCATTAGACATTCATTTATAGGTCCTCTAAAGTTGCAGAAGTCTGATCCTCCTCTTTCAATCAATACTGTCCCATGTCCTTCGTTAAATTCGTTTAAGCTTTCTACCTCTCCTTTATACACGCTATTAGGTTCGTTTCCGGTTGTTTCCCAGTTTCCATCGCTGGTGGCAGGATCTTCTGCTGTAGCTTCAATAAAACTTCCTCCTCCTCCAGCGCGTGCGGTGCTACTACTTGAAGTACACCTAGATACTCCGCCTCCTGAATAACCTCCGCCTCCACCAGTGTAGCTGAATCCGCTTACTGTTGATGCGCCTCCTCCTCCGCCAAATCCGCCGTCGTAGGTTTCACTGCCGCCTAATGCGCCGTCTCTAGGAGGGTCTCCTCCTCCGCTATCTCCCCCTTGTCCTATCCATCCTGCTCCACCACCATGACTATTGCCGCTTGAGCTATCTCCACCGCTTCCATCTGTACCTCCTGATCCTCTATTGGCACAATTTAGTCCGTTAGCACCATAAGTCGTGGTTTGGCCATGTTGTCTTGATGTATTGCTGTTAGTGTTTGTACCTCCTCCGCCTCCACCGGCTACAAGGTATGGTGTTCCTTCAACATCCGCATAAACATATGTTCCGCCTCCTCCTGCAGCATCTCTTGACCCGCTTGATCCTTGCTGACCTGTTATTACTTTGAGTTCCTCACCTCCTTCCAATTCGAATGTGCCAGACACTACAGCACCCCAACCAGAACCTTGATCTGGTCCTTGAGATCCATACGCAGTGATTCTATATTCATCTGATTCAGGGACTTCCCACGTCTGAATTCCATTGCCTTCTACGTCTATGCCTGCCAGTGATGTACCTTCGTATTCAGATTCACAGTCACTCTCAGAAGGCCCTTCACGACCTTCTGCTCCACATGTAGTGAAATTGTAAGTCTGTGCCGAGGCCTGCACTGAAAAGATAAGCATTCCTAGAAATATCAGAAATAACAATCTCAGGCCTTGACTCATATAATCAGATGATTTAGACTAGTTTACAAACCTTCGGTAACCAAAAAGAAACGTAAAAATAGGAAGAAAAAGTAATAAGTAGAGAAAGTACGCTGCATTAAAGGAAAAAATAAATGTATGTGTGATGGCCTCAAATGGGAGGTCTGTTTACTGTTTTTGTCTTTCTAGCCATTGGATGAGTGTTTTTCTGTTTTTGTCTCTTCTTTCTGCGGCGATGAGTGCGTCGTAGTTGGCGTTGTTCATGCTGTTGATTGTTTCTTTGGCTTCTTTGACTGTGCCTTCAAGTACGTCTGTGTAGTCTCTTTTGATCTGTCTGTCCTGTGTCTTTGATTCCTGTTTCTGTTGTTCTCTGATCTTTTTGGCTGTGTTGAGTTGTTCCTGTAGGCCTGTGTCTCTCTTTTTGTCTTTGCTGTCCTGTCTGCTCATCTTCCATTCATCGCTTTCAAGCCAGACTATGAAGGCTCCGATCAGTATGAGTAGTGGCCCGATGCTTCCAAGTATCAGGGCTGTCAGTTGGTCTAGGAATGTTATTGATGTGTAGGCTCCGATTGCAATCATTAATGCGCCGATAAGTATTTTCAGTGCTGGATGCATTTTGTATCACAAGTAAGTGATTACAGATTTTTCTTTTATTTGTTTCGGGTCGATGACACTATTCGATCCGGCAGGGTTTATAATATTTTGCAGGGCGTTTATAGGATACGAGGAGAGATAACCGTGGGATACTACAAGTACGCTAGAGAAAATTACAATCAGCCGAAGGAGAATCTTGATGAGCTTTGGCAGGAAAGACTTATCGAATGGAGAAAACAGGACGCAGCAGTAGAAGTTGAGAATCCCACGAGACGTCCAAAGGCTCGAGAGAAAGGATTCAAGGCCAAGAATGGATTCAAGATAGTACGTGCCAAAGTAAATAAGGGAGGAACAAAGAGGAAGAGGCCTGATGCAGGAAGAGCACCAAGTAAGACAGGTCAGAGCCGTTACTCCAGCAAGAAATCAAAACAGGTAATCGCAGAACAGCGTGTATCAAGAAAGTACGCAAACCTTGAAGTCCTTGACAGCTACTGGGTAGCAGAGGATGGAAACAGGAAATGGTTTGAAATTATAATGGTGGACCCGGAACATCCAGAGATCCAGAGTGACGACGATCTCAACTGGATAACAGATGATAGAGACCGGGCAGAAAGAGGCGTAACGCCGGCAGCCAAAAGCTCCAGAGGCCTTGACAACAAAGGTAAAGGAGCAGAGAAGGTAAGGCCGTCACAGAACGCCTCAGACAATAGAGGAAAATAAGGGCATACTGAAGTTCTGCCCTCTCTGTAATTCATCAACTATTTACATTTTCTCTATAATAGTTTTTCTTCATGACATATGTTGATCCATCTATCCCGGAACAGCTAAGCAGAGAAGCTGAGGAACTCGGATGGATGACACAGTTCTCATCTGAAACTTTGAAGGCCTCTGACTGGGGGCAACTGAAGCAGAAGCTACGGCAACAAAGGGAAGATAATCACTTCATCACAGTGATCTCCACAGATCACGAACTTGACAGAAGAGCCTCACAGGATCCAAGGATCGACGTATTATTCCCTGAAGAATTCGATGAGACAGTAGCGGAACAGGCCTCAGAAAACAGTGTTGCAGTAGGCCTCAACTTCTCTGAAGTACTTGGCGAGTCTAGAAAGGCCCGAGTAGAGACAATCTCAAATTGGAGGGACATCATCGAGATCTGCGAGAGAAAAGAAACAGACTACATAATAACTACAGGAGCAGAAAACGAGTACGATCTGAGGCCTCCTGAGGGCATGAAAGCATTCATCAACTCTGTCGGTGGAGATGGAGATAAAGCCGTTGAAAAAGCACATCAAATACTGGAGAAAAACAGAGAAAAACTCAAAGGTGATAATGCGTGAGCCAGCCATCGAGAAGGCCTTCATACAGGTACATTAAGCTGAAGATTCATGCAGAAGATTTAGTAGAGTTTGAGGAGCTTCTGGAGGCCTACTGGGGTACTGTTCCAGGGTTCATTGGTCTAAGGGATTTCTCGGAAGCAGAGGCTTGGCTGATAAAGAACAAGTTCGATTATGAGAGTCAGGAAGCTGTATTGAGGGTTGAAAGAAGTTTTGAAGAGGGTTTTGAGGCAGCGCTAACGCTTGTAGACGATTTTGAAGGTAAAGAAGGATTCTTGTCTGTAATTGAGGTTTCTGGTTCAATCTTCTGAATCAGCGAATATGTCTGAGGCTCTCTGCATGTCTTCAAACATTATCTGGAAGCCTCTTATTGATCTGCCTATCAGTGTTTCAGGTTCAGGTCTTTCGCTCGGAGGTACTGTCTCTGATTCGTTTTCTCCTATTTCTTCTGTATCATTTATTTGTTGGGGTGCTTCTCCGTTGGATGCTGCCTCGCTAGGTGTGTCTGCTAAGTTTATTGCGAGGTAGCTGCTGGTCAATAGCGTCAGTACGCCGAAAAGGAGGACTGCATATCTGGTTGTTTCTTTCAAAAGTTTGAAGCACCCTAGTGAATCATTAGTGATGGAATCATTTAAAAGAGTTCCTTTATATACTGTTTATAAAGGATTTAAATGTTTCTTAAGCCGTTGAAACGGAGAATCCCAAGGTGACTACAAAAAATGGTTGATGATGACAATATAAGCATTCAGAACGTGGTTGCATCGGCAACATTCGATCAATCACTTCCTCTCGACAGAATAGCAATATATCTAGAAAACACTGAATACGAGCCTGAGCAGTTCCCGGGCCTGGTTTACAGGCTTGAAGAGCCGAAGGCAGCAGCATTGCTGTTTGGTTCTGGTAAAATAGTTTGTACGGGAACTCAGAGTCCTGAACAGGCTAAGGAGGCAACTCATAAGATTATTGAAGAGCTTAAAGAAGCTGATGTAGAAATTACTAACAAACCAGAGATTACGGTGCAGAATATAGTAGCTTCTTCAGAGCTTGATGCAACTCTAAATCTCAACAGGATTGCTTTCGAACTTGTTGGAACAGAGTATGAGCCTGAGCAGTTCCCGGGCCTGGTTTACAGGCTTGATGAGCCTGAGGTAGTGTTCCTCCTATTCAGTTCTGGAAATCTTGTATGTACTGGAGGAAAGACGTATGAGGATGTCAAGAGAGGAATTGCCAACATGGAAGATGACTTGAGAGAAATTGGAGCAATGGAGTAAAGG
>JALDAN010000013.1 GCA_022729355.1 Candidatus Nanohalarchaeota archaeon | reverse complement strand
GTTATGGACGGTGTAGTAGTCGTAAACCATAGGCCCGCCTTGAACAACTGCAGCTACTAAGGGAGACAATAGAGGCCTGTAAATCACAAGAGGCATCATTGCAACAGAGGCGTAGGCTGCGTAAAGATAAGTCTTCTTTGAAGGAGGAGGAATATGTTTACTTGTGTAGTAAAATGCCAGTGCTCCTGCTACTATCCATAAATGGAAGTAACTGTAAACAGCTATAGAGGCCGGTGTCAAAAAGTTCTGGATCATCAGTAGTATGACAAGTACAGCCCATACATCAAACAGCTTATTTGAATCGTTTCTGTACTTCAAAATACCTGTCAGTATTACAGGGGGCAACATCAAGACTGTCCACATATACATGACTTCTGATGCCAAGTATCCCTGTGCACCCATGACAGGAGTCAGAATCCATGCCAGAGCTACTGTCACGCCCCAGCTCAGCAGGATATGGCTGTCCTTGATTTTATCTATCATAGACTGTAAAAAGAAAAGCCTATCTTAAATACCTTTTTTTCAGTAAAAAGATGCTTAAGAATAACACAGGAAAACCAGTTTCATGAGTAAGAAATACAGTGATAGTAAAGTAGTTATCGTTGGTGGAGGCTTCGGAGGCCTCTCAACAGCATGTTTCCTGGCGGATGAAGGATACGAAGTAGAATTAGTGGAGAAAAACAAGCATGTCGGAGGAAGAGCTTCTGTACTTGAGGAGGACGGCTACCGTTTTGATATGGGGCCTTCATGGTACCTGATGCCGGATATATTCGAACGATTCTTCACCAAGTTCGACAGAGAACCAGAAGAATTCTATGAACTGAATCGCCTTGATCCGAACTACAGGATCTTCTTTAAGGATGGGGACGTGATGGACGTTCCTGCAGATCCAGAGGAGGCCTCTGAACTTTTTGAAACGTATGAGGAAGGAGCCGGAGAGGCCTTTCAGCGTTACTTGGACAAATCGGAGGAAACGTATGAGATAGGTATGAACGAGTTTGTTTTGAAGGATAGAAACAACTTCAGAGACTATCTTTCACTGGATGTAGCGAAAAATGCAAGAGGCCTTTCACTTATCAAGAAGATGCAGGGACATGTCGAGAACTACTTCGAGAGCGACAAGCTTCAGCAGGTTATGCAGTACACACTCGTCTTCCTTGGAGGATCCCCGAAGAATACTCCAGCACTGTACAATTTGATGAGTCACGTAGACTTCAATATGGGGGTCTACTATCCGGAAGGAGGTATCTACTCCGTTATAGAGGCGATGCAGGAACTCGGCGAAGAGCTTGGAGTAGAATACTCTACAGGAGAGGAAGTTGTGGAGATCAACAGGAAAGATGAAAGGCCTTACGTGAAGACGGAGGACAGGAAGATAGAATGTGATGCAGTTGTCTCTAATGCGGATTACGCCTTTACTGAGACCGAGCTACTGCCCGACAGGTACACTACTTATGACAAGGATTACTGGGAGTCGAAGACTTATGCTCCAAGTGCTTTCCTGATGTATCTCGGAGTAGAGGATGAGCTAGAGGGCCTGGAGCATCACTCTCTGGTGCTTCCGGAGGACTGGGACAGCCATTTCGAGAAGATATTTGACAATCCTGAGATACCGGAGAACCCGGCTTACTACGTCTGTAATCCTTCAGCAACAGATGATTCTGTGGCTCCGGAAGGAGAGTCAGCGATATTCATACTTGTACCGATAGCAGCAGAACTGGAGCTCGGAGAGGAGGGACGTGAAAAATTCAGGGAACTCGTGCTTGACGATCTTGAGGAAAACACAGACATACAGATCCGTGATAAAATTAATTACGAGAAGATTTTTGCCGGAGAGGAGTTCAAGGATAGATACAACAGCTTCAACGGCACAGCACTCGGAATCGCCCATACACTGAGACAGACATCAGTTTTCAGGCCTAAACAGCGATCAAAGAAGATGGAAGGCCTTTACTACACAGGACAGTACACCAATCCTGGAATCGGCATGCCTATGTGCCTGATAAGCGGAGAACACGCCGCAGAAAAAGTGGTGGAGGATCTTGAATAAGACAATCAACAATCTCAAGTACTTACTGAAGCTTTCAAGGCCTCGATTCTGGCTTTATCTCGCAGGACCTGCACTACTTGGAATAATACTTGGAGCAGAAACTACAGGCCAGCTATTCACCGTCCAGAACGTTATCCTGATGCTTTACTTCTTGATACCTGCTAATATCATGCTTTACGGCGTGAACGACTATTTTGATAGAGATATAGATGAGGAGAACCCGAAGAAGGAGGATAAGGAAGAGAAATACAGAAAAGATACATTTACTGATGTAGCAGTAGGTATCTCAATTTTCGTGGCTTTTCCTGTGATACTGATGCTTCCGATTCAGGCCTTACTCGTAATGATAGCTTTCCTGGCTCTAAGCATCACGTACAGTGCTCCGCCGCTACGCTTCAAGGCGAGGCCTTTCCTTGATTCGCTTAGCAACGGCCTCTATATACTGCCGTTCGTCATATCGTACATAGCAGTTACAAGCTCTCTGCCATCTGTAGAATTGATTGTTGCTGGCTGGATCTGGACTATGGCTATGCATACGTACTCAGCTATACCTGACATAGTACCTGATAGAAAAGCAGGGGTTGAAACCACGGCAACATACTTCGGTAGACAGAAAACATACATCTACTGCACCGTACTGTGGACCTTCTCATCCCTAGTGGCAGGCCTCTGGAATATACAGACAGGCCTCTTGATAGCTGCTTATCCTGTTCTGTCCGTATTCTTCTACTTTTCAGGCCTTGATGATTCAGAGGCTTACTGGTACTATCCCTACATCAACACCTTGATCGGGATGGTACTGGCTATAGCAGGTCTCTGGGTGATAGTACATGGATAAACTGGAGAGGATAGTATCTGAAAACCGGTTCACGATCGCAGTAATATTCCCCTTGATAGGAGCGATAACTTTCCTGGCGTCCGCAGAAGGCCTACTCCCGGAAATACTCAGCTTCAATCCCTGGTTCATACTTTTCGGCACAGTCGTAATGCGCCTTCCACTTGTAGCAGGACTGAAGCCTTTAATCGGAAAGAAAGCAGCTGCAGGCCTGATACTGGTATCACTTTACTCTTACTTCATCGAGTATGTAGGCCTCCGGACAGGATGGCCGTACGGAAGCTTCGAGTATCTACTGGAGCTTGGCCCTATGTTTGAAGGATTTCCTCTGGCGCTTCCGATATTCTTTATTCCTCTGGTCCTGAACAGTTATCTATTAGTGAATCTGGCAGGTGTCTCTAAGAGATGGCTTCGTTTCCTTCTCTCTCTTATGCTGGTTCTGGCAGTGGATGCTGTACTTGATCCTGCAATGGTATCACTAGGTGTCTGGCAGTATGCTGAAGGATTTTACTACGGTGTGCCCTTATCGAATTACCTGGGCTGGGTTTTGAGCGGTTCTATAGTTTTACTGGTTGTGGAGCATGTTTTCGATGCTTCAAAGGTAAGGGAACGGCTTTCAGAAGCAGATTTCATGCTTGATGACTTCGTCAGCTTCGTATTCCTCTGGGGAGTCATCAATCTGTACTACTTCAACATCATTCCCGTAATTATAGCGGCCTTGATAGGCCTGATGCTTCACAGAATGGATAGATTCAGCTTTGCCTGGCAGGCCTAAGACTTCGCCACAGATTCTTCAGTCTACTCCATTTCCTGTTGAAAAGTATCACGTGATAGAAAGCTGTGATTATCGATAGGAGGACTGCATGCTTGTGAGGCCTGAATCCTTTCTTGAAAGCATGATAGTTAGATGTCTGCCGAGCACTGGACAGTAATGTAAGCTCGTCAAGTATCTTGAACAGTTTCCCGGCTTCAAGACTTGAGTACTCGTGATCAATACTGTAGACATCCTCATCTTTTATGATAAAGTTCGATAGACGTGCATCTTTCAAAGCTACATCCATATCATGTAGTTCTTCCAGGCCTTGACGCATATCGAAGCCTAGTTCGGAGGCCTCTTCTTCCGTGCAGTTGGAGAGATATTCGAATCCGGATACTCCTTCGATACGCTCGAATACTATCAGTCGGCCTTCCTGTTTGAGTATCTCTGCTGTTTCAAAGCCTGTCTTCCGTACCAGTTCTGCCATTTTGATGCTGTTTCTGATTCTTCTATTTCTTCCGTAGAATATCAGTCGTCCTCTAAAAAGCTCGAGTAATGAGGCGTAGAGGCCTGGTACGGGAAAGAATCTGTAGATCTTGTAGACTTTGTCTTCGTGAAAGTATACTTTATTGCTGAGGCCTTCTTCTACGTTTACAGCGTCTTCAGGTATGTTTTTCGGAGTACCCATGCCAGTTTCTTATGTCTCTACAGCTTTGGTGACTTTTTTATTCGGAGGTGTTAATTCCGAGTGCGTTGTAAAGTCCGCATTTGGATGTGTATGCTGTTCCCAGCAAGGCTAGTGAAGCAACGCCAAGTACAGGTGCTAGCAGTTCATTTGTTTCTATGGCTCCTCCAAGGATTGCAAGTGATGCTGCTCCTGAGACTGCTCCAATTCCAATACGTACAAGTCTATCCGTTTCTCCTACATTTTTTTCCATAGACAAATGTTGTGGGAACACGTGTTTAAAGCCTCCTGCTTGCTTTGAATTCAAAGATTTGTCACTAGTCTCCGGTGCTTCAAGAGTTACAGGGCTTTGAAAGGAGTTAAGTAATAAGATTGGAGTTCAAACTTCATCACAGGTGTATATTGATTATGGGTTTGTCTCTTTCAGGGCCTCTTCCGTTCTTTATGAATAAGGAGTGGGAGAGAAGTATCGTGCTCCGTTTTGGAGAGTATAAAAGAAGCAGAAAATCAGGTATTCATTTTAAGATTCCTTTCGTGGAGAAGCCGGTGACTGTCCCGGTTTACGAGGATTCTGTGGATGTTATGAAGCAGGAGGCGATAACACGTGACAACGTCCCTGTAGATGTGGATGGAGTAGTTTTCTTCGAGATAAAAGACAATCAGGAGGACGTAAAAGATGCTATAATCAACGTCGGCAGCTACAGAAGACAGACACTCAACTATGCTACATCAATCCTACGTGATACAGTTGGAAAGAAAGAGCTTGACGACCTGCTTCAGAGAAGAGATGAGATAGGAAACGAAATTAAAAACCAGCTGGATGATAAAACGGATAGCTTCGGGGTAAACGTACTTGATGTGGAGATCCAGAATATTAACTTACCGGAGAAAATGGAGAGAGCAATGGCTGCACAGGCAGAAGCAGAAAGAGATAGGAGAGCCAGAAGAACCAATGCACAGGGAGAACTTGAAGCCGCAGTCAAACTTAGACAGGCCTCCGAAATCATAGGAGAAAAAGGCTACAGGATGAGGACACTCCAGACTCTTGACAGCGTCGCAGCAGAAAACGCCACGATAGTCACGTTCCCGACAGAACTAATCGGAGGCATGGCTTCAGGAGAAAACGAAGAAGGCCTCAAGAACGTATTGGACAGAGTATCAGACATCGATCTTTCGGATATAGATATAGGAGATGTAGCTGAAAGCCTGAAAGACGGAGAAATCGACATCAGATGAAAACACTCTTTTTGAGGCCTACAAAAGAATGCATCCTACAGAACTGATTCAGGAAACAGAAGATAGAGATGTAGTAGAGATGCTTGAAAGACCTGAAAACTATGACTTCAGGCCTCAAAAGGAGGAATTTGTCGACGTGGATCCTGGTAATCCCTGGATCAGGGAGGCATCAGTCGATATCTCCAACAGGAATGTTGAAGTAAGTTTCAATATGCAGAGCGCCAGAGAAAAATACGTACGTGTTTTCAGTGATGAAGATTTTGCATTGGTGGAAAGCCATGGAGAATATACTGTTGAAGGTCGCTCTGGTAAATCAGTTTTATACTACATGGTAAGCGGCGACGATGTTTTTCTATTCAGTGATGATTGGGAGAAGTACTTTAATCCAAGGCCTCGAGAAGTAGCGTTGGAAGCAGAAGAATTATATGAAAAAGCTGTCTCAGGGAAGACAATGGATGAACTTGATTGGGGTAAAGATGAGTGTGTTCCGCCCCCTCAAAATGATTATTTATTCGATTGATTCCTGTTCAGAAACCGAGGAATGAGAAAAATCTCTGCATAACTCCTTTATCGTTATTTTCTTCCTCTACCTGGTCTACTATATCTTCTTCAATACTTTCATCTATTATCAGCTCTTCTTCATGGTAGATCTCTACTGATTCATTTCCGGGAGCTGTTACGTTGATGCTGTATTCTATCTGACCTACACATTGACGGCAGATTTCAGTATCTTCCTCTGCCTCGTTTGTCAAATTAACGATCACGGTGTTTCCATCCATGTCTACTTCATATGAAAGCTTTTGACAAGGATTAGGAGTTTGATAGACTCCATCTACTTCATAATACGATTCATTTCCTGTCTCATACTCAATTGTTGCATCGTCAACTGCAGTGCCACATGAGGCATCACTTTGATTGAACTCAATATCTGTCCCCGAAGCTTGAGCTAGCTGTATCTGCTGATCTCCTTCACCAGCCTCTAACTCCTCAGGACCATCTACTGCCGAGACAGTAAAAGCCAGAATACCTAGAGCCAGTATTCCTAAACCCAAACTATAAACAGATTTACAGCTCATATAATAGAGAAACACTTATGATTTGTTATAAAAGCGATGCAAGAGGTCTTAATTAAAACGAACAAAAAAGAAAGAAAAAAATTAAGGCCTTGATTAGAGGCCTTTCTGTTTTTAAATTTGTCTTATATGTTGAATCACCTTTGAATGCTTTTTCAAGGTTTTGTTTTTTACTTCGGTGAAGCTTTGCCGGTTTGCAATTGTTTTTATGTTGTTCTTGATCTGGTTTTTGCTGTTGTAATTGGTGTTTCAGCTGATTTGGTGTAATATGTCCGGCTTTTTTCGGCTAAGGCCTGTTGCCCGAGGCCCACTGAGTTGTGAGCCAGGCCAGGTTTCCCTAACCTACTTTTCCTGTATTAGTTATACAGGATATTCGCATTGAAAATAGAAGTATAGAATCTAAAGGCATAGCTGCCTCTTGAAGTAGTCGTTGAAACGTTGGCGGTATTTGCTATGCCTATCATACTTCTAATATTGCTTGGCGACCTTTAAAAAACTTGGGTTCAAAAAGGTAAAGGAGAGAGGTATTCACACAGTTATATAAAATTTTGGGTATAATAGTATGGATCATGAGTACTGAAACAATGTCAAAAGAAGAAACGATTGAACCCCGAGTAGGGAAGAAAGAAGAACATGACTCTGGAGAGTGCCCTGAATGTGGTTCTGAAAGGTTCAAGCAGATCAGAGGAGAGATCTACTGTCTGGACTGTGGAACAGTAATTGACGAAGACAGGATTGATACATCCAGAGAATACAGAGCCTTTGATGCAGAAGGTACAGCAAAGAAAGAAAGAGTAGGATCTAATATCACCTACACAAGAGCAGATAAAGGAATGTCCACAAAAATCGGAGAATCCTCAGAGCTGAACAATGTATCAGGACAGAAGAGAGGACAATATTACAGAATGAAAAGATGGGACAGCAGAAAAAGCTCCAGACAGGACTCCCTACAGAAAGGCCTCTCCATAATGGACAGGCTCACATACGAGCTCAGACTTCCTGACTCAGTAAAAGAAGAGGCCGGAAGACTTTACGAAAAGGCCTTACAGGAAGACTTGGTGAAAGGCAAGTCCAGAGAGGCAACTATTGCAGCACTTATCTACTTGGTTGCAAGGAATCAGGAAGTACCTAGGACGCAGAAAGAAATCAGTGAAGCAATCAGCGTCCGCGAGAGAAAGATGAACAGGACATACAGAGATCTGGCAAGAGAACTGGATCTAAGTATTATGCCTGCTGATCCAAGGAACTTTATTCCTCGTTACAGATCGGAACTAGGCCTCTCCGGAGAAGCCGGGGCACGAGCCAGAAGCATAGTATCAGAGGCCCGTGAAAAAGGAATCACTTCAGGAAGAAGTCCCTCCAGCGTGGCTGCCGCAGCACTTTACATCGGTGCATTGCTTGAAGACGAGGGCGTAACGCAGAAGGAGGCCGCAGAAGTCGCGGGCATCACACAAACAACAGTAAGAAACACTTACAGACTACTCTCCGAGGAACTAGGCCTCGAAGAAGAGATCGAGGAGGCCCGTAACTAGAGGTGACCAACACTGGTTAAACTTCAGAAAGACGGGAACGGAAGATACCATATTACAGTACCCAAGAGCTTCGTCGAGGGATTCGGCTGGAGTAAAGGAGATGAAATATGCTTTGAAATCAAAGGTCAGGGAATACTTGAAATAGAAAAAGACTGAAATTCTAGTCAGCAGTCCTGTAAGAACTTTCTCTCACACCAATACCTACTTCAGGATGCTCGAGGCAACCGTAAAACGTTTCGTCAACTACTTTCTCTTTACCGGGCCTGAAAGACTTCTCAGTATAAGTATCGCTCCAGACAGATATCGCGGCATCAACATCTTCAGGGCTCTCAGCTTCAAGTATACAGTTAGGACATACAGGAGTTGAAAAGAAGCCTTCAGAGCGCCAGGCCTCGATATCTTCGTCACTGTAGTGGAAGCTGTTACTGCCTGAGTATCTGCCGGTTCCGTTGGCGAATTCAAGGGCCTCTACAGCATCTTCAAAACCGTCTTCACTTATCTCATTTAGGTAAAGGCCTCCTACTTTCCACCCCCGCATATACTGGAGGCCTCCAGTGATTTCACGCCAGTCATCAGGCATCAAATGCTGAAGGCTTAAAGGCACGCTTCTGTTGCTCACTGAAACTGTATAGATACTTGCTTGAATAAAAAAGAGAAGGGAGAGGATGGAGTTAAAAGGCAGTTTTCTGGAGGATATTACGCTGTCTGAATTTTGACAGTATCTTTTATTTCAAGCTCCATTACACGCCCAGTTTCAGCTCCTGTTTCCGCTTCTATCTCAGTCTCCAGTGTCTCACATCTTACACACATAGTTCAAATCAACTCCCGCAGCCTGCGAAACCTTCTGAAATCTTTGTGTAGGCCTGAATGATATATTCTTTGCGACTGCATGAAACAAGCAATATTAAAGCAGAGACACAAAGATTTTTGACAGGATGCAGTTCAGAGAGATAGATGAGATAATAATCTACGAATTCCTGAAAAACCTTGGAGTCAGCATCATAAGCGTATTCATACCGATCTACATCCTCACAGAAGGCCTCACAATATACCACGCAGGCCTCTTCATACTGATATCAGGCATCACAGCAATACTGTTCTCGTACCCTGTCTCAAAGATTATAGCACGTAAAGGATTCAAGCACGGCCTTGCAGCTTCTTACCTGTTCATACTTCCAGGCCTCGTCGCCATACAGGTATTCGAGATCTCCCTGATGCTTATCATCGTTTCAGGATTCCTGTATCATCTCGGACGAGTAATACACAATATCTCAGTCAACGCAGAGTTCGCAGTCGACTCAGATGAAGATAAAAGAGGCAGTGACTCAGGGAAAATGCTCAGCCTCCCTAACATCTCCCGTATAATAGGGCCTGTACTCGGAGGAGTGGTGTTCGTATCCCTGGGCTTCCAGACGCTCCTCCTCATCTCAATAACGCTTCTAGGCCTCTCCATAGTTCCATTGATGATGACGAAGGATCACAGAGATCCTATGGAGTACGATATCAAGAATCTGGCAGAATACGATATACGAGAAGTCCTTCCTGTATTCGTTTCAAGAGGAGTTGACGCCGTTTCAAGCGTCGACATCTTTGCACTTTTCATCTTCGTGGTCATAGGAGGAACAGTAGACGTAGGATGGGTGAGATCACTGGACAGCCTCGGCTTCGTACTTACAGGATTCGCCACAGGATACATCATCCAGAGATACGGGAACACAGCTCCTCTCATATTTGGGGCACTGGGCAACGCTGTACTCAACGCTTCAAGAGGATTCATCTACACTCCGTTACAGGCCTTCACACTATCATTCATGGCAGGCATCATGTTCCAGATATACCACGTCCCTCTCTACGCCAGATTTGCAGATATGGCTGAAAACTCTGACGTACTGGAGTTCTACGCACTGAGAAAAATATTTGTAGGCCTCGGCAACGTACTCGTGATAACTACACTGTTCACGACAGAATACTTCTACGGAATAGAAACAGGATTCAAAGCAGTATTCCTTCTTTCAGGCCTCGCAATGATAGTTATAGCGTTGAAAGGTCCTGCACGTTAGTAGCTTTCTTTCTCCACTCCAAGCCTTGTCAGTAGAAGATGTGCGGCCAGTTGATGTGAGCAAAGCTCTCCCTGAAAAGGACATGGACAGAAGCTTTCACCGGAATCAATATCAACTCCTACAGTGTAGTCTGCGTTATCTCCCTTGACAGTGAACTGATATCTGTCACTGGATTTCAGAGATACCTCTATCTTCTCTTCATCGATTATACGACGGGCCTTACCCCACTTATGCAGGTTCTCCCTCTCCCCTCTCGAAAGATCATCCATCAACAGGTAAACACCTCTCAGCCTATACTTAAAACAGAAACGGACAGAAGAACAAGAATCAGTCCAAGTAGTATAGCCGAGTTCTGATCTCTTTTCCAGGGAACAGATTTTCAGCAGCCTCCCTGTAAATCTCCATCTGCCTCTTATCACCAAGCTTCTCACTGCCTGTCTTCCAATCAATAACCTCCACAACATCATCTTTCACATTCAACAAGTCGATCTGTCCTCTATAAACGTTCTCTCCACGAGGAACACGCACCTCTATCTCAGGCCTCAAATCACCTTCAAGAGAATCAATCACATCACGCACTTCCTCCTCAGACTCGTTACCCGGCTCTACATCAAGGCCTTCTGCATACTTCTTCGCAAAGCTGTGAAGCTTCAGGCCATCATCAGCCTCCCCACGCGTCACAGTATCAGTAACAGACGCGGTGCCAGGCCTAGAATGTTCAGGAGTCTCCACCTCCAGTACAGGCCTATCCTCCTCTACGTTTTCTTCCTCCTCTATACTTGGCTCGACATAGTTCGGCTCCAAGTCTATCTCCTCGTAGAAACGGCTTTCACGTCCTTTCTCCGCAGACAGGAACAAGTGATTCTCAGCACGGGTAGTGGCTACGTACAGAAGCCTTCGTTCCTCATCGTAAGTACCAGTCACACATTTCGAGATTATCTCGTAACGCCAGTTATCATAGTTGAAAGCCATATCCGTGTCATCAAATATCTTCTTCTGTCGGAGGCCTGCAGGTTCCACATAATCAATGTTGCTGCCTGATCCCTGATAGCTTGGGAAAACTCCTCTGTTGAGGCCTG
This sequence comes from Candidatus Nanohalarchaeota archaeon, assembly GCA_022729355.1. GTDB lineage: Archaea > Nanohalarchaeota > Nanosalinia > Nanosalinales > Nanosalinaceae > Nanosalina. The sequence goes on along the minus strand of JALDAN010000013.1, from coordinate 13,389 downwards.
CGATGAATACTGCTGGATACTCAAGGCCTTTCGCTTTATGCACTGTCTGTATCTTTACGTTCTCCCTTGACTCGGAGAAATCAACTTCGTAAGTCTCTCCCTCGTCTATATTCTCCTCTATGAAACGGATTATACGGCCTGTATTCATGTAACTGCTGATACGTGTGCTGTTCAATACTTCTATTATCTTGCCGGCGACAGGCCCCTGCATCCCGTAACGGTTGAACACCTTCTCCGCAACACCTGTCACATCATCCTCCATTCGGAGCTCGTCACGGAAGGCCTTCATATCCCCGGGATAATCTCCCTCCTCAAGTATGTGTTCTGCTTCGTCGAGACTGTATCCGGCTTCCTCCAGTACGACAACCCATCCTCTCCGGGCGTTTGAATTCAGTATCCTGAGCCAGGCCAGAAGCATTATCGCTGGATCAGTCTTGAAAAGCTCTATACCTGCCTCATAAGCAGCAGGGACACCGTGGTCACGGGCCTTTTCCTGTATATCGAGACCCAGACTCCGTGTCCTTGTCAGCACAGCTATATCACTGTATCTTAGAGGCCTCTCCTCGCCATTTTCCTCACATAGATAGTTCTCGTTGTCAACTATCCTCTGTATCTTCGTGATCAAGGCCTCGACTTCGTCTTCGCTGACTATTTTCTGTATTGTTGAGGCCTGTAACTGTTTCTCTGATGTGAGGGATGTTACGTCGACTTCCTCCACGTTTTCCCATCTGTTGCCGGGTAGTTCAAGTGTTCTCTCGGAGAAATCCAGTATGTCCTGGCTGGAGCGGTAGTTTTTCTCCAGTGGTATCTTTTCTACTTCTCCGATTTTGAAGCTGACTCTTTGATTTCCTGTGTTAAGTTCTTCTCTGAATCTTTCGAGGCGTCGCTGGAAGTCCTGAATGTTCTCTACTTCCGCGTACTGGAAGCTGTAAATCGACTGTTTCCAGTCGCCGACTACACAGATGTTTGGCTCAGAGGCCATCAGAAGCGCCAGCTTGAACTGTATTTCATTTGTATCCTGAAACTCATCTATCATCATGTACCGGAAGCTTTCAGCCTCCCTGACTTCGCTGTCTTCGTGTAGCAGGACGTAGGTGAACATCATCAGGAAGCTGAAGTTCAGGTAGTTCCTTGAAAGACAGAAATCCACGTAACCGATGAACAGATCATGTACAAACTCCTTCAAATCTTTCCTATCTTCTTTGAAGGCCTTTCTGCAGAAATCTCTTCTCACGCTTTTCGTTCCTCTATCTCCACGCAGCTCTTCTTTACAGGGTGCGTCATCAAGGTATGTTTTCCTGTCAAATCCTGAAAGCCTTGCTCTCAAACGGCTCTGCTTCTTCCCTCTCGAACCGCTTCGAGGACTGTTCTCCTCCTGGAAAATCTTCTTGAAACGCCGGAAGTCACCGTCAAGATAGGCCTCTGTATCACGGAACCAGCCGTTCCTTGTAGGGACAATTCCTTTCGAGGCCAGTGATTTCAGCAGATCAAGTACTTCCGATGAATCCTTCACGACGTGGAAATACTCTCTGTACTCCGGATGTTCATCACGGAATCCTCTGTAGAACTCGTCGAACTCCTGCCTCTCCCGTATAGCACTCTCCATTAACTGAGTCTCTCCGGTGATGTTCCTGTCAAGGCCTATCATCGAAGGTGCATCAAATCCGTGGCGTTCCAGAACATTCTGACAGTGGCTGTGGAAAGTAGAGATAGGAGCCTCAAATATCTTCGAGCTGTCAACTGAGGCCTCCTCCATTATCCTTTCAGTCATCTCATCCGCAGCATTTCTTGTATAAGTAGCAAGAAAAATGTCTTCCGGTTCCACGCCTTTTTCCAGCAAGTTTACGTATCTGTGTGTTACTGTGAATGTTTTTCCGGTTCCTGCTCCTGCATCAGCAAGTATAACTCCTTCAGTCCTTTCAATTATCTTTTCTTGCTGCCTGTTTGGAGAGAAGCTACTCATCAAGTATCATATCTCTATCAGGTAAGTCATCAGGTTTTGCATCCAGCGGAAAACCGTCTTCAATAAACTCGTTAAGATCATCTATCTTCTCCTGCACGAACTCCTCGAAGGCATCCAGATCCTCCTTGAAGAAGTTGGAGCAACGGAACTTCACGAACTCCTTGATTATCTGATCCGTGCCCTTTCTCACATACTTGTATTCACCGATCTCCTGCTCGCAGAAGACCTGGAAATCCTTTGCCAGCTGTGAGTCCAGTGCTTTATCCCTGTCAAACTGTTCACTCATGTTCCGGGAGTCAAAGAATTCACGGAACTGCTCACAGCCCAGCTTGTTCAACACCTTCACGGCATAGCTTGTCTTCCCTTTTTCACGCAGAAGATGTTCATACATCTCAAGACTTGAGATAAACTCGTTAAACGTCTCAGGGATGTACTCGATAGTCACACTGTTATCCTCGTTCGAGGCCTCTCCATCCACAGCCTCTGACAAGTTATCCAGAAAGTTCAGGAAAGTAAACTTCAAACGCTTGCCGGGGACCTGCTTCCTGTGGAACGTCAAGTACATCAAGACCTGGAAATCAGGCCAGTCAGCATCCTCATACAGCTCAACGTTCGAGGCCTTCACTATATCTCTCGCGGATTTTTTACGCCCGGATTTGTAGTCAACTAGATGAGTCTCATTCAGTACAAGATCAATCTTACCTTTCACACCTAGATCAGAATCGAAGAAGCCCATCTCAGTAAGATCCTTATCTATCTCCTTTCTAAAGGCCTCTGCAAAGCTGTTGTCATCACCGGCGTGACTGTACTCCGGTATCTCCGCCTTCTGTATTTCACGGCTCTCCAGGAAGCTGGAGATGTTCCTGAGGCCTATCCTTAATTCTGTCTTCAACTGTTCAAGACTGTATTCATTGAGGAAAGGCTTCATGTGTTCTATCATGTGCTGGAGTATCTCTGTACGGTCAAGCTGTTCAACGTAACTTGGATGATTGGCGTGGAACTCTGCGTAGTCGTGGAAGATATTACCTTTCTCGATCTTGTCATCCTCTATATCGGAGGTAAGACGCCGGAAGTAGTACAGACGCGGTGAAAGCACAAGATCATTCAAGGCTGATTGACTCAAGGCTTCTATATCTCTTTTATCTACTTCCAGAGGCCTGTGCTTGAATCCTTTCCCTGTGTCTGGGTCTTCAGGCCTCACGTACTCATGTTCTAGGTCTGTGAAGCTGTGGACATCTCTTTCAAGTACTTCGTTCAGATGGTAGCAAGGTGTGATGTCCCGGTCTGATTCACGGTCCTGCACCATGTACACCTGTCTGTCACCGCTCTGTAGAAGTGCACAGAAGTTCTTCCTGTTTGCAGCAGCCTCCACCTTTTCATCCCTCCACGGCATGTCACCTGTTTCCCGTGTCCAGTGCTCTGCCGACATACCGATGAAGAATACAACAGGCCTGTCAACAAAAGCTGCAGAAGTAGGATCAACGAAAAGCACACCATCACTGCTGCTGGAAGAAGAAGGATCAAAAGACTCTATAAAGAACTCCAGGTCACTAAGCGACTTCTCAGAAACATTCTCACCCAGTAAATCGATCTCATCCAGCAACTCCTCAACTTCATCCATATCACCAGCACCAACCTCTCTCAACCTGTTCACAACCTCCTGGAAATCCAGGTACTCCAGGACGTTCAGGAACTCCTGAACCTCTTCAAGACCGGAAGTACTTGACAGAAGACGATTATCCTTACTTCTGGAAACATGAACATCCATCTCATCCAGTACAGGCCTCACATCCTTCACCTGCACATTTTTCGTAGAGAGGCCTATCCTCAGTATACTTATCAGGTTCCTCAAATCACTTTCCTCCGCAATACTTCTATCAGACAGATAAGGGATATTTTCAGCGTCGAAAGAGGCCTCTATCATCGACTGATACTGGCTTTCAGGACTGACAACTACTGCAGCATTATCAGCACCCACGTTCTTCACGTTCTCCGTCAGACTGCGCACTATCTCATCCGCTGACTCAAAGATCTTGAACGACGGAATCTCGTACTTTCTGCCTGTGAAGAAATCAACTTCCCTGTACTCTTCAGGCAGAAGCTTTCTGTCCAGAGCATTGAAATCGTGCAGGCCTACAACAGCTGTCTCCTTTTCTATAGTTGTTTCCTGCATAGCGCCGAAAGAAGTTGAGGCCTCCTCCAGAGTCTCGATTACTTTATCGACTTCCTCTGTGTCGAATCCTCTGTACTCCTTGATTTTTTCAAGTTCGCCGGTGTGCTGCCAGCATTCCACTACTCTATCAAGCAGGTATGATGCCTGTCTCCAGGCCATCCCTTCTTTATTTACAAGTTTGAGAAATGTTTCCTGACGCACCTCCATCTCCGGTTCGCTTACAAGTCTTCTTGGTGTTGAAGCGAACTCTCCAAGCACTGTCTGATCAAGTCTTGCCGTCAATGCATCTGCCAGTGAGGCATCTGCTGTAAGCACGAGGCCTTCACCAGCAAGGTCCTCTACTTGTTCAAATATTCTGTCTACGGAGGCTGTTTCAGGTATCTTCAACTGTATTATCTGGAGGGGAGGTTAAAGGTAAAAAATCTGTCATTCCACTGAATTCCATGACACAGATTTTCGAAATCAAAGGCCTCAACTACACGGTGGAGGTTGATGACAGTCTCTTTGACTCATTAACTGCGGCCGGCTCTGGAGGAAGGTACGAGCCAGAGGACTCTTTTCTGGAGGTAGTTGAGACTCATCCTGTCGCAGACAGTATCGGTTATCAGATCAGAGACGGCAAGTACGTAATCCAGAACTGGACTGACGAAAGAGATATCGGAGTACTGAAAGACTTCTCCGGGAACACATGGCTCTACGATGACAACGCAGAGGTTACTGCCTACTATGATGGTGAAGAGTTTGTCGCCGCACATAATCCCGACATAGCTGATGCATGGGAGGATGTGATGTCAGGACACTGGATGATAGATTTTGAAAAAGAGGCCAGTCTAGCTGAAACGGCAAACAGACTTCATCCAAGCACGCTTCAGAGAGTAAATAGAGGCCTCTAAAATTTATTTGTCTATTGAGGCCTGGAATTTCTCATGCAGGTCTTTGCTGAGATCTCTTGCTCTTCGTGTGTCGATATCTACTGCGCTTGCGTCTCCGCTCATGATTCCGGTTCCTGCGATATCAAGTGTTACTGTGGATAGATCCCAGGCCTGTTGGAAGATTGTATCTGACATTATGACGTTCTGTGTTCTGTAGTACGGTACTATTATTGTGCGGCGTCTCCAGAATCCTCTGCGTGTGATTAAGTGGTTCTCGGTTTCAAGGAATCCTGTGTGTACCCATTTCAGGTATGCAGCGGCTGCTGAAGCAAGGATGAATGTCAGTGGAATGATGTAGCTGAAAGTGCCTGTCCAGAGCACTGCACCTAAAGTGATGATTGTTGAAAGTATGATATATCTCGTGAAGTATCTTCTCAATGCTCTCAACGGTATTGATTCAAGATGCATATCTTCAGGGCCTTCAAGCTCCTCCACGAACTCGTTTATCCTCTCATTTTTCGCCAGCGGAATCGCCAGCTCCATCTCCTGTGCACTACTGGCGGTGTAACCCGCTGTTTCAATACTCAAGCTGCCACGGTCAACAGCTCTCTTCAAAGGATTGTCAGTGATTACAAGGCGTTGCAGCTTGTTCAATGGGATACTTCCCTCCGCACGATTGAAGAGGCCTCTCTCGTACTCCAGTGTGTCTTTCTCCCTGTAAAGCTTGAAGTCGTAGAAACGACTTACAGTCGTGATGAAGTTGGATACCGTGACTAGTAGAAGGCCTACAATAAATATCGTGGCTATTGCGATATACAGGGCTACACCGCTTCCTTCTACTGTTGAAGTAAGTGAAGGAGCGGAGAATCCTATTAAAGCGAAGAGTGCAAACAGTAAGCCGCTGTTGACAGATGTCACTCCTAGAAGCCCGAGCTCAGAATCCTTTATGCTGTAAAGAAGCTCTCGCTCATCCTCCTCTGTCTCTACTTCTTCATTATCTTCTTTTTTTGAGGCCTTCTTGAATTCTCTTATCTTTTTCTTGATCTCATTGGACTTCTCCAGGTCCACGTATTTGAGGGAGGCCTCTGTGGCGTTTCCTCCGGCTGTTTCAAGGCTTACTACTCCTATGCCGAGGACTCTGTGTATAAGATTTCTTTTCACGTCAGCGTTCTGTATTCGAGAGACAGGTATCTCACGTTCATTCTTCCTAATGATTCCATGGCTGATCTTCAAGCTGTCTCCTTCAAAGAAGTAGTCAAAGTTTTTCCAGTAAAGGTAGCTGTATCCGATCGATGTGATCACGACCGCGAAGAAGATTATTACGGCTCCGAAAAGTGCGGAGAGGCTCATCTCTCCGAATGCTCCTCCAAAAAGGAACATTGCAGCTACAAGGATTTTAAGTGAGCTGCCGAAGGCTCTGTAAGGTATTGATACACGTGAAAGCTTCATACTCCATCCCTGTCCTCTGAGTCTATTGCAAGATCACGTAGCTCCTGCTGCATCTCCTCTGCACGCTCCGGCAAAAGGCCTGGAATAGTCACGTCTGCTCCCCGAGAACCTGCAGTGTATACTACGAGCTTTGAGAGGCCTAGAAGCCTGTCCAGAATGGATCTACGTGTATCGATGTGCTGAACCCTTACGTACGGAACCATGCTTCTGACCTTGATGAACACTCCGTGCTCTAGGTATACGTGATCATTTCTTAAAGTGAATCTCCAGGCCCTGTACTTTACATATCCCAGTATCACTGAAAGTGCTGCGAGGCCTGTGAATGATAGAAGGAAGACAATGTCGGCGTTGTAGTTGAGGAATCTGGATGCTAGGCCTGAAATTACGCCGGCAAGCACGAAAGCTAGTATGGCGTATCCAAGTATCCATACAGGTATGATCTTTTTCTCAGGCTTTTCCATGGTAAAAAACTGTGCACCTCTACACCGGAAAAATATTTTTTAATTACTGTAGCATTTTATGTGAAGGAATGCTTTTTAATCCCTGTGCGTTTCTCCATCAAACTGCAGTGCAGTACAGACATAACTCTTACGAGACAAATATACTCTGTGAGACAGAGACAGGGAAGGCCTTTGTCCACAGAAATGTTTGCGCAGAAGGTGTATTAGTTGACAAGAAATACTGTTATCGGCGATAAAAGAGTTCTGGCAGCTGATTTCCTCCCGAACAGGATGGTGCATAGAGGTCAGGAGAGACAGGAGATAGCGGATGCATTAAGGCCTGTACTTGAAGGTGAAAGGCCTCGCAACGTACTGGTTCACGGGCCTCCAGGCACCGGTAAGACTACTATGGCTCGTTACGTCGTCGATAGACTGGAGGAGCATATTGATTTGCAGTACGGTTTCTGTAACTGCTGGAGGAACTCTTCACGTTTCAAGATATACTATCGTTTACTGAATGAGATGGGATCGCGTATGATCCATCGTACAGGTACGCCCACGGACAAGCTGGTCGATGATTTCGAGTCAAAGGTCAGGAACAGGCCCTCTGTAGTTGTTCTGGATGAAGTTGATCAACTGGAGGATGAGAAAGTGCTTTACGATATGACACGTTACAACAGGACAGGCCTGATAATGATTGCGAATCAGGAGAACGTCTTCTACGACCTGGATGAAAGGATTCGTTCCTCACTTTCCTCAAGGAAGAACGTCAGATTCAGTGCGTACACTCACGAGGAGATAGTGGATATTCTTCGTGATAGACGGCAGTGGGGCCTCAGGGATGGTGCTGTGGAGGATGAACTGCTTCACCGTATAGCTGATACTGTTTCAGGAGATGCCAGAGTCGCCATCAATGCTTTACGTATAGCAGCAGAGAAAGCAGAGAAGGAAGGCCTTGAACAGATACCGGAGGAGTTCATAGATGATGCCCTGCCGGAGGCAGAGGAATTGACAGAGACAGAGTCACTTGACAAGCTCAACAGTGATCAGCAGGCCCTGTATGAGATACTTCGTCAGGAGGAGACTTTGAGGCCTCGTGAACTCTATGACAGGTACAGAAGTAAAGTGGAGAAGCCCAAGGTAGACAGAACTTTGAGGAACTATCTTTCAGAGATGGAGAAATACGGTCTTGTAGAATCCAGAGGACAGGGAACAGGAACAGAATACGTTCTCACCGATTAAACAATTAAAGGCCTCTCAATGATTCTCAATCCATTTATACATGTTTTTGAGGCCTGATAGCTGTTTTTTGTCATATAAGAGTAGTCATGGATTGTTATATGGCTGTCAAGCTCATTAATGTATTGCAGCTGGCAGAGTGATTTAACTTTTTTCTGTAGCTGTGGTTCGCTGGTATCGGCCAGACCGGATATGGGGGTATCCGGAAGGTTTTCAGAATTGAGGGGGTGAAAATAGAATTGATAAAAAATGTATCTAAGAGTTACAGGGCTCAGAGCTTTATACGCAATTCAAATGAGAGTCGTCGACACAGGAATCTCATACTGAAGTTAGCTACGGCTTACGAAAGGGCTGGTTTCAAAGTGAGTGCTGATCATATCAAGGGGTACGATACTCCGGAAAAGATATCTATGGTTCTCCCAGATATAATAGCTGTTAGAGACGGCTTCAAAGTAGTGATAGAAGTTGAAACAAGGAACTCTGAAGGCACTGAAAGAGATAAAAGACAGAGAAGACTCTTCGGCGAATGGGCCAAAGGAAACGCAAACAGAGACTTCAGAAGGGAAATTGCACTCTAAAAAATAGCTTTTGCGGAATCCGCGGAAAGCTCCGGAGTTGTTTAAATAGAGAGCCATGACCAATAATGACATACAGGGCATGCAGTAATGCGTGCACTTCAACCGGCTCTTACCGAAACCATTGAAGGCCCTAAAAAAAGAACAAAAGTAAGAAGAAAAAGAGAAGGAACGGAGGGGGAGGGGAAATCTCCATCATTCTCCTTCTTTTTTACTTCTGAACTTGCCAGAAAGAACGGAGTTGAGTAAATTAACAGTGAATACAGGAAAAACAGGAATTGAACACGTTGATTTGAAAAGCGGGGCCTACGTACTTCCCGTTGACAGAGAGAAAACTTTAGGCCTCAAAATCAGGAACTTTCTACGACTATAGGCCTTTATTCATTTCCTTCTTTGCCTCTGAAGATCTTCAGGCAGTTCATCAGCATTTGAATCCATCTCTATTTCCAGTACTCGATGCTCTGGATAGAAGCGATTGATCTGGTCCTCATTTCTTATCCAGACTCCATCAGGCCTGACATCAATGAACTGTATGTAATCATTGGTGCTGCTGAACGTCTTGTTCGTGCCTTCAGCAGTCTCTACAGTTACGACAACTCTTCTAGTACTCGTAACGTACTTTGGTAACTCAGGCATAAGAATCAGTTAGGGCTCTTCACGTAAAAAAGCTGCTTCCATTCCTCATAAAAACCGGAAACAGCAAATAGTATTGTATGGATGTTGCTGCTGTAGTCTATGAAGATCAAAATGGGAGAACTCAGAGACTTGAAACAGGTCAGAGAATAAAGGGAAGCACAACTGTACAGGTCGAGGAAGTAGAGATAGATGAAGGCGGTGAATGGGTGATGATTCACACAACTGATCCAAGAGGAAATGAAGACAGCATAATGATACCAAGAGACAGAATCTACGCAATATACGAAGGCTCAAACACGGATATCAACGCAGAGTAAAAGGCGTGGAACGACTGAAAACCTCATCCAATATTCTTTCACCCATACATGAATCATTCTCTTCATCGTAACTATTGAAGGCCTGTTCCCGAAGTTTGCCGTGTTCTATAGCCTCCAGTATAGCTTCAGCAGAGGCCTCAGGAACGTAACAGATAAGATCAAGATAATGCAGATTCTCCTCTAACATCAGATCGTTTTCGATCATCGATGCGACTTTGGCCTTGAATTTTTTCGAGGCCTCTCTCCTGTTTGATGCGAAGAAATCTACGGCGGAACGAGGATATCCCAGGAAGATGCCTTCAGACTTCACTGTATGGTACGGCGAGTCTTTCTCAACTTTCTCCAGCATCTGGAAACGGGAGATATCTGTCGCAATGTAATACTTGTGATGCATCCCTGTTTCAAAGCTGATGTGCTCATAATCCGTGATCTCAAGATACCTGTCGATCAGTCTTTTCTTATCTGAATCCATGAACTTGACGGAGGCCGCAGGCTTCTCACCGATAGCCACCAAAGCCAGAGACATACGCTTCTCCAGATCGAACTGTGGCACACATTCCTCCATCAACAATTCTTCCAGACTATCCATACAAGTAAACAGTTACACCCTGCAAGATTTCAACCTTTCCCCTTCTTGATAGAAAAATACTTTTCAAACCTCTTGAAAAATACTGTTGTATGGGCCTCCTAGCCGAACTTGTGATGACGTCGTTCACTGTCGTTATACCAGGAATATACTTTGTTTCGATGGTGGAATCTACTGGAGGTCTGAAGGCCTATCGTTATCGTTTCTTGGAGCGTGATGGAGCTGTCGAGCCGTTGAACAATGCTGCTACTGTAGGCCTTGTTGGCTACATGCTTTTCCTTTTCTCTGTACCAGTTTTCAGCTTCTTTCTTGATACAGCTTTTGGATTTGCTTTGAGAGCAGCTGTTGAAGCGATGGGAGCTCCTGCTCAGATACTTCTACTTATCCTTTTGACAGCTGCAAACATGACACTGGCCTACATGGGACTGAAAAAGTAAAGAGCTAGGCCTCATACAGAGGATCTCGGAATATCTCCCTGAGAATATTTTTACCGACCTCCAATCCCAGCTCATCATCTATCTCAAGAATCTTCTGTTCTCTTTTCTTACCTGTCTCAACAGCCTTCACTATATTCTCTTTCCGAGGCCTTGGAACGTACGATACCAGTTCAAGATACTTCAGATCACTTTTCTTCAGTACTCCTTCTGAGACAAGTTCCTCGGCTTTCTCTCTTGTAGGCCTTTCAATATGTCCTTCTACGACGTTCTCTGCGAAGTACTCTGTATCATCTTCAGGGTATCCCAGGAATCTCCCGACAGCCCTGTCGGAGAAGCCGTAGAAGCGGCCTTCGCTTTCCTTCAGAATCCTGAATCGCTCCTTTTCATCTGTTATAAAGAACCCTCCCTTGAACATCCTGGAATCCTCATGCAACAACTTGTCTTTGAGGCCTCTTTCTCCTTCACCGCCTGTGTAGAGGTGTTCCAGATCGAATTCCTGTGCGAACTGTTTCAGTATTTTGCGGTCATCCAGTTCCGGATTCATTACAAGAACTCCAGGCCTTTCCTCTAGAAGTAGAAGTAGTAAGGCCAGTTTTTCATCGATTACGACGTGGTCATCGAGTTTTTCTGTAAAGTATGTTTCTACGGGTTTTTTCTGCAGTTCCATCCTGTTTTTCAGTTTAACTTAAAAGGATTTAATGATTTGAGTGTTTTGTATGGGGCTTAAACTTCTTGTCACCAGTGATTTTCACGCTGATGAACCTTTGAAGGAAGCGGCTATAGAGGAGGTGAACAGCGGCGAATACGATATTTTCCTGAATCTCGGTGACTTCATGGATGAGAACTACGCCGAGGAGCTTTTCGAGGCGATCGACATCCCAGCGCTTGGATGTACAGGAAACAGAGATATGATGTTCAGTGATGAGTTCATGGACGGCCCTATACCTGTCTACAACTTCCTAGAAGCGGATATAGATGAAGAATTCTTCCTCGTACTTATCGGAGGAGATTTCCCAGAGGATATCAAAAATAAACTGGATGAACTGCTTGAAGACCGCGACAATTCCAAAGTTATAATCGGATCACATTACCCGCCGAAAAAACTGAACGACAGAGTCCACTCCGGGAAAAGAATCGGATTTGAACAGTTCCGTGAAATACTTATCAAACATAAACCAGCACTCTGGGCCTCAGGACACGTACACGAGGACTTCGGTAGTAAAGAGTTATTTGGTACGCAGGCGATCAACGCAGCCTCACTGGACTCAGGAAAGGCCTATTCGGTGACTATAGGCGATGAAGGCGGCGTAGAAGAACTCGAAGAAGTCACACTTGTAGAAAACTGATTTCTCTTTCATTCAGTACTTGTCCACACCGAAGAACTGCTCCTCCTTCCAGACAAAATCAACCTGTAAATCAAGGCCTCTGGTACCTCTGTAATCGTTCTCAAGCATCCTCCATGACTTAACATCGGAAATACCACAGGCAACTACAACAACGTAGCCCTCAGCCGATTCAATTAGTTCCGAGGCCTCCTCCATGCTCTCTTCATCGAATCCTTCAATCATCTTTACTTTCGTCCTCTCTCCTATGGAGATGAGGCCTGAGTCCTTTTTTACAGGGATCTGTTTCTTCTCGGAGAGGAAGCCGTCTTTTCCAATGTTAGTTCTTTCGGAGAGAAAGCTGTAAAGAGATTCATAGGCCTCTTCCCCGTTTTCTTCTTCGGGAGGTATCCAGGCCTTGATGTTTTCGACGGTGTCTCTGAAGAGTTTCTGATCGCTGTTCATTATTTTTTGAATGTGGCGGGAGTATTTTTTGTCTTTTGTTGATAGTAGGGAAGGTAATTAATTACTGTGTTTCCATAGTTATTGTGTGGAGTTCTTGAAGTGATTTAGAAATGGAGAAGACACTCAGCTTACTGGTGGCGGCTACAGTACTTATTATGGTGTCTATGACTCTGATTTTTTCGACTACAGATTCTCTTAGCACTTTTAGTGATGTAGCTGACTCAGATTCTCAGATATGTAATGTGCTTGAAAATGATTACTTAAGTGCTGTTGAAGACGATGATGAAGATGCTGCAGAAGAAGCAGAGGAACGAGCTCAGGAAAGAGGCTGTGAATGGCCGGATTAAATCAATATAAATTTGGCTGCATAAAGTATTGAGTATGACTGACTGGCAAAACATACTTGAACAAGATTCTTCAACAGAAATTCGCTTCCCCACTAGTGAAGAGGCCTGTATAACTACTCCTCCAGGTTTTGGAAGAAGTGAATACCACAGAATGATTGATGAGTTGTGGAGCGAAGGTGAAAAGCAATGCCGTACTGATCTTGAGAGAGGTATTGATTTAATGGATGAATCGGCACAGGTTGTCGCAGAATCCCTTCAAAGCCTCTACGAAAATACTGTCTCAGGAGAATTTGATTCAGAACAGTACAGAGATGACTGTATGAAAACTGCTTTGGGAGTCGCATTCTTCAGCGGATCACCAGGATTCACGGCTTTCGACTGGGCCGGTGAAGGCATTATCCATAATATTGAAAGGCCTAGTTATACTGTAGCTAACTCTATATATGATCTATCAGATGGAGAGACAAGGGCAGCCAGAATATTCTACAGTGAACAGGATAGGGAGATAACAGTAGCTCCGCCACTATGGAGAGATAAAGGCCTTGATAGAGATGTAGTTGAAGATACT
>JALDAN010000040.1 GCA_022729355.1 Candidatus Nanohalarchaeota archaeon | reverse complement strand
TAGAAGTGCTGAAAGGTTAGCTGAATTTGTATCTGACTATTCGGAGGAATTACCTGATACAGATATAAGACTACAGGGCCATTCTCTCGGTTGCAGACTGGTAGCAGAAACTGTACAGAGCCTTGAAGAAGATGAACAGGTTGAATCTGTTACATTTCTGGGAGGTGCCTTAGATTCATCAGCGGTATCTCTAGAAGGGAAGTACGGTGAAGTACTGGAAGAAAAAACAGGTAGAGTTGAGAACTACTGGGATCCGGACGATTTAACTCTAAATCTACTCTATCCCAGTCCTTTTCGCAGTGCGATAGGTAACAGAGGAAGCAAAGGAGAAACCCCGGATAACTATACAGACCATAAAATAGATGCAGGAGGCCATGCAGGATACTATGAAAGAGGTAACGAAGCTATCACCCACTTCCTGAATACAATCTAATCAAGATTCTTTATCGGCACTCCTCCAACGAATTCTCCTTCTTCAACGTCTCTGTTGACGAGTGAGCCTGCAGCGATCTGTGCACCGTCTCCTACTGTCACTCCAGGAAGTATGATCGAAGATGTTCCGATAAGCACGCCGTCGCCTATATCCACTCTGCCCATCCTGTATTCATCCATTGTAGCTGCGTGGCCGTAAATCCGTGTCTGTGAACCTATCAGAGTGTTGTCGCCGATAGAGATCTTTTCTGGATGTCTTCCATCGATATACGTGCCATGGGAGATGAACACATCCTCACCTATCTCTGTACCTGCCATCCTCAGAAGCCTCTGCTTGAACTGGAAAGGCATAACCTTTGCAATCATCACCAGAACCATATTCAACTTCGATCTCAGGCCTCCAAGATAAGATTTCTCAATAAAAGGATTCCTCTCACCATCATACGTATCTATTTCAAGTTCACGTGCCATTTTGATTTCTCTAGTACAGTTAATTAAAAACAAATGTTTTCAATTCAATGTATGCAAGGGGCTGAGCAAAAAAAGATGAATATCGCAGTGATCGTCCTGGACACGCTCAGAAAAAACAGAATATCACCATACAACAAGGAAGTCGACTTCACACCAAACCTTCAGGCCTTCTCAGAGGACGCAGAAACATACCACAACGCCTACAGTCAGGCTCCTTGGAGCTTCCCATCACAGGCCTCTCTGCTTACAGGCCTTTATCCTTGGCAACACGGTGCTACACAGGCCCAGCCATTCGTCAATAGCGATATAATGCTTCTTCAGGAAAAACTCGGGAAGGAGGGATACTTTACTGGAGCTATACACAATAATACGTGGATGATCCCTCTTACAGGAGTTATGAAGAGATTTGACGAGACTAAAACAATATCGGATATCTCTAACTATTTTCAAGGCATATGGAGGTACACGCAGAATTCTAAAATATTGAAAACGGTGCGTAAAAAACTATTCCTACAGGTATCCTTATTTAACACTTTGAAAATGGAGAGAAGCATCACAGATCTTAGTAAACAGATTAGAGGCACAGAAAGATTTCTTGAGAAAAATAAAAATAACAAATTCTTCCTCTACAGCAATCTAGTTGGCTCACATTATCCTTACAGGCCTCCTGAAGAGTATAGAGAAAGACATGGTGTTGAAAAGGATTCTGCTGATCTTGAATCGAGGCCGGTAGAGTACTCTGGCAATATACTGGAGGAGGAAGAGGAGGAAATCCGGAAGCTGTATGACGCTGAAGTAGAGTATCTTGATCACTGCTTTGGAGAGATAATCGAGGATATGAAGGAGAAAGGCCTCTACGAGAACTCCTTGATAGTTGTATGTGCGGATCATGGAGAGTTACTGGGTGAAGAGGATGGATTTGGACACCATTTTTCTGTCAACAGGAACTTGGTTAACGTGCCGTTGATGATCAAGACTCCAGAGAATGAGGCCTCTGAAGTTGATGAGGTTATGGAGATACGACAGGTGCACAACAGGATCCTGAGAGAGGCAGGGATCGATGTTCCAGAAGATGAACGTGGTGAGGCCTACGGAATGTATGATCGGCCTGTTATTTATGGTGAAAAAAATCCTGAGTACGATGGTTCAAAAGCCCTTCTCTATCGCGGCAGAGAATCAGGTGATATAGACTCAAAAAAAGTTTCTATAGATTTACTTAAAGAAAAAGGCCCGGATTACTTTTTCAACTAAGTTTTTTTATCCTCTGCTGTTGATAAATGCTATTATTTTCTCTTTATTGTAGACGGAGATTATTACAAGTATTATTACTGCTATTGAGACTAGTATCATAAGCGGGTAGTTCGCTGTGGCTATTCCATCTCCGAAAACTGTTAGTGCTATTACTCCCGGAAGTCTGGCCAGTGAGACAGCGATAATAACTTTCTTTGAGTCAAGATTTGATAGGCCTGCCAGATAAGCTACAAGATCATCCGGTATTACAGGAACTATAACCATCAGGACGAAAGGCCAGACATCAGTTGACTGTGTAAGATTATCATATTTCTCCAATTGCTTCTTACCCACTATTTCTTTCACTATAGGCCTGCCGTAGCGGTCGGAGATAATTACAGCGAATGCAGTGCTGATGACAGTACCAACAAATATGATCAATGTACCCCAGTAAGGCCCGAAGATAAAGCCTCCAGCAATACCAAGTCCATAACCAGGTATAATCCAGATAATATTCTGAACCAGCAGGAGCCCAATCAAAATTAATGCAGCAAAATATCCGTAAGGCTCTACTACATCACGAAGATAAGAAGGATCGACAAAAAGCCTTGCAAAATCCTCCAAATACCCTGTAAAATACAAAGCTAGTAATGCAGCCAATAAAATACCTATTACAGCCATAGCTTTACGAGAAATTTTCATGGATTAGAGGCCTCTTGATTCTCCCTTATTCCCTAATTTGAAATAGTTGATAAAAAGAATTGGTGGAACAGAGGCCTTTTTTCTAGGCCTCCCAGCAAAGAGCCACAGCAGACTGATCACTGCTTTTCTTCATCGTCTTCATCCACTTCCTCGAAGTCGGCGTCTACGACTTCGTCTGAGGCCTCTCCTGGATTCATATTCATGTTTTGAGCGGCCTGCTTGAGATCTTCTTCGCTCATGTTGCTTGGATCGAAGCCACCCATTCCGCCTGGGCCTCCTTCTTGTCTGCCGTAGATCTCTTTACCGATTTCCTGAAGCTTCTGTTCAAGGCCTTCAACTTTCTCCTCCAGTTCTTCCTTGTCTTCAAGTTCCACGTCTTCACGGAACTCCTCTAAATCATCGATCTTCATCTCGATGCCTTCTATCACGGATTCATCAACTTTATCGCTGTGTTCCTCTATTTGGTCGCGGGCCTGACTGATCAGTTGATCTGCCTTGTTCTTGGTCTCAATGAACTCTCTTCTTTTCTCGTCTTCTTCCGCATGTTTCTCCGCTTCTTCCTTCATCTGTTCGATCTCTTCTTCGTCGAGACGTGAGGCCTCGTCGATGGTGATAGAGGCTTCTTCACCGCTCTGTTTCTCCTCTGCGGACACCTGGAGGATTCCGTCGGCATCGATCTCGAAAGTAACCTGTATCTGTGGCTGCCCGGCAGGAGCAGGAGGGATGCCTTCCAGGTTGAACTGTCCAAGAGACTTGTTGTCTCGAGCCATTTCACGCTCTCCCTGCACAACATGCACGGTCACGACAGATTGATTGTCCTGTGCAGTCGTGAATGTCTTGGATTCTTCTGCCGGAATCGTGGTATTTTCCTCAATCAAGGTCTCTGTAAGGCCTCCCTTGACTTCCACTCCCAAGCTCAGCGGCGCCACGTCAAGAAGTAGGATGTCATCCATCTCTCCTTCGATGCTTCCTGCCTGGATAGCTGCTCCAAGTGCTACAGCTTCATCAGGACTCACTGATTTATCTGGTTGTAGGCCTGTAATCGCCTGTACGTGCTCTCTCACAGCAGGCACCCTGGTTGTTCCTCCAACAAGGATTACTTCATCCAGATCTGCTGATTCCACATCTGCATCTTCCATAGCTTTCTGTGTTGGATCTGTAGTCCTCTGAATAAGCTCTTCTACAAGTGATTCGAATTTGGAGCGTGTGAGTTCCTGATCCAAATTGAATGTTTCTCCGTCTTCCTGATGGATGAACGGGATGCTTATCTTGGTTGATTCGCGGGAAGAAAGCTCTTTCTTGGCTTCTTCCGCGTTCTCACGGATACGCTGCATGGCTTCATTGTTATCTGAAAGACCTACGCCATGCTCTTCCTCAAAGTTCTTTAGAACGTGTTCAACGATTTTCTCGTCGAAATCGTCTCCTCCGAGATCGTTGTCTCCTTCTGTCGAAAGGACCTCGTAGATGCCGTCTCCCATCTCCAAGACTGTTACATCGAACGTTCCGCCTCCGAAGTCATATACAAGTACGGTTTTGTCATTATCATCGTCAAGACCGTATGCAAGAGCTGCTGCAGTAGGCTCGTTGAGAATTCTTTCTGCCTCAAGGCCTGCAATTTCTGCAGCATCCTTCGTAGCCTGTCTCTGAGTATCATCAAAGTGTGCAGGCACAGTGATCACTGCACGATCTACTTCATCTCCAAGCTTATCCTTTGCATCGTTCTTTAACTTCTGCAGAATCATTGAAGAAATCTCCTGAGGAGTGTAATCTTCTCCTTCGAGCTCCACCTCGTAATCTTCTCCCATGTGGCGCTTGATTGATTTAACGGTGTTCTCCTCGTTAGTCAGCAACTGATTCTTCGCCGGCTTACCTACAAGTCTCTCGCCGTCGTCAAACCCTACAATTGAGGGTGTAACTCTTTCTCCTTCTTTATTTTCTATAATTTTAGGCTCTCCATCCTCTACAGTCGCCATCGCACTTCTAGTAGTTCCCAAGTCAATCCCGATAATTCTGCTCATATTTAATTTACACCTTATTACATTTTTGTTTACGTCGATAAAAAATTTAAAACAATTACATCAAGAAAACTAGTGCTCTAAAACTTCATGAAATAAGGCCTCTATCATACTTTATCGGACTTTTCAGATACAACTACTTCTGCAGGCCTCAGCACTCTATCGTTGAATTTGTAGCCTTTCCTCTTCTGTTCAAGCACTGTCTTCGGCTCATATTCTTTATGTTCCTTCGTCTCCACGGCTTTGTGGATATTTGGATTGAACTCTCCTTCTGCTTCTATCACTTCGAGGCCTTCATTGTTTAGTGTGTCGTAGAGTTGTTCGTTCACCATTTCGACGCCTTTGACTACTGCTGTTTCTTCGTCGGCTGCCATCAGTGCTCTTTCGAGATTGTCGATTACTTCTATCAGGTCTTCAGCCAGTTCCTGTTTGGCCTCTCTCCGCCATCTCTCCTTTCTTTCATCCTGTTTCCTCTTGTAGTTCTCGAAATCAGCTTTCGTCTTCTTCGCAAGTTCCTCGTATTTATCCCTCTCACTTTTAGCCTCGTCAAACTGCATCTCTATCTCCTTCAAGACCTCTACAAGTTCTTCACGTGAGAGTTCTTCATAGCTCATAAAGAAGTTGTTGGAAGAAAAAATTGATAAATTACTCTAGACACTGTGTTTTTGTTGAAGCATAAAGATAGATCTATTTAAGAAAGATGTCTTGTTATTCTTTTCATGGAGATTTCTCTAATAACTCCTTCATTCAGTATTACATCTTCAGGAGCAGGAGGGAACTATCTGCTGTTCATGTTTTTTGTACTGGCATGGATCTTTGCGACATACATGTTTTCAGGCCTCAGATCCTTGATGCGGTCTGTATCTGGCGCATTCTCCTGAGAAACTTTTATACCTTCTTTATCTAATTTTTGTGGTATGGGAGATGATCATCCTTTTGTTGATGAGCACGCAAGAAAGTCCTCAACTATTGTAACTAAAAACTCTATAGCAATTCCGGAGGACAGGCAGAAGTACAAGTTGAGTGACAGGGCCTGGAACTGGGAGAAAATTGTGGATCTGATTTTCCCTCATGAACAGTCGCCTAAAAGAAACAAGTATGCCAAGATCTTCTTGAGGGAGCTTAAACAGGAAGGTGAAATCGATTCAGAGAAACTGAATGCATTCCCGGAGTGGGGACATGAGAAAGGCCTATCTAACTTGAAAAACAATATTTTGCCGAAACTGCGGCGTCTAGGTGTAATCCAATATGATTATCTGGAGTATCGTGATTCGAGAGAAGGCTCTAAAGGCCGCAGAAAAGTCATAAAGCCGGCCAAGTCCTTCACATCCATGCTGGATTCCATGGCTAACGGCTGGGCTGCTTTTGAATCTGCAGCATACCAGAGTCAGGAGTAAAGGAGATAGAGGCCTCTTAATCATCCGGCATTATCTTTTTTCTTCTGAGTATTC
>JALDAN010000037.1 GCA_022729355.1 Candidatus Nanohalarchaeota archaeon | reverse complement strand
TGCTGGATGCTTCCGTCTCTGCTGATGTTGAGCTGGATGTCATCCGCCCATTCGCGGACGTAGGCTCCTTCGATCTCTACCTTGGCTCCTTCTTCTATTGCATCGATTTCTTCTTCCCATAGTGTGAGATCTACTCTCCCTGTATCATCTTCAAATACTACTGTCACTATTCTTTTCTGTCCGTAACGTGTTGAAACTGCACGCGGAGTCGGTAGCTCAGCGATTTTACCTGTGATTTCAACATCATCAGCTTCCGGATCAAGTTCCTCAACTGTCATCTCAGTCATCATTATCAACTAACAAACACCTGACAGCCGAAATTTAAAAGGGTTTTGCACAACAGAGCAGCTCTGAAAATCAACTGAAACAGTAAAAAAGCTGGATAACACATCCAGAAAACATGAGTCCTTGGAGCAAAATCACAGGGAAAAAGAAACTGAAAGAGAAAATCCAGGAACTGGAAAAAGAGCTTGAGGCCTGTAAAGAAGACCGAGAAAGATTGGAGAAAAGATTCGAGGCAGAGAAAGACCGCAGAAGCCGACTATCAACAGAAAAACAGGAAGTAGATAAAGAACTCAAAAAGCTACGGCAGAAACTGGAAAACCAGACACAGGAAAAAGAAGAGAAAGAAAAAGAGACCAGAGAGGTGAGAGGCCTTTCATTCAGGGCAGCAGTTGAAGGATTGAACAAGTTGTCGACAATTAATTCAGAGAAAAAGGATTTACTAACAGTTTACAGCTCTGAAGAAGATTTCACGGATTCGAAGGCTTTGAAGAACTCAGCAAGTCAGAGAGCATTCAGGGAAATAAAAGAAAAAAACACCGTCACATTTACAGATGAAGACTTTTTCCGGCTGAAGATCAAGACGAGGCCTTTCTTTGAGACAGAATGGCATCTGGATAAGAAGTTCAGGCCCGAAAAGATTCTAGAGTTTATTGAAAAGGAGAAGTACTGGGTGCTGGCGGAAAGAGGACACACAAGAATCTTCAGCGAGTCCTCAGGAGATGTAGAGGAAGTGGATCGTGTGAAGACACGTGTAGACAGCGAGCAGAAGAAAGGAGGATTTTCACAGGGACGCTTCGAGAGAAAAAGAGACGAACAGGCCGCTGATCACGTTGAACTAGTGAATGAAGCACTGAAAGAGATAGAAGGAGATATTTACGTTCTCGGAGACAGAAGGCTGTGTGAAAATGTGGATGGAGAGTACTTGGGAGGCTTTGATTCCTCAAGGCCTGTATCACCGGACGTATTTTATAACTTCCAGATAACTCGTTTCTAGCCGAGGTAAAGATAATTATGAATCCGGAAAACGTGTCGGAGAAAGAGATAAGGAATATTTACAGAGGCCTAAGGGAGCGTTATGGTGAGGCTCCTGAGCCGAGTGAGATGACCGGGACCGAGTACCTTGTAGAGACTATTCTTTCGCAGAACACGAATGATATCAATAGAGACAAGGCCTATGATAAACTGAATGAAAAGTACGGTAGCTGGAGGGAAGTTGAAAATGCTGAGTATGAGGAGCTTGTTGACACGATCAGGATTGCAGGCCTGGGCCCTACAAAGGCGGAAAGGATACAGGAAGCTCTGAAGATAGTCAGAGAACATCACGGCGAAAATTTTTCTGGCGATGAGGCCTACAGTATTGAGTTTCTGAATGATCTTCCTGTGGAGGAGGCTAAGGCCTGGCTGACAGGGATTCCTGGAATAGGCCCGAAGACTGCGGCCGTTATTCTGTGTTTCCATTTCAAGATGCCTGTGATACCTGTAGATACACATGTGTACAGGATTTCACGTCGCTTCGGGTTAGTGCCAGAGAATGCTTCACGTAAAAAGACACACAGTATTCTCGATGAAATAGTGCCTGATGAGATAAAGTACGGCTTCCACAGACTGTTGATTACTCACGGAAGAGAGACTTGTAAAGCCAAAGGTCATGCAGACAACGAGAACTGCTTTGAAAGATGTAAGTACTACAGAGAGGTTATTAAAGGCGGTAAGAATCCGGAAAAGTTTATTTGATGAAGAATATAGGTATGAGGCCTGTCTTGCAACAGGCTTGAATTTGGCTTTCGCAGTTTCTGCAGGAAGAACAGATTAATGTTCGTGATCGTGGTCGTGATCGTGATCCTGCATCTCTGCCTGCTGTTCCTGCATTTCTTCAACGATCTCCTGTGCTCTTTCGTTGATGTCTTCCTGTGAAACTAGTTCTTCTTCCTCTAGGACGTTTAGTAGGGCCTGAACTGTAAGTTCTAGGTTGCCTAGTTTCTGCTGGAATAGCTGCATGATCTGCTGTTCGTTCATTTCTGGTTGTTCTGTCATGTATTAACACCTCAAGTGAATAATACAAGAACCTAATTAAACTCTTTTAAATGAGGATATTTTTTGCTGTTTGAAAAATAAGAGGAGATAATAATGTTAGAAAGTTCAAAAAGCGATTATACAGGATTTCTGGCTCCACAGGCCTGACATTTCAGTAGCTCTACTCCTTTCTCTTTAACTAGTTTGGTATCAGGACTACCACATTCAGGACAGTAGACAAATTCATCAGCGAAGTTTTCCAGTCGGCCCTGAACATTTCCTCTACGAAGCTCTCCATTCAGTACAAGTTCGCCGTCTTTTATTCTTCCAGCAGTACCAAGCTCATTCTGAAGGTACTTTGAAAGATGTTTTTCTTCCCTTGACAATTTTTCAGCTATCTTAGAGAAGTTTACTACAATAGTCTTTGAACCATCTTTTCGTGTATCTACCTCTGGAAGCTCAAATCTCTCATTTTTCCCTGTATCCTCAGGCACTTCATCAAGGCCTTTTTCCAGTAGTTCTTCATAGTCATCTGTCATGAAAATCAATTAAGGAGTGAGTTTATTAATGATATCAGTTACCCTGATTGTACTAACTGTGGCTGCTTCTTCAGCATCATATTGTTCGTGATTTGGAACTTGATAAGAAGCACTAACTCCCTCCATACCCTCCGAGATCATATGACTTTCCGGAGAATATTCTGGTACGGTCTCATAACATTCGTAAGGCATCCATCCATTTCCAATTCCCATAACTAATCTTAGTTAGATAAACTTTTTACAACTTTTTAATCATTCCTGGTTTTGGTTCGTAGCATGTTCCATCGGAGAGCAGTGAGTTGATCGTGTCCTCTAGTTGATCCTCTGTTGCATCTTCTACAGTTTCAAGGATTTCGCTGTAGTCTGCTCCTTCTCCTTCATCAAGTTTTTCTACAGCGTCAAGCACATCTCTTTCAAGGTTCTCAACTGTTTCCTCTGTTTCAACCGTATCAAAGTGTTCTCCGAAGCTCTGTAGTACGGCGTCTACTTCTTCAGCATTAAGCTTTCCTGCCATTTCCTTCTCTATATCATCTTGACTCTTACCCGATTCCTTGAGCTGTTTGATGGTATCATACATCTGCTTCCATTCCTCAACGTGCTTCTTGTAGCGGAGCTTGTGAAGGAATTCTTTGACAGGTTTCTGCGACCTCAGTATTTCTCCATTGAAGTAGATCTCTCCTTGATATTCGCGTACTTTTCCAACTACTTCGATTATATCACCAGTACTAAAGTCTCTCATCAGTTCAAGCTCGTTGAAGAACTTGATTTGAATAGTATCTTCTCCATCATCAACAGTAAGAGAGGCATAAGTCTCATCCTCGTTAACAAAAGTGTCTACAACAGTAGCCACTAATCTTCCACGAGAAATTCTTCTACCTTCAGGAGTCAACAGATAATTCGGATCAAAACCTTCCTGCTGAAAATACTTACCTGAGTTAAGCTCCCGAGTCGTAGTAATCTTAGCTACCTGTCTACTTTGCTGTGGCATACAGAAAAAACCAATTCTTACTCTTAAGAAACTTACCGGCAACCGTTAGAAAGAAATTTTGAACAGAGCCCTCAAAGCCAAAAAAAGCCTTCTTTACTAATTCGGCAATCGGAAACACCGGTACTCAATTGTATCATCTGTAGTAATTATATCTATACGAGTGTCACTTGTCCAAGCCTCATCATTCGTCAAAGTGGCGACAAAAGTATCCTGAGCATTTACTAATTCTTGATCAACACTCAAATTAGATCCTTGCTCAAGCGGCTCCATCTCTACTCTGAAAGGAATCTCAGAAGCATTCAAAGTCGCAGAGGCCTCATTCCTGATACTTAGATGAAGCTGTGTATCTTCACCCTCTTCCATCCAGCAGCTTTCAATCCTCAAACTGTCTGTTGTAAGATCAAGATCAGTGTCGAACTCCTCTGCCTGATCCTGCGCAGCAGTAAAGGCCTCGTAAAGAAGTGCGGATCCTGATATAGTGACAAGCATCAAAAGTACTACTGCCACTACCGGAGTGATACCTTTCCTTTCCATCACAACAAACATATGGAGGCCTCCCGTTAAAGTAGCTTTGCCAAGTACATGATAAAAACAAGTGGATCTATATCTTCTGGATGGAGCCCTGTTCTGGCTCGTAGAGTTCTCCATCTCTTTTGAGTCTTTCTATCACGTCTTCTGCTTCATCTCTGTCGAATCCTTCCTCTTCAGCTCTATCAAGGACTGATTCTATCTCTACATCTCCATCACCAGCCATCTCGTTGATTATGTGCTTGACGCTCTGAAGTCTGTTTCTCTCAGAGCTTGAAACTCCGGACTCGATTATATCGGCGTCAAACTCACCTGTCTCCGGATCAACACCGACCTGTTCCAACGAGTACTTTAGTATCTCTATAGCCCTTTCAGCATCTTTCTCAGTAACCTTGTCATCCAAGTCAGCACGTGCCGAGGCCTCCGAAATCCTTACAAGAGCCTCCAGCTGTCTAGCTGTGATGGGTACGCTGTTTCCTTCCTCATCATATCCTCTTGAACGCATACTGATGTAGAAGTCCTGAATCTTATCCGCAGCCTCCTGAGTCAGTTCAGGCCTCTTCCTCTGAGCATATGCAATGTACTTCCTGAGCTTCATCTGATCGATCTCTGCATCAGTCTCCTCAGGATCCAAGTGATTCTGAAGCACCTGACTGGACAACTTGGTATCCCTCTCCTTATCCGGCTGATCCTTTACAGGAAAGATGAAGTCGAAACGTGAGAGAAGAGTATCTCCGATATTGATCTGCTGCGGAATCGGCTCATAAGGGTCAAAACGGCCTAGCTTCGGATTACCTGCTGCCAGAATCGAAGTCTCTGCGTTAAGTGTTGCCTGTATATTTGCCTTGGAAACAGATATCTGCTGCTGTTCCATCGCTTCGTGCAGAGATGATCGATCCTCTGCTGCCATCTTGTCAATCTCATCGATTGCTGCCATTCCTTTATGCGCCAAGACTACTGCTCCAGCCTCAAGACTGAACTCTCCCGTGGATTCTTCTTTCACAACTGATGCTGTGAGGCCTGCTCCTGTACTGCTTTTTCCGACGACGTAGCGGCCTTTTGGAGCCAGTTCTCCTGTGAACTTGAGGAGCTGTGATTTTCCTGTTCCAGGCTCTCCGATAAGTAGTATGTGTATATCTCCCCGGCTTTTGACACCGTCTTCCCTGGATTTCTTTACTCCTCCGAATAACTGCAGGGCGATAGCCTTCTTTATTTGTTCATGTCCGTAGATTGATGGTGCGATTGATGCGACGATCCTCTCAAAAATATCAGGATCCTTCCCCATCTGTTTTATCTCTTCTTCCTCTTCATCTGTAAGCTCTATCTGCTCGAACTCCTGTTCTGTAGGCTCCACATTGTTAGCCGCCAAGTAGACATCGTATTTCTTTGAATCTTTCTTCAGAGGTCTTTCACACAGCACTCCTGTTATATGAACGACGTTTCCAGGGATTATCTTCTTCTGGAAGTCTGGATCCACTAGATCACCTTCCAGCCGTACAGAGAGATTTTGTGGCTGTTCAGATCCTTCTCTCGACTCCGGATTCTCCTCCACAGTCACGATCTGAGTGTCTGTCATAATTTTGTTGTATACTTCGAACTTTCTGCTTCCGCAGGCCTCGCATTTGTATGGAGACTTCAGTTTGGATGAGTCCTGCTCTTTTTCAACGATTTCTCCGCAGTTAGTACACTGGAATTCTGCTGATACAACTTCCGGCTTGACTTGGGAGGCTCTTTTGATCATGCCTTCTACAGGGATAAAGTTGCCTAGATGCTTTGAACGAAGGTTTCTGAGTAGAACGAAGTCTTCTTCTGGCATGTTGCCGAATCTTACTGCTATCTCCTCGTCTGTAACTAGATCAACTCCTAGAAGACCTTCTCCCGCTGCATCAATAGCTGATAGTGGATTGTCTTTCAGGTATTCGCTTAATTCGAAGTTAAATGCATCCATCTGCTGGAAATCAACTACTATGGATTCTTCGCCATCTCTTATGACTTCATTAACCCTATCATAGTATTTACTGGAGAAGAACTCCTCGAAATCGTTTACCGCCTCCCCGTAATCCATAGATACAAATTGTATCTAAACTGATAAAAGTGAAAAAACAATCGGTAGATCTTTTTTTTGAAAAATCCTTGAGTCACCAGAAAATTATTTTTATAGAAAATATCGAATCGATTATATCTTTAGGCAAATTAGCTTGATTAGTACGTTCTCCGGATGATCAACAATAATTTCAAGGCTTCTTTGAAATCTCCTCTCTTTATCATGTACAGATAATGGTCTTCAGGAATAGGTTTTTCGAAATATTCTGGATCGTAAGCTAAGATAAAACCTGTTTTATTCTGTGGTACATACTCCCACGCCTTACTCAGATTTTTATCTGCGTAAAAAACTTTTTTCGGATCCATATTCAAACGCTTGAATTTATCTATCTCTGTTTGACTGATTTCTCCAATATTTTTGTCTTTACCTCTTCTTTCAATAGTTTTCATTCTTTGCTTGTTAAGATAATTGCCTCTATAGAGATTATCTTCATCAAAAATCGAAACAACTTCATCAATTTCTTTCACAGTGTACTTAATTATCTCTTTTAACTTCCTCTTGTCTATTTCGGTTAAATCCATGCCTGGAGGCTTAAAGAACATGTCTAAGTTCTCGGAAACAGATCTAGGATTCGGAGTATTACCTGCCTGCTGATTCAAAAGTAAGTCTATAAAGAACGTCTTAATGCCTTTCTCATCTAGCTCAACTGCCAATTCTTCATTATTCACTATCAGCCTACAGATTTTACTTCCTTGAACCATATGACTTTCCCCTTCTACTTTGCAAGCAACCTGTCCTTAGAAAAAATATAGAAAAGAGATAGAAGTTGGATTTGGAGGCCTTTACTCCATTGCTCCAATTTCTCTCAAGTCATCTTCCATGTTGGCAATTCCTCTCTTGACATCCTCATACGTCTTTCCTCCAGTACATACAAGATTTCCAGAACTGAATAGGAGGAACACT
>JALDAN010000019.1 GCA_022729355.1 Candidatus Nanohalarchaeota archaeon | reverse complement strand
TATGGAGTTTTCGAAGTTTTGTCCGCGTTGTGGTAAGGAGACTGATGAGCTTTACGGTGATGAGAAGAAGCTGTGTGCGGACTGTTACCCGGATAAGAATGATTTACTGGACATCCCTCGACAGGTAGAGATAACTGTATGCAGCGTATGCGGAAGGATGCGTAAATCCGGCGAATGGATTGAAGAATACACTGTACAGGATCAACTGGGTGCAAAGTTCGCAGATTTCTCGAAGGACGAAGTGGAGATGCAGCTGCAGTACTGGGAGGACGAAGGATTCCACGTGAGAGTTCACGCAGAAAAAGGCCCGATCAAAGACTACTACGATACAGAAGTAGAATTCGTGGACGACCAATGCCATGACTGTGCAAAGTTTCAGGGAGGATTCTTCAAAGTAAAGATACAGCTAAGAGGAGAAAGGCCTCTAGAGGAAATATCCAACGAAATAGTCGACGAAGCAGCAGAAGCAACGAATGACTCACGGAAAGACTTTCTCTCCAACATTGAGAAAAACGACTACGGCTATGACTTCTTCCTCTCCACAGAAAGAATCACGAAAAAAATACTGACAATGCTCCGGGACAAATACGATCCAGACATCAAAAGAAGCTACGAACTTGTAGGAGAACAAAACGGCGAAGAAGTCTACAGAAACGTCGTATCAGTAAGATTTGACTGAATCTTCCAGATCTCTATTAAATTATATTTGTAGGCGTATCAGTAAGCGCGGAGTCTAGGCCTGAAGGGGAAGGTATCAAGATTGATTGAAGGTGTCGTTGATTGAGTTGTTCTTTTTCTTTGTGTTGGAGGCCTGAAACGTTTTAAAAAGATTGTCGGGGTATCTGTGTATTATGCCTGATGATAATGGAGAGGAGGGGATTGGACGTGTACGTGAACCTGAAGGAGATGAAGTACTGGGAATCGTCCTGAGGAAGGAGGGCGGCGGAAAGTACAGAGTCTACTGTACGGACAACAACGAGAGAATCTGTAGAATCCCTGGAAGCAAGAAGAGAGGCCTCTTCGTGAAGCGTGACTCAGTTGTACTTGTAGAGCCTTGGAAGATTCAGGGCGATGAGAAAGGAGATATAGTCAACAGCTACAGTAACGCAGAAAGCCGCTGGCTGGAAGATCAGGACTACCTCGACGAAATCAAGGAATTCCTGTAAAATTTAAATAATATTTTTTCTGGAGGCCTTCTGGTTTAATGCCTGATGACATTTACAGACACGACAGGGAGAAAGAGAAGGCCCGCAGAATGTTCGATTCTTCAGAGGCCAGGAAAGCGTTCGAAAACGTTCTTGACCACGATACCTTGATGGCATTGATCAAGCTGCAGGAAAGGGATGTACTTGATCGTATCTACGGCGTGATCGAGTCCGGGAAGGAATCCGTAGTATTCCTCGCAGACACTGTGGAAGGCGAACGTGTTGCTGTTAAGATATACATGTATCGTGCAGGAGGATTTCGGGAGATGGAGGACTATCTCAGAGGCGACAAAAGATTCCGGAACGTCAAAAGCGACAGAAGAAGCATAATACATGAATGGTGTAAGAAAGAGTACAAGAACCTGAAAAAGGCCTCCAGAATACTGAACTGCCCAACACCTGTAGCCTTCCAGAAAAACGTTATAGTCATGGAGTTCATAGGAGAGGAGTTCTCACCGTACCCGAAACTGAAGGATGTGGAGATAGAGAACCCGGAGGAAGGCCTACAACAGGTACTCAACGATATAAGTGATCTATGGCACGATGAGAAACTGGTGCACGGCGACCTATCAGAATACAACATACTTGTAGAGAAAGACCGCCTAGTCTGGATCGATTTTGCTCAGGGAGTCCATACCACGCATCCGGAGGCCCAGAACTTCCTTGAAAGAGATATCAGAAACGTAGTCAATTTCTTCAATGATCAGGGCGCAGACGCTGATCCAGAGAAGGCCTTGAAACAGGTTTTAGAGTCTTGAGAGGCCTCGAAGAAACGTTACAACGTATAAAAAGCTTGGCAGAGCAACTTCTTATTAGAGGCCTTTATGAGAGAGATTCGTATCCCGGAGGAGCGTGTCGGAGTTCTCATCGGAGAAGGCGGTGAGACTAAGAGACAGTTCGAGGACTACACAGAGTGCTCCCTGGAGATAGAGGATAATATGGCGCGCGTAGAAGGCGATCCACTAGCCGAGATGAAGGCCTCTGAGATAGTTAAGGCTATAGGCCGAGGCTTCAGTCCTGAAAGAGCGTTTAATCTGCTTGAAAAGGATAAGATGCTGTACTTGATTGATATAGGGAATTTTGCAGATACAAGTAATTCAGAGCAGCGTTTGAAGGGCCGTGTTATCGGCAGGGACGGTGAGACTCGGCGCCACGTTGAAAAGCAGACTGAGACGGATATCAGTATTTACGGTACTACAGTAGGGATCATAGGCAAGGGCAGGAATGTAGAGGTTGCCCGTGAAGCTATCAGGATGCTTCTTAAAGGCTCAAGTCACTCTACTGCATATAACTATCTTGAGAAAAATCAGGTAAAGATAGAAAAGTGAATAGTTTTCAACTCATTTCCAGTGTTTGGAAAGTTACTAAAGCGAAGAAAGGTGTTAATCAATAAATGCCAAATGGAATTGAAGAACCGGTACAGGATGAATCAGACCACAGAGAGATCTCAGTAGCAGAGTTTTTCGAGAAAAACAAGCACCTGCTGGGATTCGAGAACCCGCAAAAATCAATAATCACAGTTGTAAAGGAGGCTGTCGACAACTCACTGGACGCATGTGAGGAAGATGAAATCTTACCTGAAATCCAGGTACTGGTCGATGAGATAGGAGAAGAGAAATGCCGTGTAGAGATCAGGGACAACGCGATAGGCCTCGATAGAGAAACAATACCAAAAGTTTTCGGAAAGCTTCTGTACGGTTCAAAGTTCCACAAACTGCAGCAGAGCCGTGGACAGCAGGGAATCGGAATCTCGGCTTCCGCAATGTACGCACAACTAACTACAGGAGAGCCTGTAACAGTATACTCGAAACAGAAAGGAGAGCCTTGCCACAGATTCGTCGTAAGGATTGATACGGAGAAAAACGAGCCGGAAATCCTTGAAGACGAGATCGTTGACCCTGAAAGCGATGAGTTTTCAGGCGTAAAAGATTACTTTTTTGATCATGGAACAACGATTGAAATGGATATTGAGGCCAAATACACGAGAGGCCACCACAGCGTAAGGAACTACCTCAAACATACAGCTATCATGAACCCTTACGCACGTATCGTCTTGAGAGAGCCTGATGGCAACAAGATAGAGTACCCGCGTGTATCAAAGGAATTACCTGATGCTCCGAAAGAGATCAAGCCTCACCCGCATGGAGTGCAGCTTGGAGTTATGCTGAGAATGATTGATAACAGCGACTCCAGAACAATCAGCAGCTTCCTCCAAAGCGAATTCACACGTGTAGGAAGAACAAGTGCAGAGGAAATCTGTGAAGAAGCAGATATAGAAGACGGAAGAAGGCCTAACACTCTCTCCAAAGACGAAGTAGAGGAACTGCTGAACGCAGCGCAGAGAGTAAAGCTTCAGAATCCTCCAACAAACTGTCTAAGCCCTCTTGGAGAAGACCTGATGCTGAAAGGCCTCGAAAAAGAACTGAATCCAGAGTTCTCCACAGCAGTCACAAGAAAGCCAAGCGTCTACCAAGGCAATCCGTTCCAGGTAGAAGTAGGCCTAGCGTGGGGAGGAGATATTGAAGACGAAGGAAGCTACTCGGAGCTCAGATACGCAAATAAAGTGCCGCTACTTTACAAGAAAAGTGCATGTGTTACTACAAAAGCAATTGAAGAGGTTTCCTGGAATCGTTACAACATAAGTCAGACAGGAAACAGGCCTCAAGGCCCACTGTATATCTCAGTGCATATCGCATCTGTCTGGGTGCCTTTCACTTCGGAAGGGAAGGAGGCAGTTGCCAATTACGATAAGATCCGGAAAGAGATGAAGCTAGCGCTTCAGGAGGCCGGAAGAAAGCTTGGAAGATACATTGGAAGAAAGGAGAGAAGAGAGATACAGGAAAAGAAGAAGAGAAAGCTTTCGTCCTACGCCAAGGAGATGGGGCCTGCGATTGCCCAGCTTGCTGGTGAAGGAGATTCAGATAAAATCCAGGAACAGATTGAAGCGATGGTTGAACGGGATTACAATCCCGAGCAGCTTTAAGCAGAGGTGGTGATATAATATGCCAAAGAAAGATCTAGCGAATGATGAGACGACCCTTGACAGGTTGACACGTCTTGGGAGAAAACTTAGAAACCAGCTTGAAGATCCTGAAAACGACAACTTGACGATTGATACAAAGGTTAGGTCTAAGTCGAACGTTGAGTACGATGAAGAGGAAGGAAGATTGAGTCTTGGAGATAGTTACTCTACAAGGAAATTCCTCAACATCAGTCACGCAAGGAAATTCATGCAGACCACGCTTGTAGCTAACAAGACGAAAGAGCTTGTTGAAGAAGGCCGCACAGCATCGATCAGAGAGGTATACTACCAGCTCAAGCACAGCGTTCCAGGCCTGGATGAGAACACGTTTGAGGATCAGGATGAATCCAACAACGTAGTTGTTGACATTGAAACAGCGACAGGTGCAATCAGAGAGGATCTTCACCTCTTCGCAGAGCCGAAAGGACGATTGTTCGGCCCTATAAAAATCAATGACTCTGGAGACACAATTGATGCTATGCGCATGGGATCAGCAGGAATGGCGATCCCCTCCATCGTCGATCATCTTGAATTCGAGGAGCATTCAGCAGAATTCGTACTCGTAGTCGAGACAAGTGCGATGGTTAACAGACTGGTCGAAGAAGACTTCCATAAAGATCACAACGCAATCATCATAGGAACAGGAGGACAGCCAGCACGTGGAGCAAGAAGACTCATCAACATGATGCACAACGAACTGGATCTTCCAATTTATGTATTCACTGACGGCGACCCTTACGGATACTACATCTACAGTGTAATCAAATCCGGGTCAATGAGTCTGGCATTCCAGTCCGACCGTTTGGCAACACCGGACGCCAAACTCATCGGTATGACCATGGAAGACATCGAGGCCTATGGCCTGGAACATGTAACGGAAGACCTCAAAGGAAAACCTAAGGACAGTGGAGGCCCGACAAAAGACTTCAAGCGTATCCATGACGTCATGGAGTACGAATGGATGAAGAATGACGCCTGGCAGAAACAGCTTAACCTGATGCTTGACAAAGGCGTCAGAGTTGAACAACAGGCCCTTGCAGCTAACTCTCTAGAGTTCGTTGCGAACGAATACCTGCCGGAGAAAATTGAGAACAGGACATTCCTTGATTAAAACCAGTAGAGGCCTCAAAAGGCCTCTTCACTTCCACGTATTTTTTCTAAGAAATTTTATTAACTAAGATACTAAATCCTTCTCATGCGAGTTTTGGAAGGCCTACTCAGTATCTTATTTCTGTTTTTAGTTTTGGCGTTGTTTTCAGCCAGTACTTTTGCAGGTACTCATGATATAGAGACAGTCAGTTCTGAATATACAGGGACAGATGCAGGTCAGCAGATTTATATCTACGCTGATTCTGATAACTGGCCAGATGTTAATAATTTTGAATTACGTACAGAGGCCTCCAGAGCATCTATGTACGTCGATCATTTAGCGTCAAGCGGAGATGTCTGTGAGATTTACTACAGGGAGGAAGATAGGTATTCTCGTTCATCAATTAATCTTGGCTTTCTACCAGGAGTTGATGAGCTTGATACTGATGGTGTGACGCTTCGTTCTTATTCGCCTGGAACTGTTTTAAGAAGAAATCAGCAGACTTTCAGACACACTACAGGATTTGAGTTTGAGGAACAGGATCATAGAAGTGCTGATGAAGGCCTAGTAGGAGAGGCTACAACTGATTACAATGCATATGGTTTGTTCAATGAAATGAGTGACGATAGACATCAGGATGGAACCGGTCTTAGTGGTGGAGAAGTTTCAAATCCTGTTGAAAGGAGTTTGAGAGTGAATGATGGTGCTTCCGGTAAAAACGAGCTTTACGGTGATCTACTATGCATTAACTCTAATGTAGGCGTGGACAGAGCACAATGGCATCTTTGTCCAAGAGATACTCCAATTACACGTGAAGCTGAGGATGGAACACAATGGGAATGTCTTGATAGCGGAGTATGGGTAAGAGAGGACCAGTTTGAGTTTGAAGGATTGGGATCTCCGCACAGAGGAGGAATGTTTCAGGCCCCAGAGAACACAATACAAGCTTTCGAAAATACACGTCTCATAGGCCTCCAATCAGCAGAATTCGATATCAGAGTTACAAATGATAATGACTTTATCGTACATCATGATACTACGGGTGAAAGACGTACACACTCACAGGACACACCATTATCCGGTGCAATAAGCAGAATGGATTCTGAAGATCTAGTAGGCATACAGGCTAGAGCAGAGTATGCAGAAGGATACTCAGGAGGATACTGTGATGGAGAACCGTGCATGTCGGATTGGCATGGCTGGGAATACACTGTGGGAAGCCAGGACGTAGACTTCAGCGATGCAGAGCATAATTTATCTGCCCACCACAGATATGCGTATATTCCCTCTCTTGACGAAACCCTTGATTACTTCAATAGACATAACATGGTGCCAAGAATAGACCTCAAAGGACCTACCAGAGATGATCCTGACACAGCACTTCAAGTATACGAAATGGTAGAAGAAAGAGACATGGTAGAAAGCAGCATATTTTTCTCACTTCCAAGCGACTGCGGAACAGGTCTGTTTGGATTAGGTTCATTCAGTTGCGAATGGGAAGGCCTTGAAGCCATTGAACAGGCCTCAGGAGGAGATGCTGTAACTTCAGCTTCTTACAGAGGAGATATTGACAACTTATGGGATGCACTTGAAGAAGCAGATGACGCAGATATGGATATAATAGACACCAGTCTTGAGTTCGAAGGATGGTGTGAGGCCTCCAACTTTGTAGAAGAAGTCCACGACAGAGGAATGGGCTTTGCAGGTGTAAGAGGCCCACAGCTAGATGATTACGATGGCAATGATAATAATCCGCAGAAAAGAATGGAGGTGATTCTTAACGGAGTATACACATCCGCTGACACACCTGAATGGTTAAGAGACAGAATACAAGAAGTAAATGATAGAAACGCAGATGAATTGCATATGCCTGATTGTCTGCCTCCAAGAGAGCCTGCTGTATCAGCAGAGATAGCTTCCGATTTGAAGGAAGCTGCAGGTGACTTCGAACCAGCGACTGAAGACGATTACTTGCCTTATCTAACAGGCAACGTCACATACAACATACCTGATAGAGCCTTTGGACAAAATCCAGGAGAAATAACGAAAGTAGAAGATGTATTTGGATAAATACGTGAGAAGTTTCTACAGAGCATCAAACACATAGACCACGTATTAAAAATCTAACCTCCTCAAATATCCAATAGAAAGCCCAGGTAGCTCAGCAGGTAGAGCGCCACGCTGTTAACGTGGTGGTCGCAGGTTCGAGCCCTGCCCTGGGCGTTGAACCTGTACTGCTTTATGACTTTTCTCAGCCAAGTATTGATTCAGTGATTATTCTATGCTAGGGCGTCAGCACTTGATGCTATCTTTCTTTTCAGGCCTCATAATAGCAGGCCCTCTGTTCAGAGTAGAGCCTGTTTTCTTCCTAGTGTTTGTTTTTGGAGTCTGTATTGGATCTCTGGTTCCTGATGTTGATGCGGAGGATGCTGCTATCTTCCATTCAAATGTGAGAGGCCTGAAGGGGGATACAGGGCGGATACTGAATGATTTTGTGGCTCCTCTGCTTCCTGTATTCGGATACTTCACGAAGTACGTTATCCACAGGCCTTCTGTACTACTCTTCAACTTCTTTTCCAGAAATCATTCTGTAAGTGATACTCATAGAGAATTCTCACATTCTATAATCGGCATAGTCTCGTTCACGTTTTTCACAGGCCTCTACGCTTTTCTAATCCTTTATTTCACAGGCCTACTTCATATTGCTCTAGTATTTTTTCTGGCAGGATACTTCGTAGGATGTGTTTTACATCTGATACAGGACAGTTGTACACGTTCCGGTATAGCCTGGAACTCGCCTTTCTCTGACTGGAAAATAAGAGGAGATATCTACACTGGCAAAGACTTCCGCAAGATAAGATTATTCACGTTATTTCTTGGAGGCCTATCTGCCGTTATGTTATTCGCATCATTGACGCACCCTCTAGATCTCTCAGTTATACAAATATCATTCCTGTCTTTCACACTCCTAGGCCTTTCATGGTCGCTCTTCATGTTTTTTGTAGATGCAGAGCTAGCCAGATAATCTGCCTCTAGGAGGCGATGCTTTTTTGACTTTCACACCTGTATTAAGCATTATGATCGATGTCGAAAAGTTTTATCCATTGATTTTCTACGGTTCTTCAGCTGTTTTCGCAGTTATAGCTATAGCCTTCCTCGGCTTCGATTATCTTGACGATCTATCAAGCTTCACTGTATCAGCAATAATATTCTCAGTCTTCGCTTCTTCCCTGCTCATAGCCACTACACGTAAATCTTTACTTAAGGCTGTTTTCTTCCTTATAGCAGCAGGATCATACGTGTTGTTCCTGATGTATCTGATGGCTAGCTTCTTCCCTGAAACAGGAGAAATAATAGTAATTCTAATGATCTCAGCAGGCCTATTCTCCTCTATAGGATACATCCTGAACAGCAGGCCTGAACTGGTCCCGGACGAAAAAGAAGCCAAGAAGATAATAGCAGCTATGGCTACTGTTGTAGGCCTGTTAATCGCATACAATCTCCTCTTCGTTGAGATCAGTCTAGCGTTTCAGCTAGATGACACTGCTGTTCTCTCAGAGGAGGAACAAGTTGTCGGGGAACTGGAAGTCACAAAGACAGGATACTTGCCGATTGATTACCAAGGAGAGAGGAATATTGATTTCTGTGTCGCCGGTGAAAATGGTATACTGCCGACAGGATTCCAATCCTCTTACGGATCGGCTTCATTCGGATTCACGCCAGGAGTGCATACAGAGAACCTGACATTTGACCTTAGAGACGGAACTTTTGAAGAAAACGGAAGCTTCCGATCTGAAAGACCTGAGTGGCTTGAGAAGAATATGGAGCTTGAACTTGTAAGAGTAGAGGACTGCAGTGTCCCTGAACTGGAGGAAGGCCAGCTCGGAGTAGGCCTCGGAGAAGAATGGACTCTACAGCCAGATAATTTCAGGTAAAAGTTTTTGAAGCTTACACGTGAATACTTCTATCTATGAAGCTGGCCTTGGCCTCGGGATTCACACTTGGATTACTGGCGTCCTTCCTTTTCGCAGTACTTGGAGGCCTCGCATTTTTCATCGGTGCAGCGAACTTCTACGTCGTACTTGCAGCAGTAATACTGATTAATTTCCTGATGTGGCTTGTAAGTCCGAAGATCAGTGACTTCACTTACAGCTGGTTCTACGATATGCGATGGATAGACATAGAAGAACTTAGAGAAATCAGCCCGGAATCAGCAGAAGTAATTGAAAGAGTAACAGACGAATACGACTACAGCACACCAAAACTAGGCATAATACATGACTCGAATCCACAGGCCTTCACTTACGGAAGCGGACGCTGGAACTCACGTATAATGGTGACAGAAGGCCTTTTCGAATATCTTGATGATAAAGAGGCCTCATCAGTCTACGCGCACGAACTTGGGCATATCACGAACAGAGACTTCATCATTATGACTGTGGCGAATACTATCGTCCAGCTACTTTACCTGATCGCTATCAGGCTTTACAGAGCGGCTTTGAGAAGTGACGATGGCCGTCAGGGTATGGCTCTCGGAGGATTTGCAGTTATCTCATTTGTTTTCTACTATCTCGGTCGTTACCTTGTATACTATCTTTCACGTGTGAGAGAGTACTACGCTGACAAGTTCGCAGGTAAGCATACTCATCCGGATTACTTGTCTTCAGCGCTTATCAAGATTTCATACGGTGTTATGGCTAGTCCTGATAACGAGGATCTGATGAAGGCCACGGAGTCGATGGGTGTAATGAATATTGAACAGGCAGAGGAGAAAGGAGCACTGTATCACAACATGTCAGGCCTTGAAAGCTGGGAGCCACTGGCAAAGGCCTTCCTGTTCGATATAAAGAATCCGTGGGCCTCTCTACTGGAGTTGAAGTCCACTCATCCGCTTACAGGTAAAAGGGTGAAGGCTCTTTCCGGTGACGCAGAGAATCCGATGTTCGACTTTGAGGAGTTGAAGAAAAAGTTCGAGGTCGACACAGCACGACTTTACAAGAACTTCTTCAGGGATCTAGCGGTGCTTGCAGTCCCTACAGCTCTGATATTTGCTGTCCCTGCTGCGTATCTCTACGGTGTAGCAACTAACAGTATTCCGGCGAATCACGGTGCTGCACTCGGTGTCTGGATCGCTGTACTGGGCATAGGCAGAATAGGGAAGAACGTGTACCAGTACCCTCTTAACGGAGAGTTTGAGCAGACAACTGTTATGGAGCTCTTGTCTGATATCTATGCTTCGCCTGTCAAAGGCTCACGTGCCATGCTGGACGGAAAGATTATTGGCCGTGGAAGAGCGGGATACATGTTCGGTAAAGACCTGATGTTCAAAGATGAGACAGGAATCATGCATATGCGTTATCAGTCCATAATCCCTGTAATCGGCAACTTCCTGTTCGGATGGAGAAAAGCAGAGAAATTCGTTGACAGCCAGGTAAACATCAAAGGATGGTTCAAGAGAGGTACAATGCCGTGGATGGAAATGAGACAGCTCAACGACCAGAACAGCTGGCCACACCTCTATCCACTGATCACAGGAGGCATCATAGCAACAGTAGGCCTAATTATTACATTAGCAACAATCCTGTAGAAAAATCCGACTTTCAGGCCTATTTACTCTTTAAACTGTCTTTAGTTCGCCAAGTTCCTCTTCTGCATCGTTCACTTCCACAGTGTTCTTTTGATCCAGTAATTCAACATTCTCGGAGCTGAAAGGCCCGGGCAAAGGACTTATCCTCAGACCCAGCTTCGTTACTGCTTCAGTGAAAGGCAGAGGATAGATTCGCCTGCCTCTCCTCCCGTAAATTCTTTCTGCAAGCTCGTGTAGAGTCATCTCTTCAGGGCCTGCGACTTCAAGTGTTTCTCCGTCGTATTCTTCAGTGCTACGTACGAGAAGCTCCACGAGATCATCTATGTGGATAGGCTGCATCACTGTTTTGAAGTCAGGGAATAGACGAGTCATGGAGGCCTTTGCAATCATTTCCAGGAGCTTGTTTTCTTCTCCATAAACTGTAGAAGGCCTGAAAACAGTGTATTCTTTCGACAGATTCTTTATGATGTCTTCTGCTTCTCTTTTAGTCTGGAAGTAGCTGTGCTTCATTTCTCCGGCTCCAAGAGCAGAAATGTAAACAAACTTGTCGGCTTCAACAGCCTCTACAAGATTCCTTGTCCCCATTACATGTACTTTCCTGTACTTTTTCTCCGAGTAGAGGCCTGGTGCAAGTCCTACTGTATGGAATACCACGTCGAATTCTTCTTCAATCTTGAAGCTTTCAGTTATATCCTGTTCATAAGTTCCATTACTTCTGTCCAGTGTTTTGACTGTATGCTCCTCTCTCAAGGCCTCTACAAGATTTCTGCCGATGAAACCGTTTCCAGCTACAAGGACTTTCATACAGCAATAATTGAGGCCTCCAATGTTAAATCAGCTTTTCCCTTTTTTAATCATCAATCTTTGTCACAGATATCGTGTACAGGTATTCATTAGGCCTGAAATCAGCTCTTACGTTGTATTCTCCGTCAAGGCCTGTGCTGTCTCTTATCTCATCTAGAGGTCTTCCAATACTCGGTAGATCTGTTTCCTCATATGTAATGTGTACTTCAAAGCCGTCTTCCTCTAATCCTACGGATACTCCGTATCTTTCTTCTTCTCTGTCCAGAGATTCATGGACAATGTCCTTCAGTTCGCTTTCAGTCACTAGTTCATCTGACATTATTTTTGCCTGTTTCTACACACTCATCTTTAAGTTGATGTTTCCTACTTCCATATCGACTTCTCGCCAGAAGTTCAGTAAGTCGTACTCCTGTAGTATATTGTAGTTATCTCTGACTGCCCTGATAGCAGCCAGTTCTTCTCTGTCCGGCTCACCTTCAAGATCCAGATCATATATCCGCAGTTTATCGCCTACAACTTCTGTCTTAATCATCAGATCATCTATGTCCCCGACTTCTGCAGGAAATGTCTCGAAGAGGTAGTCCCAGCCACTCTCCACAGAATTCAGTTCCTGAGCTGCAGAGAAAGCTCTGGTAACAGCGTCACGACGGTACTCGACATCATCTACTTCCTCCGCTTCTTTCCTGTAAGACTGAAAATCAAGCAGAGACTCATAGCTTTGAATAATGATTTCCGAAAACTCGCCGTAGGCCTCTTCATCAAAATCCATTTGTACCTCTCCAGTAAACAATCTGGAATTAAATTTTAAATCAGGAACTGTTTAAACAATCTTCATTTAATCATCATTACGTGAGATCGACTTTAATCTACGACTCCGACTGTCCTTACTGTATTGGAATAGCTAAAATCGTATCTATGAGCAAAAGATTTCGTATAACTTCTTACAACTCA
The DNA here is from genome assembly GCA_022729355.1 of Candidatus Nanohalarchaeota archaeon. Taxonomy (GTDB): domain Archaea; phylum Nanohalarchaeota; class Nanosalinia; order Nanosalinales; family Nanosalinaceae; genus Nanosalina. The sequence continues at coordinate 8,658 of JALDAN010000019.1, read as the reverse complement.
GAACTAGCCCAGCAACTTCTAGAAGAAGAGTTCGATGATCCGGGATTCACTTTCTACCTATTTGAAAAAGATAAGATATACTATGGAGATCACGCAGCAAAGAGAACAGCTGAGAGACTTTACAGATCAAAAACTCTAGGAGGCCTATTCTACAGGCTTTATCCTTCTCTTTCAAAATTTTTCACTGTTCTAAGCCGTAGAACAGGTGTAAAGAATCCTGAATGCAGCGGGGACAGATGTCTTATACAGTCAGATACAGGAGGAGTAGTAAAGAGAAAGAAATGATGTTTACTCTTCTGGACTGTATTTCTTGAAGGCCTCTGCTACGAGAAGCGGGAATACTAGTGTGGCCTCTGCCTCTACCTGTGTGTAGTTATTTGTTTCCTCTTTGATCTTTCCCCATGATACTGCTTCTTTTGGAGGGGCGCCGGATAGACTTCCGTCTCCTTCCATTCCTGTGGAAATGTATACGGCGTAATCGGTGCCGCCTCTGAACAGGTTCGACATGATTGCCTGATGCTTAGGGACGCCGTCGCCCACTGCTATGATGGCGGTCTTCTCTGCACCGATTGCTTCATGTATTAGACTGTCCCAGTCGTCAAGTATTTCGATGCCGACTTCTGGATCTTCTTCCTGTCTGTAGTAGAACATGAAGTCTCCGATTTCTGCATCGATCATCGCAGGACAGTAAACAGGGATATCATTATCGTACGCATGATAAATAAAAGAATCTGACTCATCGAGGCCTTCATCTTTCCCTACAGCTTCTCCAAGTCTGTAAGCCAGGTCGCTTGGTGTCCTGACTTTTTCTTCACTGAAGAAGTCCTGGAAGAATCCGTCGTTCAGCCAGCTTTCCAGCCAGACATAGTGATCTGATTCAACGTAGATATTTCCAAGTCGATTGATGCCTTCCTCTCGCAACTTGGCTTCGTCAGCCTCCCATTCGCCCATTTTGAAATCATTATTTGACTTGATTACGTCCTCGGTGTGGCTTCCTGCTGAAGTGATCATCACATCGACATAATCCTGCCGTGCCAGATACGCAACCACTTCCCTGAGGCCTGAAGAAACAATATTGGATGTGAAAGTCAGGAAGATCTTCGCATCTTCATTCCTCATCTCCTTGACCAGTTCAATGGCTTCTTTCAGATGCGTTGCCTGGAAACCTGTTGTGCCGTAGGCCTCCAGCATCTCCGTCATATCAAATTCTCCGCGGAAATCGTATCCCTCAACATCTTCACCAGTATACTTCTTCTTTGTTCCAGGAATCACGTGTTCTTTCGTATCGGAGGCCTCTTCATCAGTCATGAAGACTGTTTTGTCCGGTAAAATTTTTATCTTCGCTCGCCAGCCGTGAATTTATATTCGGCCCTCTACAATACTTGGCGTATATGGGATTGTTGCCGAGTATTTTTGGAGGCTCTTCTGATTCAAATAAAAGTAAGAAGCCGAAGCGGAGTAGTTATACTCCTTCAACAGTCGACAAAAAAAGCTCTAGAAGCAGTAATAGCGAGATGAGTCGCTTACTTAGTGGTAAAGGTATAGATATGACTGATTCGGACGTAAAGCTGAGTACTTCTAAATCTCCTAACAATTTGAATGTAGCACGCTCCAATATTCTGGATAAGATCAGTCAGGGTGTAGCTAAGACGGAGAGAGAGAAAAACAAGATATCTTCACAGCTCCCAAGGGAGGAGAGACAGAGACTTGGCAGAGAACTTCAGGCTGCTGAGGATTCTTCAGCAGATATCGTTCGTGCAGATATCAGTCAGGAGGAGAAAATACTTGTAAGTGCTGAGGTGCTTGTAGAGGCCTCTGATTTGATCAAGAAAAGGATAGATGAATTATTTGAATTAAAGGTTTCTCTGGGCGACAGAAATGAAGATGAGATACGTGAGGAAATGAAGCAGTTGAGAGGCGAGGTTTACAGTCTTGTAGATCAGAATATGCCTGCTTATGATTATATCCATAACAATGCTGCCGGTGAAAGCGGTGCCAAACAGATTTACGTTGTAAATGCTGCAAATCTTTTCCGCAACACTGTCAAGGTTTTCAGTGCATTATCTATGGATTCTGGTAGAGAGATACAGCAGAAGAAGCGCTGGGAGTTTAAAAACGTGGACTTCAAGTCAGGCAGCGATACAGTCTTCAACGAGTTCTTTGCCTGAGACCGTTGTGATTCTTAAAACTCACCTATAATACAAGTATTTACAGATAGATTATATAGCGGCCGAGTAGCTCAGCCTGGGAGAGCGCTTGACTGAAGATCAAGTTGTCCCCGGTTCAAATCCGGGCTCGGCCACTGAAAATCTTTTCATCCCTCCAGCTTCTTACCAAAAAATATTTTTAGATTCTAAACTCATTACAGTTAAATTCGTTTGAATCCACGACTACTTTTATGGATGGACACGTGTATTTTTCCCTTCGAGATGATTATGGATTCCAACCTTTGAACACGCCTAGAGGCCTTGAAATAACTTCAACGGAAGATCCAGAGGCTTCATATATCCTTCCTAGTGGAGAAGTAAATTTCTACAGTTACTCTCCATCACTAATGGATTTAGTTCATCCATTCAGGCCTTCAGGCAAGATTATAGCAGAAGTTAATTATCCGGACGATGGATCTGATTTCAGAATGTATCTATCAGGATCAGAACAGCAATTCCAGGAACTTGACAGAGAAATAATGAATATACTTGAACAGTTAGATTCTCCAGAATACTTTAAAAAAATACTGTAGATATCAACAAAAGGCTTTTTTTTACCAGGGATCATGCTCGTAGCCGTTTTCCTCTGCTCTTTCAATCATTTCTTCTTCTGAGGCCTCGCTGCATGGAGCCATCTGCCAGTCCTCGAAGTCATCCTTCATCTTCTTCATGGCCTCTGCCTCCTCCTTGCTCATAATTGAGACGTTGGCTGTTTCATCTTTGTACAGCTCGATTATCCAGTAGTTATCTTCCTCCTCCATTATATATTACCTCTCTAACTGAAGATTTGAAGTCCCCAGTTTTATTAGTTCACATCTCATCCAAGGCCTCAATCCCCAAGAGCTCAAGTCCCTGATCAGTCACTTCAACAAAGGCCTCAACAAGCTTCAATCGACGCTTCTCAGTTTCTTCATCGACTCCGATTACCTGGCATTCGTGGTAGAAGGTATTGAACTCTTCACAGAGGCCTGAAAGATAGTTCGCGATTTTTGCCGGCTCTCTTTGTTCTCCTGCCTCCTCCACTTTTTCAGGGAACTCTGAAAGCTTCTTCAACAACCTGTACTCCTTATCTTCAAGGCCTCCCACAAGACTTCCTTCCATAGAGGATTCTTCAAGTATACTCTTCGCTCTCACATTGGTGTACTGGAGGTAAGGCCCTGAATCTCCTTCAAAGTTCAGCACTTCATCCCAGTCGAACTCTATATCCTTGTTCCGTGAGACTGAAAGATTTGCGTACTTGATAGCTCCGAGGCCTACTTCTTCTGCGTTGCTTACGTCACGTGACTCCACTTCTCGGGCTTTGTCGCGGGCCTTGTCCAGGATCTCACTGAGACGGATGATGTTGCCTTTGGAGGAGCTCATGCTTCCGCTCTGCAGATGCAGCATTCCGTATGAGATGTGTTCGTTCTTGATATCGGTGTATCCGAATCGTTCGGTGATACGGAAAAGCTGCTGGAAATGCAGATCCTGTTCAGAAGCCACCACGTACATATTGGTATCGAATCCTTCATCCATACGCTTCCTTATATTCGCCACGTCACGTGATATATACAGTGTGGAGCCATCATCACGCTTCACAACAGTGTTCGGAAACTCTTCATCCTCAAAATCAACGTAGACACTGCCGTCATCATCTTCCTTGAATATTCCTTTTTCAAGGCCTTCATCTATAATTTCCTGAGCTTCATCAGCTACCACAGACTCTCCGGTCACGCGGTCGAACTCGATACCCATTCTCTCGTATTCTTTCTCGTTATGCCTGATAGTGGCTTCTCTGAACATCTCCCACAGCCTTACAGCTTCATCGTCTCCTTCCTCGATCTTCTTGCTCCATTCACGGGCCTTATTCTTGTCTTCTTCATCCGCTTCATCATGCAGCCTTACGTAGAGCTCGTACATGTGCTCCATAGGAGCCTCCTCAAACTCTTCTCTAGACCCCCATTTCCTGTAGGCGTATATTACCTGGCCGTGCTTTGTACCCCAGTCACCGATGTAGTTCTCTGAAGTCACATCGTAATCCATGAAACGCAGGATACGCTGCAGAGAATCACCCAGACAGTTATTCCTTACGTGGCCGATATGCATAGGCTTGGCAAGATTTGGAGCAGAAAACTCAACCAGAACCTTGCCATCACGCTCCTCTAATCCGAAGCGCTCATGCTCGAAGGCCTTAAAAACATGTTCGGCAAACGCTTCTCTGTCAAGATGGAAGTTCAGGTATCCAGGCCCGGCCACATCAATCGATTCGATCATCGAGGCCTCCAGTTCTCCGGCTGCCTCCTCCGCAAGCTTTCTCGGGTTCTCACCGAGTTCCGAGGCCGCCTTCATGACAGGATACGCGAAGTCTCCGTGCTCTGGCTGAGGCCTCTCAATATCTTCAATACTTACTTCTACTCCGAGGTTTTCCGAGAGGATATTTGCCAGCTTGTTTTTGACTTGTTTCATAATTAATCGCCTGTTCTCCGAGATTTAATAATCTGTGCTAGCTGTGACGCATTCCAGTAGATCAGGGAGAGATGCAAGGCCTTGATCCTTACTATCGATTTCCACGTCTGGTATATTGATCTCTTCCTGATACTCTTCCTCTAGTTCTTGAATGGGTTTGACCTTGTTCTCATCTTTCTCTGTAAGCCATTCATTCAAGGCCTTGAACTGATTTTCTTCAAGATCCCAGCTATCTATTTCTTCTGACTCCAGATCATCTATCTGGCTGTCTTTAAGCACTAATCCGTATTCCACTGAGTCAAATAGGTAGGAGGCCTTGGAGATACTTTCTTGCCCATCTTTCATGTCTTCAGGTCCTGGGGCAGGTCTTCACTTCCACGCAGAGGTATTCTCCTCCAAGATCTACCAGCACATCAAAGTCCCCGTATGTATGGCCGCCAGTCTTCTCCATGTTCTCGAAATCCATGTATTTTCCGTAATCCTGCTCAACATAAATCTCTTCATACTGAAGTTGAGAGGCCTCTATCAGTTTCTTCAGTTTTTCACAGTAAAGGCTGTGTTTGATCTGGTGGTCTTTCGCATGATTCAAGATTATCTTCCTGCACAGTTTCAGGTGCTTCTGATTCGCCGTAGATCATATTTCCTTGATTCATTGTAGTTCACGTGGAGCTGGATTTGATGTCTATGGTTTAAAAACTGAAACGAATATTTGCAACAAAAACTACAAAAGTGTTGTATTTGAAACAAGTATTATGTCTTCGGCAGCGAAAGTAGAATTATATGTCAGCAAAAGACCTTATCTGAAAGAGGCTCTGGCAGAGGGAATAGTCAACTACAGTGCTTTGGGACGTAAAATCTGCCGTGAAGAAGATATTGAATCCTTAGAAGCTGTCAAAGCAGCTCTATCTCGTTATGAGGGTCATATTTCGCATCAACGAAACAAGCGCAGGAATAAAGTCGAGGAAATCTTGGACGAAACAAGTATAGAGATCAAGCCAGGCCTCAAAGTAGCCAAAGAAGACAGGGAGGAAGCAATAATATGTGCCAAAACATCAAACGGTTTCACATCAATCATTGAAGATGGAGATAAAGCATTGATCAGTCTTGAGAGTCCTGAAAGACTCGAGAACATACCTGGCGTTCTGGAATTCATACTTTCATCTCTTTCAGCCGAGGGCATCAACGTGGACCAGCTGATCTCCTGCAGAGAAGATACTCACATAGTGATAGATGATAGCGAGGCCTCTGAAGCATTGAAGCTACTTCAAGAGAGAATCTAGAAAGAATCAATAATATTACGTATTATCTTTCTGGAGGCCTCCACAGTTCTTCCTTTGTCATCAAGTGAAGGAGCTACTTCCACAATATCAGCATGCACAGGATTTACTTCGTCAACTACTTTCTGGGCTTGCTTTAACGAGAGCTGGCCGTCAGGATATCCGGTTCCAGGTGCTTCACTCTGCTTCAAAACATCTATATCAACGCTTAGATAGCCAGGCCTACTGCAGTCGTACTCCTCCCTGAACTGAGCCATTTCTTCAGGTCCGTAAATACTGAAGTCGTATTCACTCAGGAAATCCTTCTCGTCATCATCTATCTTGGTGATACCAACAAAGTATACATCACTCGGGGCAAACACGTTTTCCTCTACAAGCCTACGCACCACCACATCATGTGAAACATGGCTTTCTACAGGCCTCTTCACATCCAGGTGAGAGTCAAGCCACACAAGCTGCATCTCTGGATTATTCTCCTTCAAAGCCTTCAATACAGGATAGCTTACTGAATGATCTCCACCTACTGAAACCAGAGGCCTCCCATACTCCACTAAATCTCTGGTATTTTGCTCTATACGGTTGTGAGTCTCCTCAAGACTGAATTCATCTGGAAACACTTCATCAACAAGAACAGATCTTCCAAATTCAAAATCATCGAGAATCTTATCGGGAGCGTTCAACGTTCCTTTACGTGGATTCCTGTGGATACCCATGTCTGAAGGCAATTTCTGAACAATAATATCAGCATCCTCAGGAGAACTTGTCTCACACATCCAGACTTCAGGCCTCCACTTTGAAGTCGACGTGTTCAAGAATTTTATCCAGTACAAAAGCCGCAATCACGCCGATTACAGCAGGCCCGATCAAATTCAAACTCAATCTCAGAATATTCACAGTAGCCGCCGATTGAATTATAAAGACTACTAAAGTAATGACTGCTGCCAGAGGCAGGAGAAGTATACTGGAGAGATCAGCTACATCCCTGCTGTGTCTAATTATGTAGAGGCCTGTCACAGTAGATAAGATGAACAAAATCCCCATAGCAAAGTCTGTTCCTCCCGGAAGGAAAGGAACGAAAAGCAAAGCAATATACAAGAGGCCTCCAGCAAGTCCAGCTACAGAGACACGTAAGTTGAGCGTATTCAGAAAGTCTTTAATCATATGCTTAAGTCTCATAGGCTGATTTTTAATACATGCTTTTTTGGAACGGACCCGGAGGGATTTGAACCCTCGACCTACCGGTAACTTCTTTTTTCCCCTGTCCTTCTTCGAGGACTTAAGGTTTAGAAGCCGGTTGCTCTGTCCAAGCTGAGCTACGGGCCCAGTTACTGTCTAAAACAGTATACCTGAATGCAGGATGATCTCTATAAGAGCGACTAGCAATGCAGACATAATTACCGTCTTAGGGTCAACCTCGTAACCTGTATCCGCATCAAAGTACTGAACAAGTCCTCCCTGCGAGGAAGGAAGTGCTCCACCCTGTTGGTTCTTTGCCATACAATACAAAATACACGAGGTTAGCTTCAAAAAAGGTCACTATCAAAATCACCAGTCCACACAATAATCGACAAAAATAACCAGAATAACTAGAGAAAAAAAAGAAGCCCTCCAACAAAAAAGACAGACGGTCGTAAGCCTGATTCTGTTTCTACGACTGAATTTAACTCATCCACAGATTAAAAATCTGCGAGTTGCACGCGTCTTTGGCGCTTGCATCGTGTGGCCTGCCACGTTTCAACGCTCCCCCATCTACTAATTCCTTTTTCTACCGATCGGAAGCTTCTGAAAGACACTTCGAAGGCCTTCAAGGCCTCTCCAAGTCATCTGTTTTAACTGCCTCCTCATCTCGTCAAAGGAATACGGGACGTGTCGTTTCTGCTGCAGGTAATTGAATACAATCCCACTACCTGTTATTACACAGATCAAGGACCTGCATCCAGATGAGATCTCTCGATCCACGGATTTGCATCCGCCACACGGAAAACACAGTTCTCACGAACAGGTTCTCCATTAACTCCGTTCCCTCCGGAACAGAGCTGATGTCAGGACTTTCCTCACTCACCTTTTCCTCCAATTAAGGAGTTCTTAAAAAGGCCTACATCTCAATAAGGCCTTCAGGCAGCGCTGTCAGTCACACCATCTATCCATTGTCAGAGGACTGTAATCCTCTAGAACAAACATAGACACCAAAAATTTTTAAACAAATATAATCCTGCAATAATCTTAGTCAGAAATTTTTTCAGCGTATAGAAAATTTGTAGGGTTTGACCATGTGCACTTGGCCCAATCTTTGAACTCTTGAAAGTGTTAGAGCTCAAGCTGGTACCGTCCGTTGAATTGAACCCGCGATTAGTAGTGGTCGGCTGAAATCCTCGTTGCCTTGGATCTTACACCGCCACTCTATCAACTCGTCTTGTACGAGAGCGGAAACGGTCTCTTTTTGAGGAGGCTTTCGAGCTTAGATGCTTTCAGCTCTTACACCTGTGAGGCGTAGCTACTCTGCCCACCCTCTCGGATGACAGATACACCAGAGGCCTCAGTTCGGGGTTCCTTTCGTACTGTCCGAACTTTCCTCTCAGACCGTGTAAACGCTCCCGGCAGATAGCAACAGATCTGGCTCACGCCGATCTAAACCCAGCTCACGATCCGTTTTAATAGGTGAACACCCTCACCCTTGGCTGCTGTTGCACAGCCAGGATACGGAGAGCCGACATCGAAGTAACAAGCCT
>JALDAN010000006.1 GCA_022729355.1 Candidatus Nanohalarchaeota archaeon | reverse complement strand
CTTCTCTTCGATAACGTACTCGTTTACTGTGCCGTCCTCCGCACGCATAACTGTTGTCAAGGGTCCATAGGCAATGTAAAAGGCCGAGATTATGTTACGGCCTTTGCAGGGTAATTCATCGTCGTAGATTCCGATGATTGTTCCTACCAGATTGTTTGTAGGTATGTTGGATGAGCCGTCAAGCGGATCGACAGTCACGGATATGCCTTCCCCACACTCAGTTATACGTTGTTCTTCTTCGGAGGCGTACTGGCCTACTCCTTCAATCGAAGTTATCTCCTCTTTCAGGAATTCGTTAGCCCAGACATCAGCCTCCAGTTGCTCTTCATCACTTGGATTCTCTTCTCCGACATACTCTCTTCGATGCAGCAGGCCTGAAGATATATGTGGAGCTACTTCTGCGACTTTCTGGAATACTTTTTCAGTTACTCTGTCTTTATCCATGATTAATCCTTCAAGGCCTCCTCCGGTGTTTCAGCTTCGAATATGACTTTTTCAAGACTATCAAGTAAGTTACTTGGATCTTCACGCTGGAAGATATTCCTTCCTACTGCCAGTCCGTTTGCTCCTTCAGCTATTGTTGCATGGACGTCTTTAAGGAAGGCCTTGTCGCTTCTCTTTGATCCTCCAGACATGACTGTTTTCATATCTCCAGCTACTTCCTCAAGCCGGTTCCAGTCCTTCGGTGTCCCCGGGTACTTGCATTTTACCATGTCTGCGCCGAGTTCAAGGCCCAGTCTTGCTCCGTACGCTACTACTTCTGGATCCTTCTGACCGGAGTAGTCAGGATTTTCCTGTATGCCTTTTCCTCTTGGATAGCTCCACATGACTACAGGTATATCGTATCTGCGGGCCTGTTCCTGTACTTCTCTGAAGTCCTCCCACATCTTATCTTCATGGATGCTTCCTGCGTACATCGTGTAGCCAATAGCTTCTGCATCAAGCTCTTCAACTGCGTACTTCACGCTACACTGTTTCGGACTGTAGTAGTCCTCTCTTTTAGCCAGGTTTGAGTTCCCGTTGATCTTGACGAGGAGCGGAGCACCGTCTTCAATACCTTTTTCCTGCTCCCACTGTCTGTAGTACTCTGCATTTCCTTTCTGTAAAGCGATAGCAGTCACTGCATCGTGCCTTCCAACTTCAAACACATGTGTAGGATCTGCACTTTTTGGCATCGGCTCAAAGTCTACAGGCCCGTGTTCCGTGCCGTGATCGTATGCAAGAATCAGCGAGTTTCCGTTTCTGATGATCCGGGAATCCTCAACATCTTTCATATTACGAAGTATTACGACTCATGTTTTAAACTATTTGCGCTTTTCAAGGCTCGGCGTTGTAGGCATCGTACACTTGCCAGAAATAGATCAAAGGAGTTGTTATAAATCCGATAAGCACGATCGCCAGCAGGCCGCTAATAAATAAAGCAGCCATTATGCCGAGGCCTTTGAATATCTCTCCTTTTACTATCTGTCCCAGTCCTGGAACAAGTAAAGAGATTATAGCAGGGACGCCGTATTTTCTTTCAGTCATTTTTGGAAGGCCTCTACAAAGAGTTTACTGAGTGAAGCTGAAAAACGCTTCGGATGCAGAGTTAAAGAAGTTGATACACAAAAAGAATTCATTATGAAGACAGAGTCATCTGAAACACTGGAAGTAGGAGAACAGGCCCCGGAGTTCACACTGGAAAACTACAAAGGTGATGAACTAGGACTTGAAGATTTGAACAATTACGACGGTGTACTAGTCGTATTCATGTGCAATCACTGCCCTTTCGTCCACGCCAATCTGGAAGAACTGAAAAGACTAGATAAAGAATACTCCTCGATTGCAGTAGTTGGAATCAATCCAAACGCTGAGACACATCCTATGGACTCCACGGAGAAGATGCCGGAGTTCGTAGAGGAAAAAGATATAGATTTCCACTACCTTTCAGATCCGGAACAGAAAGTAGCAGAGGCCTACGACGCCAAATGCACGCCAGACCCGTTCCTTCTGGATATGAGGCACAGAGTATTCTATCACGGCAGACTTACAGATGTGGAGAAGCCGGGAGATAAGGCCTCTGAGTACTACATGGAGGAGGCGATACAGAAGATGCTGAAAAGTAAGAGGCCTCCTGAGGAACAGCCTTCAAGTGTTGGATGCAGTATAAAGTGGAAGGAGGATTGAGATAGATGAGTTATACTTTGAGACCTGAGCCTCATGAGATACGGGAGGCCCGGCAGACAGTGGAAGGAGTCATGGAGGCCTGTAAATATGTACTGGAGAAAGATGAGGTTCTTGAAGTAAGTCTTGGAGCAGCTCCTTCTTCTCCAGATAGAGAACACGGCGCACAGGGATTTACTTCTGGGCCTACAACAGCACAGTTCTACGTGAGGCCCAAAAAGGATTCATGGAAGGCTGACTTGGAGAAAGTCGCCTACAAGGCCTACGGTAAATCATACTTGTACGAGAAGACCGAGGATTCAGGGCTTGTGTGGAGAGAGATACTGGTGGACAGCTTTGGTTTGATGTTTCTTGAACAGCAGGTCGATGGAAGAGAGCCCGAAGCCGGCGCAGAAGAGTTTACTGAAGAATGGAAGGAGTTGAAGGATGTGCTGGCAGATTTTATAGATGAAGGAGTTCAGCTTGACTATTCCTGGCAGCTGAAATGGTATCTAGGGAATAAGATTTCAGAAAATCATTCTTTAGAGGAGTTTACAGATCTGCGTAAATCAGATATCGTTGAGGCAGGTGAAGAAGTCTTTGAATGAAAGGAATACTTATTGGACGTTTTCAGCCGCTTCACAGAGGCCATAAAAAAGTTATAGATACTTACAGGCCTGAATTCGACGATTTCGAGCTGGTTATCGGTAGTGCAGATAAGGAGCGGACAGAAGATAATCCTCTGAGCTTTGATGAGCGTAAGAAGATAATCAAGGCCTGTTACCCGGATCTAAATGTTGTTCCTGTGGAAGATGAGTCAAGAGATGAAGAAGGTAACAAAAAATGGATTCAGAGGATAGAGACAGAGACAGGTGCGGATAAAGCTGTTTCCCAGAATCCTCTAGTTAAGAGGCTTGTAAAAGAGTACTCTAGTATGGAGCTTGTGGAACAGGAGATGCATGATCCTGATATTTATTCCGGAACAGCTGTGAGGCGGCGTATCAAGGCCGGAGAAGAGTGGAGATATCTTGTACCGAAATGTGCTGAAGAAGAAATAGCCGAGAAACTTGAAGAGATCAAGAAGTCAGGAGTAAAGTACGAATTCGAGCCAGGCTGGGCCAGAAAAAACGCATACCACGACACAGTAGACGATAGCAAAGAAAAATGAAAGAATTGTTTTCTATTCATTCACTACTTCAGGAATAGCCTCTACAAGATCAGTCGCCAGCATCCCATTACCTTTACGATTTGCAGCTTTTTCTCCCGCCTTCCCGTTCAGCCAAGCACCGTACCGAGATGCCTCTCTCGGCTCAAGGCCTTGAGAAACCAGTGAAGCGACGACTCCTGCAAGCACATCCCCTGTACCTCCTACAGTCATCGCAGAGCAGCCACTTGTATTTAAATACTTTTTACCGTTTACAAAGATCTCATCAACACTACCCGTCACAACAACAGAACAATTCTTCTCACGTGAAAACATCTTAACGGAACCATAAATTTCCCTCATGATTGAGGCCTCCTGATTATGCGGAGTGAAAACAGCATCAAGATTATCCAGTTCAATCAGAGGCTTGATCGACTCCGCATCTATGACTAGAGGACATTTCGAGGCCTCTGCAAATTTCTTCAGTGCTTCTTCATCCGGCTTTGAAAGGCCTGAGCCTATAACTATTACATCAGACCATTCAGAAAGTTTCTGGGCTTTCTTCAGAGATTCTGTGTCGAAGTAGCTGCTTTCGTAGCTTTCCACGATGAAGTTTTCAGAGTAGCCTCTTACAGTATCCCGTACTTTTGACGACGTCAGGATTTTGACAAGATCAGCTCCTGTTCTTAAAGCGGCTTCGGCGTTGAGTGCTGGAGCCCCTGAAAAGTCGACGCTACCGCCGATGACACCTACTTTTCCGTTCATCCCTTTGTAGCTATCTTCAGGCCTTTCCAGCTTCTCCGCAAGTTCTTGATGATTCATACAACTATGTTGCGTGGAATGGCTGTTTATCGTTTTCGGATGGAGGCCTCTATCTTTTTATTGAGAGAAAACGTATTACATTGTATTATGGTAAATGTTGTTGTGAACGGTATCGGGACTATCGGGAAAAGAGTGGCAGAAGCTGTCAAAAAACAGGATGATATGACGCTTTACGGAGTCTCAGATGTCTCTGCCGGACAGGGACTGAGGACAGGCCTCTCTCCAGAAGGCGGTTTTCACGGAACAGATCTCTACGCATCAAACAGTGAAGGCAAAGAACAGCTTGAAGAAGATGAAATGCACGTGGAAGGCCTCCTTGAGGATGTTCTAGATGAAGTGGATGTTGTAGTGGACTGTACTCCGCCAGGCATAGATAAATCGAACAAAGAGAATCTTTACAGGCCTCACGGTGTAAAGGCGATTTTTCAGGGCGGTGCGCCAGATGATATTGCTGAAGTTAAGTTCAATGCCGATGCCAACTACAGTGAAGCAGTGGGAGAGGACTTCGTGAAAGTTGTGTCCTGTAACACGACAAGTCTTTCAAGAACGATGAGTGCAGTGGATGAGGCCTTTGGAGTCGATGAAGCAACAGCTAATCTTGTCCGTAGAGCCGGAGATATCCCTCAGGACGGTCGTGGACCTGTCAACTCGACTATTCCTGTTACTGAGGTGCCTAGTCATCACGGGCCTGATGTTCAGGCGGTGATGCCGGATCTCGACATCAAGACGCTTGCAGTGAAGGTGCCTGTGACTTATGGACATGTGCACATGGTGACTGTGGAGCTGGAGAATGAGGCGTCTGAAGAAGACGTGCTGGAGGCCTTCAGAGACCAGCCACGTGTGAATATCGAAAGTGCAGGAGAAGGATTTGACTCAACTGCGAAGCTTCACGAAAAGATGCGTGATCTTGGAAGGAAGAGAAGCGATATGCCTGAAGCCGCTGTATGGGAGGAGACAGTGACTGTAGATGACGGAACACTTTACTGGATTCACATGGTGCACCAAGAGTCAATAGTAGTACCTGACAGCGTTGACGCCATCAGAGCGATGTTCGAGCTTGAAAGCAAAGAGGCCTCGATAGAGAAAACAAACGATAGCCTCGGAATAGAGTAAACTAGTTCAGCCACACAACTTTCCTTCTTTTTTCTTGAGTAAGGTAAAAGAGTTGGCAGTTCTAAAAACTCTTACATGGACCGTAAAATTGCTTTAGTCGGATGGGGGTATCCTCCTCATATTGATGGAGGCCTTGATATTCACGTCAAGGAGCTTTTCATAGGCCTCAAGGAGAGAGGTGTTGATGTAGAGCTTTTTCTTCCTGAGGAAAATGCTCCAGATATGGAGGAGGTGACAGGTCTGGAGACTGGTGAAGGCGACATGATACAGATGGCGAGGAAGATGAGCGCAGAGATAGCTGCTAAGTCAGAGGCCTACGATTTAATCCATACACACGACTGGTTCGGAGCAGAAGCCGGATACAAATGCAAGAAGTACGGAGACATGAAATGGGTTTCTACAATGCACTCTCTCAGCAGTTCCAGAAACAGAAATACTCATAGCGAAGTGGAAAGACTTGAGAAAGTAGCTGTGAAGAAAAGTGATGTAGCTCTAGCCGTAAGCAGTAAACTGGCGTCCGAGATAGAAGAAGAGTACAGTGACAGACCTCAAGTAATTCGGAACGGATTCTCGGAAGCCTCAGAAACAGGAAGAGACGTGAAGGAAGATCTTGGAATCGATGAGGACATGATATTTTTCGTGGGCAGACATGCAGAGCAGAAAGGCCTCAAACATCTGATCTACGGATTCAAAAAATATATTGAAGAAAATGAGGCAGCCCTAGTGATCGGGGGGAGCGGCCACATGACTGAAGGCCTGAAAGAGTTCGCTGAAATCCTTGGAATAGAAGAAAAAGTCTTTTTCACAGGATTTATTCCTGAAGATGAACTCGGAGACTACTACCAGTCCGCAGATCTCTTTGTTTCTCCTTCTATTAACGAGCCTTTCGGATTAACTATAACAGAGGCCTTGAATGCTGGTACGCCGGTAGCAGCAACAGATAACGGCGTAAAAGAATTAATAAGCGAAGAATATATTACCAGTATAGATCCTGATTCTGATTCGATCTGTGAAGGCATCAGTAAAGGCCTTGAAAAAGACTTCAGTGAGCTGAAGAATACGAGAAGCTGGGATAATATGGTAGATGAGCTGATGGATGTTTACAGAGACCTCTAGTTTATAATCCAGAGTTTTTCAGGTTTTCTCTCTGTTCTGAGAGTGTATCCGTTTTCTGTAGGTGTTAGTGCTTCTGTTGTTTCCGTGTAGTACGTGGTGTTGCTGCCGGAGGCCTCTGGAAGGTATATTCTTTCTTCTCCGTTGAAATATGCTGCGAGGGCGGCTTTTTCCTCGGTCTGTATCTGTATGAGGTATGTGCCGTCTTCTTCCGTGATTTGGATGCTCATGTTTTGAGATGGATAACGGAGTGTTTTTTAACTTTCTGAAAAATCTGTTTTTCGTTGCACGGTAGCAACGTGTCTGATTATAAACAAGGGGAGGCCTATACTGGTTATGCTGCCTGTAACTTTGAGTTTTGAAGTACATCAGCCTCATCGTTTGCGCGTTGACGGAGTTAAAGAAGATGCCGATACGCTGTATGACAGATATTTTGATGATGAGATGAACGAGCACTTTTTCCGGGATGTGGCAGAGAACTGTTACTTTCCGGCTACAGAAAGGCTTCTGCGAGCAGCCAGAAAATTTGAGGATGATCGCCAATTTAAGGTAAATTTCTCGATTTCAAGCAGCTGGCTCCAACAGGCAGAGAAATACCATCCAGAGCTTATCGACATGCTGAACAGGTTCCCAGAAGGCACTATCGACTTCATCGGACAGGCCCACTACCACTCACTCGCAGGCCTATTCCACGACAAAGAGGAGTTCAGATGGCAGGTGAATCAGCACAGCGATTTGATAGAAGAAAAATTCGGGCAGAGGCCTCAAGTCATGACGAATACAGAGCTTATATATCATAACGAGATAGGGAAGATAGCAGCTGAGGAAGGATTCAAGGGAATCTTTACTGAAGGAGTGCCGAGGATACTTGGATGGCGTTCACCAAATCATGCATACGAGCAGCCTGAGTTCGTAACGGAGGATGGGACGAATATACTTTTGAGGAACAGGAAGCTGACTGATGATGTAGGATACCGCTTCTCCGCAGAGTGGTGGAGCGAGTATCCGCTTACTGCAGAGAAGTACGCTGCATGGCTTTCAGAGGTTGAAGGAGATATGTTGAATCTTTTCATGGATTACGAGACATTTGGAGAGCATCATTGGGAAGGCACGGGTATCCTCTGGTTCCTGGAAGATTTGCCGGAACAGGTGTTGAAACAAGATGATCTTAAGTTTGCAACTGTTTCAGAAGTTGCTGAGAAGGATGCTGTCGGGAAGTTTGACGCTTTCGAATACAATACTGTAAGCTGGGCGGATCAGGAGATGGATGCATCTGCCTGGCTGGGCAATCCTATGCAGAAGCTGTTATTCGAGAAGATGCAGGAGCTTGAGGAAAAAGTCAAGAAACTGGAAGACGAGGCCTACCTAGATGTCTGGAGGAAGTTCCTCACGTCAGATCATCTGCATCACATCGCAACAAAGACTTACGACGATGGAAGCGTACATAACTACTTCTCATACTTCGATCACCCTCATGAAGGCTTCGCAGTGATCACAGAACACCTCATGGACTTCCAGAAACAGGTAGAGAAAGAACTTAATTCCTGAAACTTCGTGAAAAATTTATGAGAAGTGAGTTGGAGGCCTGGCTGGAGGAAAATACAGGCATTAGTGATCCTGAAATAGTTGATATCCAGGAAGGAGAGGGCAACAGGAACTTCATTGTAGATGCGGACCAGAGATACGTTGCCAGAGTATCAAAAGAAGTCTCCAAAAGCCGTTTACAGAATGAATACGAGGCCTTAAGTTTTCTTGCCTCCGAAGATATTGAAGATATTCCTTCTCCTGTTTGTTTCGAAAATAATACGCATTTAGGGCCTGTGCTCGTTGAGAACTTCGTTGGATCTGAAGATATCAAAAAAGGAGATTACACCTCTTCTGAACTAATTAGGCTAGCTAAACTAGTAGCAGAGATACATTGTATCTCTGTTGAAAGATATAACTCTGCCAACGGAAGTAACATGGATAATAGTAAGAGCCTTAGAGAGCTATTTATGAGAGATTTCTGTGAGTGGGGTTGGAGGCCCTATAAAGAGTATCTTGAGCTTGCTGATGATCCTAGAGATGTGATCAAAAATTATTTCAGAAAACATGAAGAACTTGTTGGTGAAATTCCTGATGTTGAGGTTAATCAGGCCTTCACGCATGGTGATCTAGGTTTTAATTGTAGGAGAGATAGTGATGGAATTTATCTTATAGACTGGGAGTTTGCCAGAATAGACTATCCGGGAAATGAGATTCTTTACTTCTTTGAACACGCAGATCTAGATCAAAAACAACAGGAACTATTTCTGGAGGAGTACCGCAGACATCGAGATTTGGGAGAGGCCTTTGATAAGGCTCGGAAGCTTTATCCAAAGTTCCTGGCTTTCAACGATATGATCTGGGCGGCTAAAAGAGTTGCTAAAGGCGAAGACAAGCATAGAGGCCTTCTGGAAGATCGGCTTGAAAGACTGTCGGAAATATACGATTGAGAGATTTCAGATTTCGTTTGAGAGTCTTTCGTGAGTGTTCAGGAATTCTGCACGGGCCTTCTGCATAGGTGTTCCGAGCTCCACTAATTCATCTATATCCGGCATCTCCTCGTCTACGCTCCAGTCATCTAGCTCGAAGCTCTCCTGGACGGCCTCTGCATGCGCTCCGTTCTCAAATAGTTCAAACACTTCGTGAAGATAAAGTCTGTAGTCAACTTCTTTTATCGCACCGTACTGTTGCTCTGTTGGAGTCGGTACGTCCAGAAACTCCCAGACTGCTTCTTGCCATACTTCCTCCATCTCATCGATTCCTGGAGTCACTTCCTTGTTCGGCTTCTGTGCATCTCCAAGATAGGCCTCCGCAGAATCATGGTGTAGCCCGTAGAACTGCATCTCGGCATCGTATCCGAGCTCTCTAAGTACTTCTGCTGTATCAACTGCGTGCTGTGCAACCGTCACCAGAGGATCTGAGTGACCTCCATAGCGGAACTCTGTCGCAAGGCCTTGAGCGATAGTATCAATATTCATCTTGTCAGGATCCGGATTCTCTGGATCAAAGTACACTCCATCACTCGGGATGAAAAGCTTGTTGTATGATTCCTGTGTCTCTGTCATCCAGAAGTAACTGTAGAACCTAAGAGATAAAAATCACTTTACGTAGAGGCCTCCAACAGCAGTTATTAATCAAGGAATAGAATTAACATCTATGACAAATGAAATAAAAATAGAAGTGGAGAACGGAGAGGAAATATCAGCGGCACACCACGAGGCCTCTTCAGACAAATGGGTGTTTTTCTGTCATGGATACGGATCTGATAAAGAAGGAAGCTACAGAAAGAGATGTGAAAAAGCTGTAGAGGAAGGATTCAACGCTGTAAGATTTGATTTCCGTGGAAACGGAGACTCGGACGGAGAATTTATAGATCAGAGTCTTTCATCTCGAATAAGAGATCTGAAGGCCTGTGTAGACTACTTCAAGCCTGAAAACGTATTCCTTTTTGGTATGAGCTTCGGTGGAAAAGTAGTTCTTCATGCAAATCAGGATTTAGACACTGAAGGCCTCGTGTTCAAATCTCCTGTGCTTTACAACTCGGAGATGGATAAGTTCCGCAGCGTCGTGGAGGAGAAAGGAACTTACACTCATTTCGGCGATAAAACTATAGATAAGCGTTTCTTTAAGGATTTTGATGCTTACAGTTTCGATGAGGCCTGTGAAGAAGTTGATGTGCCTGTTGCCGTATTCCACGGCGGGAAAGATTCCACTGTGCATTTTGAGAGCTCTGCTGATGCAGTCAAAGAGTTCGAGGCAGATGTCTTTCTCAAGAAGTTAAAGAGTGAGAAGCATTCGATGAGTGACGATGCTGAGGAGAATCTTCTGGATGAGATGTTCTGGTGGCTGCAAAGGATTGACTGACTACTCCAAGGCCTTGTTGTATATGCCTGTTGTCCATGCTGTTATCTGCTCCCAGCGGAAATTATCTTCCACACGGTCACGTGCGTTATCTCCCAGCCAGTCAGTCCATCCCGGATCATTGAGGGCTCTTGTAACCTGATCAACGATAGAGTTCGAGTCAGCAGGATAAGTGTGGAGGCCTGTATACTCGTGTACAATAGTATCCTTCATACCCCCTGTATAGCTTCCTATAGTCGGTGTTTCACATGCTGCTGCCTCCAGTGGAACGATGCCGAAAGGCTCGTAGACAGACGGTGCTACAGTCATGGAAGCCTCCTTCATCAGTGAGATAAGTTCTCTGTCAGGCACGTAGCCGGGGAAGTGAACTTTCTCTCCGGCCTGTTTCTTTGACAGGCCTCTGTAGTGTTCTGTAGCTCCGGAGCCACACATCACGAACTTGGCTTCAGGCCTCTGCTCAAGTATATGTGGCATTGCCTCGATTAAGTGGCCCGGGCCTTTCTGTGGGTACATCCTTCCAACAAATAATATGATCTGTTCGTGGCCCAGCGCATAGTTGTCTCTGTTCAGGTTGCTGGAGTGATCATCGAACTTCTCTAGGTCAACTCCGTTAGGTATGTAGTTTATTTTTTCTTCCGGTACTTCGTAGTTGTGCTTTACTTCTTCTGAGAACTCTCTTCCCACAGTGATTACCTGTGAGGCCTCATATGTTCCGTACCATTCGAGATCGTGGATTGTTCTCTGGTAGTCTGAGTGTATTCCATCGCGGCCTTTCTGTGTACTGTGAACTGTGAAGACCATAGGCAGGTTAAGCGTGTTTTTGATACCTGTTGCTCCCGGTACTGTCATCCAGTCGTGTGCATGTACGAGATCGAAATCCTGATTTTTCGATAGTTCAATTGCTTTATTCTCCATTCTCTGGCCAAACTGCATCGACCAGGAAACTGTGTTGGAGGCAGAACCTGTTGACGCGATTCTGTGAACTTCAACGCCATCACGATACTCGACGCCTTCATCTTCACCGTAAGTTATCACTACTGGTTCATGGCCTTGAGATGCCATAGTAGTGGCTAAGTCTTCACAGTGTGCTGCTATACCTCCGGCTTTGAATGGAGGATACTCCCATGTCAGGAACAAAGGCCTCAAAGAAAATTATTTCACCTCTTTCTCTAGTTTTACGTGTTCTTTATACGTTTTTAAAACTCTCGACTCCCAACCTTCTCTCAAAGGCCTTATAACCTCTATCTTTTTTTCCGGTGTATCAAGATCATGAATTAGAGAATTGTAAGTGCCCTCATTGTTGGCTATAACTGTTTCTGCATCATAAACTCCTTTCCACTCCAGTTCAGAAATCATCTCAGAATTCTCAGTCCCGAATCCTCTCTCATGCTCTGTAGAATGTACAGTGAACACCATAGGCCTCTCCAGGTGTTTCGAAAGTGATATAGCCCCTGGTACAGTTGTCCAGTCATTTGCATGGATGATATCAACAGACTCCACATCTATGTTCTCCATTACCTGGCCTTTAAGCTCATTATTCATCATCATTGACCAGTTAAAGATATTAGAGCCATTGAAATGTAGTGGAAACCTGTGAACATTGATCTCGTCATCTAAAGAGTAGTATGATCCATCATCAAAAGACACTATTGATACTTTAAAGCCTTTTTCATTGAGATGTGAGGCCAGCGATTTGACGTATTCGGAGACAGGCTCCCCGTCTTTTATCTGCTTTGAGAGAATAAGCACGTGAGTCATTTAAACCTGGCCTCGAAGCCTTCCTGCTTGCTTTTTTCCACGTCAGGTTGATTAAATGGATCTACTTGCTGGAATCGAGCGAAGTAGACAGCTGTTATCTGTAGGAAGACCATCAACCTTCCTATTGATTTGTGAGAATGTTCCTCTAAAGTAAGAGTAACGTAAGGCATCCCTTCATCTTCAAGAGCCTGCTTTACACCTGTGTATTCAGACTTAAGAGACTGTGATAGATCCTGATTTTCCAAATCTTCTAGTCTCCTTCCTCTTATATCAATATCTCCAATTTCGTCTCCGATTTTTATTTTACGTTTTTCATTGGCTTCAGAGCGAAAGAATAAAGGCAATACATCTTTTCTACCTCCAAAAAGTCTCTGATTCGTATGATGCTGGAACTCCGGCCCGAGATCGCCGAACACAGTCACGCCTTCCCCATTTTTACAGGCGCTTTCATGGATCAGCTGGACGAAGAAAGGCTTGAACCCATAAAGCCGGGTAGAATATATCGCGTTAAGTATCTCTGTGTATCCTCTATTCTGGGCCTCTCTGAGTGCGGAAGCCAGCCTGTAGGCCTCATTATCTTCCTCTTCAAGTTCCTCATACATTTCTTCTGCGCCTTCTCGTACTTCACGAGAATCTATGCCTATAACTTCTGCTGGGAAAAGGCCTGTCTCCGTTAAACCCGAGAATCTTCCGGACACATCTCTATGTTCAACGAAGTCTAGATCCTCTCTTTCAACTATCTGTCTTAGAGCTCCGTTATTGTCAGAAGTCACAGGAAGGACATCGTAATTCCTCTCCATGAAGTACATTAAGGCCTCTATTACTCCGACTGTAGATCCTGACTTGCTTATCGGAATTACAAGAGTGTCTTCCGCCTCCATATCTCTCGATACTCTGTGGAGAAAGTCAGGCTCCATAGTAGTAACTATACGGACGTTTTTATCGGATTCAGATATGAAGCTATAATAAAGTGCGCGGAAGCTTGTAACAGAGCCACCGTTACCTATCAAAACAATATTCCGATAACCATCTAGATCCGCAGCCTCATACAAAGAGTGAAAATCCGGTCTTACATCTGTAAAATCGGGGAGAGATTGATCGATTTCTTCATCAGTTCCTTCAAGGCCTGAAATCTCTACTTCGAAGCTCATCGCTCAACAGCCTCTATGTGAGCTTTCTCGTAGTTTTTGCCAAGTTTCTCCCAAGAAGTCATCTGTGCAAGCTTGCGTGCATTATGCTTTCTCTCGGTTATCTCAGTCTTGGAGTAGTCAACTATATCTGAAATAAAGTCAGCAAGCTGCAGAGAGGCCTCCTCGTAGCTTTTGTCTTCTCTTTCAAGTATTTTGATTCCTTTCCTCTCTTCTTCACCAGTATTTTCTTTCAGGAACTTTCCAAAGCCTGCCATATCTGTTGTTACGGAGAGTGCTCCGTTGGCAGCTGTCTCCACAGGCGTATAGCCCCATGGCTCGTAATAGCTAGGGAAGATGCCTGCTGAAGAAGCCACAATGGCATCATTGTAATCCATGGAAAGCAATTTGTCCCCTACAGAAAGATACGTCGGATAGAAAATCACTTTTACCCTATCATCCTCTGCATTATTGAGGCCTTTCTCCTTCAAATATGAAATTATATTATCATCCGGATAGGCCAAATCAAATGCGCAGAGTGGAGGCCTGCCATCCCTCTCATGGAAATCAGCTGAAAGCGATTCTATTGTAGAGCTATCAAGCACATTCTCCAGATCCTCCGGCGTATCACCGGAAGTAACAGAGTTCAGTATCTTATTCCTCAGATCCGGCATAACAGAGTCCACATAGCCTTCCAACTCATCGTAAAGCGACATGTTCTCCAGCACATCCATCCTAGCTCCCTCAACTTCAGAAGGAATAAAGAAGAACACGTAGAAATCATCACCAGGCCTCTCATTCACTTCAGCCAGTGCATCAATCAACATATCCACTCCTTTATTATGGAACTCGTATCTACCAGATATAAACAGTATTCTCGGATCACTCTCCAGATCTACACTGTAGTACGGCTCGAAGTAGGCCTGCAAGAACTCCTTCATCTCCTCCTTCTTTCTAGTATGATTATAAGATAACTCTTCAAGACTCGGATACTCCTCAACATTGAAACCGTTCGGCAGTATTACATCAGGCCTTTCCTCCAGTACAGCCTCAGCTTCCTTCCCTGTAGTCTCACTCACAGTCGTAAATACTTCTGACTCCTGTGCAGCCATCTTCTCCACCTGATGCTTCGGCTTGACACCATATTCATCTGCCAGAGACTGATCTAGGCCTCCTGAATCTATAGCTTCATTGAGATCGAAGTCGGAGCTGGAAAGTGCTCTTCCAAGAACTGTAGCATGTGTCGTGAAGACCGAAGGACTCTCAAATCCTGTAATAGCCGGGCCCGAAAGCCATTCATGTAGCTGTACAACACTTTCACCTTCTAGACAGTCTTCCAGTTCTCCTATAAGTAGGCCTACGCTGTAGCTCCATTTCACAGGATCGTTGAAGTCCTCAGGAGCGTTGAGAGAGTCGATTCCGTACCTGTTCCATAGTTCCTCTTTTATTTCGTCTGTAGACTTGTTGAGGCCTTCATATTCTACTAGTATAGTTTTGGGGCTGGCTGCGATGTCCCATACTCCATAATGTAGTTTGATGCCGTGTTCTTCCTCTAGTTTTCTGAACTCTTCCTGATAAGAGTGTTTTTCTCTTGGTATGAACTCCTGTCTTGCTGATTCCTTGATGTAGGGGCCTACTGTGATGTAGTTTTCCCCGTAGAAGTCTTTCATCTTTCCGGCTTTTGATTCAAGCACCTGATGGATTCCACCCACCTTGTTGGCGACCTCGTAAGATACCTCTATGAAGTTTTCAGGTTTTCCAGCCATAATGTTACAGAATACGTTTTCGTGGAATATTAAAACACCTGTCAAAGACTCCTGTTTGCCACCAAACGGTTAAAAAGAAGGCTTTATACTGTATCAGAGCGAAGAAGTTGTTTATGGAGCACCACTTCAGCGAAAACCTTGAAACCCGGAAAGGAGTGATCTCGAACCTTCACTGCTTTCTGAATAGGCATCTGGATACAGGGTTCAAGACGAAGTGGAGCGGCCTCTGGGTTCCACCATACAAGTTCCTTGATTACTACGCCATAAAGATCAACGGAGAGTGGCTGGGCCCGGAAACAGTCGAAGCCACAGAGTACGGCGACAAGATAATCCACCACCACACAACATCCAGCCTGAACATAACAGAAAGAATAAAGGCACCAGAAACTGCTCCCGGAATAGAGATAGAGCTGGAAATCGAGAACAGAACAGATAAGCCAAAAGCAGTGAAGACAGGAGTCGAACTCGGAGTCGACATCCGAAGCAAAGACACAGACATAGACAGAACAGAATACAGAACAGATAAAGGACCAGGAAGACTATCAATTCACAGAAACAACCTTAAACTACTTTTCACGAGCGAAACAGAATTCACTGTGGATAGAGAGCCTTACCTGAAAGAACATTACCCCGGAGAGAAACAGGAGTGCCTGATACCAGGAGAAATCTCCTTCAGATCAGAGATAAAAGAACAGGCCTCCATAAGCTTCGAGCTTTCAACTCCTGACGGATCATTTGGAGGCCTCGAAAAGACAGACCAGGTGCTCGAGCACGATGAACTTGGCTACAGATTTGAATGCGCTCTTGACAGTCTGAGAAACATGGTGTACGACAGAAATGAGACAATAGGCCTTCTGGCAGGCCATCCCTGGTTTCAGTCTTACTGGGCGCGCGACAGCTTCTGGTCAACACTTGGATTGATAGATGCAGGGCATTTCGAACTGGCCGAAGACATTCTGACGGCTTTTGCGAAGAGAGATCTCCCGGACAAAATAGTGATCGATGGAGATGACAGGAGAGAGCCAAAACAGTACGATACAGAGCCTTTATTCATAATTGCAGCAGATAAACTGGCTCGCCACTACATGATAAACGACAAGATAGAGGAAGCTATGGAGGACGCCGTGGAAGGCCTTGAACTGGAGAATAAGCTTGTCAAGAACGATCCATGTGGTACGTGGATGGATACACGGGAGAGACCTGAAGCAGTGGAAATACAGAGTCTTTGGATTGAGGCCTTGAAAATAATGGACGATGAAAGAAGTGAAGAGCTTCGTGAAGGCCTCGAAGAATTTATGCAGGAAGAATATATGTTAGATGGTATTGAAAGAGAGTGGAGGACAATCAATCCTGCTGTTCCATTGATGCTTGGCCATGTAGATGATGAAAAAGCAGAGAAGTATCTTGAGACTATTAACGGCGAATTCAATTCACGTTTCGGTGCAAGGACTGTTTCTATGACAGATCCCGGATACAGCTCCTCCGGCTATCACGAGGGAAGTGTCTGGGGATTGACGACTTGCTGGGCTGCGGCAGCGAACATGGAGTACGGCAAGACTGTGGAAGGACGAAACCTGCTAGAGAACTTCACCATGTTTTCGGAGAGGGATCAGCCCGGCGCTTTACCTGAAAACATAGATGCTGAAACAGGGGAAGTACTGGGATGCAGCGAACAGGCATGGAGCGCAGGAATGGCTGTACATGTTATCGACTCGTATCTCCTGGGACTGAAAGTGGAGGACGGAAAACTATTCGTCAGGCCTCCGGAAAATATATCATGCAGAAGACTAAACAAGAAAGTGAAGGATACATCCGTCGATCTGGAGTTCAGAAACGGCGATGTCAAAGTGCTGAACGATCCGGAAATAGAAGTGATAATTGAATGAAACAGAAAAAAAGAATAATCGTAAACTTCAAGGCCTACAGCGAGGCCTCAGGAAGTAAAGCACAGGAACTAGCGGACAGCTTCAGTGAAATAGCTGAAAAGTCCGAAAGTGAGATAATAGTGGCTCCTGACCTGATCGATACAATCAGAACTACAGGTGAAGGAGTCAAGGTGTATGGGCAGCATGTTGATCCTGTAAGGCCTGGGAGCCACACCGGCAACATAACTGCAGAGATGTTGAAGGCCTCAGGTGCGTCAGGGACGTTGCTGAATCACTCTGAGAAAAGAATGGAGAAGGAAGAAGTCAGGCAGTCGCTAGAGGCCTGTAAAGAGGCAGGCCTTGAGACGGTTGTCTGCGCTCAGACAGTTCAGGAAGTAGAGGAGTTGAGCGATTTAGGCCCTGATTTCGTGGCTTTTGAGCCGCCGGAGCTAATCGGCGGCGATACATCTGTTTCAACCGCTCGACCTGGAATGATTGAAGATGCTGTGGAGCGAACTGATGAAGGAGTAGGTACTTTGACAGGTGCTGGCATCAAGGACTGTGAAGATGTGATGAAAAGTATAGAACTTGGTTGTGACGGAGTCCTCGTGGCTTCAGGAGTTGTAAAATCTCGTAAACCTGTTGAAAGACTTGAAAACCTGTGTGAAGGCCTGTGAAAGATATCTGGAGAAAGAGATACATGAAGGCCTCCAGCATTGAAAGAGAGGAGTTAAGCGTCTTGACAGGCTTCAATGCGAATATTGATCATATCTACGATTTTGATGCGATTGATGTTGATCTTGAAAGTGTTGAAAGCGAGCTAATGGAACGTGTTGAAGGCCCAGAAGAATTGAAGCAGGTTTTGAGCCATTGTGTTGAAACAGGTGAGAACGTTGAGGTTCTTGGACGTTACATGGCTAAGGAGTTCCCTGAAGCCAATCGTCAGCTTGGAGGCCAGGGAGGAATAATAGCAGAATTCATGAACAGGACAGGCAACTACAGTATATTCTATACACCGTTCCTTTCAAAGGAACTGGCAGATATGATGAGCGAGGAGATCGTATATCCTGTAATTGACTCCGGATTGAAGCTGAAGCGGATTAAAGACGCTGTAAATACTGATAGAACCAAGGAAAACATGATAGTGGAGATAGACGGCGAGAAAACATGTAGAATGATCGTCTCCGATAGACTGGAGGGCTTCGGGCCTTACTTCAGAAAAGGAATAGAGGAGAGAATCGAAACTCTTGACAGAAATATTGACGCAGCAGTACTTTCAGGCTTCCATGATGCAGACGGAAACTTCTCAGCCAAGATCGATAAAGCCGAGATACAGATAGGCCTTTTGAATACACCTGCACATCTTGAATACGTTGATATGCAGGAGAAAAAATCTAAGAAGATTCTGAGGGATCTTCTGCCGGAGTTCGATAGCGTAGGCCTGGACGAAAATGAAGCACTTGAAGTCGCCGAGATAAAAGGTATGGACGTTGAAGACGAGTTGAGTCTAGGAGAGGCCTTCCAGCTGTCAAAGAGGCTTCTGGAGGATGTGGATAGAGTGCATATTCATACTTACAGGTATCACGTTGTCTTCGCAGATGATTACGATATAAGGCCTGAGAAGATACGGGAGTCGATGCTTTACGCCGAGAACTGTGCAATTGCTGCAGCAGATACCGGAGAGCTTCCTGACACAGATGATTTACGTGAGTTAGGGCTTGAAGGAAAGCATCTTCATCGGCTTGATGATCTTGAAGACTTTGCACACCATCTAGGTCTTGAAGACTTTGTAGAGACTGGTATAGCAGATATAAATGATATTACAGTTGTTGCTATACCTACTCTCATCCATGAAGATCCTGAAAGAGTTGTAGGACTCGGAGACATAATATCCTCCGCAGCCTTTACAGCAGAGCTAGGATGAGGCCTCTTCTATAGCCTCCTGTACACAGGCCTCTATCTCACTCAGTATTCTCTTCATATCTTCTTCCGTATCTGCCTCTACTCTTACGCTCATTTTCGGCTCTGTGGATGAAGGCCTGACCAAGGCCCATCCTTTCTCGAAGTGTATCTTTGCGCCGTCAAGATCCGTTATCTCTCTGTCCGGATACGAGGCCTCTACTCTATTTACTACTTCCTTTTTGGCGTCGTTTGGGCAGTCAATCCTGAGTTCCGGTGATACAGGGTAATCAGGATAGTTTTCCAGACGTCTTATTAGATCAGTCTTTGCTGCTATCTGTGTCATGAGTGCTGCTGCGAAAAGTGCATCGTCGAACGGGAAGTCCCATTCAGGGAAGTAGTAGTGGCCTGAAAGCTCTCCGGCAAAAACTATTTCCGGGTCTTCATGTATGGCCTCTGAGATGAATGTGTGGCCGACACGTGTCTCCACAGGCGTTCCTCCGTTCTCTTTTACTACTTCAGGAACAAGTTTAGAGGCCCGGAGGTCGTAGATTACTTTGCCTTTCCTCTTCTTCAAGGCCTCCTCCGAGAAAAGTGCCAGCACTTCATCTTCAGGGATATAGCCGTAGCCTGGAAGTATGAATCCTGCTCTATCCCCATCTCCATCAAAGATTATGCCAAGCTCCTCATCCTCCATGCCGGATGACAGTGCTTCCTGGGCCTCTTCGTTTCCCGGATCAGGCAGATGATTTGGAAACTCTCCATCGACTTCACAGTTAATCGTTGATACATCACATTCCAAGGCCTCGAAAAGTTCTTCAGCGATCATTCCTGTGACTCCGTTACCGCAGTTGATCTTCAGTTCCAGGCCTGTTGCTCCTATAGTATCTTTTACAGCTTCTATGTAGTCTTCAACAAGGTCTATTTCTCTTTCCTCTCCTTCACCTTTCTGGAAGGCCTCTTTTTCGTATATTTCCTGTATCTGTTTCATGCCTCCTTCTCTTGACATGGCTAGGGCTTCTTCACGGCAGAACTTGAATCCTGTGTACTCGGCAGGATTGTGGGATGCCGTGACAACTACTGCAGCGCCAAAACCGTGTTTTCGCTGTCCGTAGTAGATAACCGGTGACGGAACTATCCCTGAGGTTGCTACGTCGGCACCTGTGGATTTGAGGCCTCTGATAAATGCTTCAAGTATTTTTTCGCCGTGTTTACGGCCGTCTCTCCCGATCAGGACTTCTTCAGCATCGACAAAGGTTCCGAAGGCCTTCCCTACTTTTTCTGCTTCTTCTACGTCGATTTCCTCGGGATGGAGGCCTCTGAGGTCGTAGGTGTGGAAGAAAGATGTCATATATTGTTAGTCCCAGTAGTCTTCTAGTATCTCGTTTTTCTCTCTGTACTCTTCTCTCATGTCTTCAAGCGATTTCTTCATCACTTTGGTATCGAGGCTGGTCTCCATGAATCCTCTGTCCTTCTCGTAGATCGGCACAAGCTGGACGTGGAGATGTGGAATCGATTCTCCTGCAGCCTTTCCGATATTCATTCCTACATCGATTCCTGCAGGTTCAACGACTTCCCTCTGAAGCTCTTCAACTTTCTGCACCATGGCAAAAAGCCGGTTTCTCTCCTCATCTTCAAGATCCACCATGGAGTTGACATGCCTTTTCGGTATCACCATTAGATGCCCTGTGTTGTAAGGAAAGATATTCAGCTCCACCATGAGAAAATCATCTTCATACACCGCCATCTTAGTGACTCTGTCATCTCCGGAGGCCTGTGCACAGAAGATACAGTCAATATCATCTGGCACTTTAGAGGCCTCATAGTCTTCACGTTCAGGACTCCACAGATACTGTTCGTAAGGCTTCAGGTCTGTCATAGTTACAAATATTGGATAAAAGAGGATTTAATACTTGTCAAAAAAACCTCTGTAGAAAAAAGGTTGGATTAGAATAGGTCGATGTCCTCTACCTTGTATCTGATCTTTGTTGAAAGGCCTCTTTCAGGTGGCTCCTGCCCCTTTACTCTGTGCGCTACGTCGTGGATGGCGTGCGATACACGGCTTTTCGGCTTGTGTGAGACGACAGGATTGCGTAGTGCGATAGCTTCACGGACATGCTTGTGGTCAGGGACTTCTCCGATAATCTCTTCCTGCACAAGATCCTGGATATCCTCGTTACGTACCTCTGATTTTTCTCCTCTGACCTCGTTCAGTACGAGGCCTAGTACTTCTCTTTCAAGTTCCTCTGCCAGTTTCTTGGCTCCAAGAGCATTTGTCAGTGCCGGGAGTTCTGGCTTTGATACAAGTAGTACTTCGTCGGAGGCCTCTACTGCTGCCTCGACTTCTTCTCCTACTCCTGCCGCTGCGTCGATCAGTACGAAGTCTTTGTCTCCAAGGAAGTCGATAAGTGCGTGCTTCAGGTTTTCGGAGTCTGCGTCGAATTCAAGTATTGATGCTGGTAGAATAGAGACTCCTTCAGGATGCTTGGCCAGGGCCTGTGTGATGTATGCGTCTCCGTTCATGACATCGTTGAGGGATACTTCCTGAAATCCCATTCCGAAGTGCTGTGCGATATTTGCTCCGGAGAAGTTTCCATCGATTATCACAACGTCTTCATCCTGTTTTGCAAGTGCTACTCCGAGATTGGAGGTCATAGTCGTCTTTCCGACACCGCCTTTACCGGAGACTACAGAAATTACCCTGGTCATATAGAAGTAATTGGGATTCCCCGCATTAAAAACCTGACTATCGAAAAAGGAAGAATTCAAGAATATGGGCTTGTAATTTTTACCTGAACTTCTCCAGTAAACGAGTGATGATGCCTTTACCGCCGATTTGCGGCTCGTATTCGAGGCCTGCTACATCTGCTGCGATAACGTTGAAGCGTTCAGCAACGTGATGATCAGGCTCGTGATGTACAACAGGCTTCTTCTTCGCCAAGGCCTCCTCAACTTTCTGATGTTCAGGAATCTCCATCATGACCTCGTAACCGATCATCGACTCGACTTCCTCCTTAGAAAGCTCGGCATCGTGATCCTTAATCTTATTCAGTATAACTCCTGTCACCTGTGTACCTGTCTCTTCTGCGATATCAACAGTCTTCAGGGCATCAGTTACAGCCGGAAGATTCGGATTAGTTACGACAAGTACTTCATCAGAGGCCTCTACAGCACTGATTGATTCCTGTCCAAGGCCTGCTGCGGAATCCACAAGTACGAAATCCGGTTCTCCAACAGCATCAAGAAGTACATCGGAAAGATTATCCGGTGTTGTATCACGTAGATCCTCTACTGAGAGGCCTGCAGGAACTACTCTGAGACCTGAATCGTGGATGTACATGGCCTCTGTAATATGTGCATCTCCTTTGAGGACGTCGTGGAGCGTAGTAGGGTATAGTGGGATGCCTATATGGAATCCGAGGTTGGGATTCGTCAGGTTTGCATCAAGAATTATTGTATCAGCACCGAACTTCGTTAATGCGGCGCCGAGGTTTGCGGTTACTGTAGTCTTGCCGACACCTCCCTTTCCACTGCTCACACAGATTAAACGAGTCATACAATTAGCTTAAGTTACGATCATTTAAATTAATACGTGAAGAAATTGGAGGCCTCTGGTTTTTGACTTAATTTGATATAAATTGGCTCCGTAGTTGTGATTATGACTGAGGATTTCGCCTCCAGAATGAATTCGATTGAGGATAAATGGCAGGAAAAATGGGAAGAAGAAAGGGTTTTTGAGTCAGATCCCAATGAAGATGACAAATTCTTCATCACCGTTGCTTATCCGTATCCGAGCGGCGGGATGCATATAGGACATGTCGGAACTTATACGTTGCCTGATGTTTTCGCCCGCTTCAAGCGTATGCAGGGCTACAACGTGCTTTTCCCGATGGCATGGCACGTAACCGGAACACCGATTATCGGTGCCCTGAACCGTTTAAAGGAAGGAGAGGAAGATCAGTGGGAGACACTGACAGAAGTATATAACGTACCTGAGGAGGAGCTTGAAGCGATGGAGGAGCCTATGGATTATGCTAATTACTTTATCGAAAACTCTTACAAGCCGAACATGAAGAATCTGGGCTTCTCAGTGGACTGGAGGCGTGAATTCACAACCAACGACGATCATTACAACCGATTCATCGAATGGCAGTACAAGCGGCTGCGGGAGCAAGGCCTAGTGAAGAAAGGGATGCATCCTACCAAGTACTGCCTGAAAGATGAGAACCCTGTGACGACGCACGACTT
Organism: Candidatus Nanohalarchaeota archaeon; assembly: GCA_022729355.1. Taxonomy (GTDB): domain Archaea; phylum Nanohalarchaeota; class Nanosalinia; order Nanosalinales; family Nanosalinaceae; genus Nanosalina. The sequence goes on along the minus strand of JALDAN010000006.1, from coordinate 13,639 downwards.
ACTTGAAGGAGAGGATGCAGAGAAACAGGAGTACAGTCTAGTCAAATTCACAGCCGAGTACGAGGGAGATGAAGTAGTGCTTCCGATGGCGACTTTGAGGCCTGAAACAGTTTTCGGAGTAACACATACACACGCAGATCCATCAGCCACGTACAAACTTGTGGAAGTTGACGGCGAGAAATGGATCGTCAGCGAAGAGGCCTCTGTCAAGATTGATCATCAGGATTACGAAGTGAAGAGTGTGAAAGATGTTCCTGGAGAGGACTTAATGGGTCTTTACGCCAGAAATCCTGTGACAGGAGAGAAGGTGATCACTCTTCCTGCTGACTTTGTTGATACGGACTCCGGTTCAGGCCTCGTGATGTCAGTGCCTGCTCACGCACCGTATGACTGGATTTCCTTGCAGGATTTGAAGGATTCTGAGGCATTGCTGAAGCGGTACGGGATTTCGCCGAACGAAGTCAGAAGTATAGAGCCGAAGAAAATAATCAATACGGATTTTTACAATGATATTCCTGCTGAGGAGGCCTGCCACAGTTACGGCGTGGAGTCACAGCAGGATGAAGAGGCCTTGGAGGAGGCTACTGATGAAGTGTACGAGAAAGAGTTCCATAACGGAGTGCTGAACGGTTCATGTGGAGAGTACGCTTCAGAGAACGTTAACTCTGTTAAAGATGTGCTTATCAGGGATTTCGAGGATAAAGGTTACTTTGGCTCACTCTACGATTTCTCAGAGGAAGTTGTATCTCGTTCAGGCGGGAAGGTGATTGTCTCCATGCAGCAGTCCTGGTTCCTTGAATATGATGATAAGGGATGGAAGGACAAGGTTCAGAAGCTTCTGAACAGCATAGATATCATTCCTGAAGAGAAACGTGAGGACTACGAGCATACAATTGGCTGGCTTGAGAGCTGGCCGGCTATCAGAAACTTCGGCCTCGGTACAAAGCTTCCTTTCGATGACGATTTTGTTGTAGAGCCTCTATCCGATTCCACAGTCTACATGGCATTCTACACTATCAGGAACATCATCAGCGATGTTGAAGCGGAAAAACTGGAGCCAGAGTTCTTCGATTACGTATTCAATGATGAAGGAGAGGCCTCAAAGATCGCTGAAAAGACGGGGATTGATGAAGAAGTAGTTGAGGAGGCACGTGAAAGCTTCAGCTACTGGTATCCACTTGACTGGCGTACATCAGCTTATCCACTGATTCAGAATCACTTGACGTTCATGATGTACCACCATACTGCCCTGTTTGATCAGCCTGACTGGCCTAAAGGAATCGCTACATGGGGGCTTGGAACACTGGAAGGGAAGAAGATGTCAAGCAGTAAGGGACACGTTAAGCTTCCTGACAACGCTATAGAGGAGTATGGAGCAGATACGACACGTTTCTTCATCTTTGCTTCAAGAGAGCCGTGGCAGGACTTCGACTGGAACGAGGACGATGTAGAAGAATACTTCAACAAAGTCAGAAACTTCTACACACGAAGCAAAGAACTATACGATTCAGGAGAAGAACGAGAACTCAACAGACTTGATAGATACGCGCTTTCAAAGCTTCAGAAAATCATAAGAGAAGCTACTGAAGGCCTTGAAGAGTTCCAGACAAGAAAAGCAGGACTGAACGCCTTCTTCGAGCTGAACTCTCTAATCAACCAGTACAGAAACCGCTCCACAGAACTGAATACGGAAATAGTCAACGAACTTGTGGAAACACAGATCAAACTGATGTCGCCTTTCACACCGCACATATGTGAGGAACTATGGACAGAAATCGGAGGCGAAGGATTTGCTTCACAGGCAGAATGGCCTGAAGCCGATGAAGAACTTGTAGATGAAGAAGTAGAGGCCTCCGAACAGCTTGTACAGGAGACGATGAGCGACATAAGAGAAGTTGCAGAAATAGTAGGAGACTACGAAGAGATCAAGATTATAGTGGCGGGAGAGGAGAAAAGAGGCCTCTTCAGAGAACTCATAGACGTTGTGGAGGACAGGCCTGACTTCGGCGAAGCCATGCAGGAGTTGATCGAGAGAACTGATGCCGAGCCTGAAACTATCGAATCCTATCTGAAGGATTATCTTGATTCTCCCGGAGATCTTCCGGACAGAGTATTCTCACAGAGAGATGAGCTTGAACTACTTGAGGAGAATGAGAAATTCCTTGAGAAAGAGTTCGACTCCTGGACAACGATAGAGACAGAAGAAGAAAGCAGCGAGGAAAAGGCCTCCAGAGCAGTGCCAGGAAAGCCAGCTATCATACTGGAATAAATAAGGAAAATCGGTGAGAGGCCTCCTTCTTTCCGGAGGCCTTACAATTTTTCTTTTAGTACCTTCTGAGGCTTTCTTCCAGATCTTCATCTAGGTGTTTATTGACGTTGACTTCCTGCTCCATGTTGTTCAGTGCCTTTCTCTGTGCATGAGCCAGTTTTTCCAGGTTCTCGACTTTTGCGTTGAGATGTGCGATCGCCACCCATAGCTGTCCAACGGATGCGTTTTCCGCCTGCATATAGGCCTCTTCGTTTCTGTTTGTCTGATCAAGTATTTTTTCAAGTGAGTCCTGAAGTTTGTTCGGAAGACTGTCCATCCATCCCATACTGTCCACGTGGTAAAGCACTCTTAAATGTTAAACGCGTAACTTTACGTGTGTCTAAGATGGAACAAGGAGATCTCGTGCTTATCGACTACGTCGGCAGCCAAGACGGAGAAATTTTCGACCTTTCAAATGAAGAAAGAGCCAAGGAAGAAGGCCTGTACAGCGAAGAAATGGATTACAGCCCAGTCCCTGTGCTTATCGGAGAGGGCTACGTAATAGAAGGCCTTGAAGAAGTACTTGAAGACATGGAAGTCGGCGAAGAAAGAGAAGTCGAGATTCCTGCAGAAAAGGCCTACGGAAAACGTGAGGCAGGTAATATCGAGACGTATCCGGAGAAGGAGTTCAAGAAACAGGATGTTAACGTGAGGCCTGGAGACCGTGTAATGGTTGGGAACAGGCAGGGACGTGTTCTGTCGAACAGCAGTGGACGCGTACGTGTCGACTTCAATCATCCGCTCTCAGGGAAAGATCTTGAATACGAGGTAGAATTACTTGAAAAAGTCGAGGGAGATGAAGAGAAAGCAGAGAAGATATTCGATTACAGGCTTGGACACGGAGACATAGAGTTCGACGGAGACAAAGTGATAATCGATCACGATATCGAAGGACATGATCACGAGCTACCGGAAAACGTGAAGGACGAGATCAGACAGGAAATCCTTGACTACACCGGTTTCGAGGAAGTCGAGATCAAAGAGTAAAAAAGGCCTTGATAAAAGACCTCTAAATACATTTTTACAGTTTTTTCTAGTATCGAATTATGCCTTTATTTCTATGATTTTTTACTGTTGAGTGAATTTTTAGGCCTGTTTTTTGACCATTTTTATATACGTTGGTGATAACAGTCTGTATAGAAAGGGTTGCTTGTATATGAATAATAATGAGGCTCGAAACGCTGGTAGATCAGGAAACCAAAACCATGATATCGACAGTGAACTGGAAGACCTGATAGAGCAGAGGAAGGCAGATATAAAGGTCGTTGGAACCGGTGGCGCCGGGAACAACACGATCTCCAGACTTGTTGACGTCGGAATTGAGGGATGTGAGACCATCGCTATGAACACCGACGCACAGGATCTTCTGTATGCAAATGCCGATAAGAAAGTATTGATCGGAAAAGAGCTTACAGGAGGCCTTGGAGCAGGAGCCGATCCTAAAGTTGGAGAGGAATCCGCAAAAGAGTCTCAACAGAAAGTAAAGGAATCAATTGACGGTGCAGACATGGTCTTCATCACATGCGGCCTCGGGGGAGGAACAGGAACAGGATCAGCACCTGTAATCGCAGAACAGGCCAAGAAACAGGATGCACTGACAGTCGGAATCGTTACACTGCCTTTCGAGATGGAAGGAAGAAGCCGACAGGAAAACGCAGAATACGGACTTGAAAGAATGGAGGAAGTAGTCGACACACTGATCGTAATCCCTAACGACAAACTACTGGAAATTGTTCCAGACGTATCACTCAACACAGCCTTCAAGATTGCAGACGAAATACTTGTAAACGCAGTCAAAGGCGTAACAGAACTTGTAACAAAGCCAGGCCTCGTCAACCTGGACTTCGCAGATATCCGCGCCGTCATGGGAGAGGGAGGGATCGCCATGATCGGAATGGGACAAAGCGACACCGACTCAAGAGCCACAGAAGCAGTACAGAAGGCCTTATCCAATCCACTTCTTGACGTAGATATCGAAGGCGGAAAAGGAGCTCTGGCCAACGTAACAGGAGGCACATCACTGTCACTAAACGAGGCACAGGAAGTAGTCAACACAGTAAGCGACAAGCTCTCCGACTCAGCAAAGATCATCTGGGGAGCACAGGTACGAGAAGACATGGATAACTCGCTCCAGGCCATGATCATCGTCACAGGAGTCGACAGCCCACAGATCTACGGGCCTGAAAAGACCCACAGCGATGAGTATGAAGAGGAAATCGAGGAAGAGCTTGGAGTAGAATTTATCTAAACAGGCCTCCAGAGGCCTCTAAATCCACATATCTTTTATTTTCCTTGTTAACATCTTCTTTATGCTTATCTGAGGCCTGAATAACTGTTCATACAGGCCTTGAGCTTAAAAACGAAGAGCACAATATTTCTAATTGAGTGATGAATAGACGCATAATCCTGCTACTGGCTCTCACATTAATTGTGTCAGGGTGTATAGATGCTGAGGAGTCAGAGGAAAGTGAGCAGAGTGTTACGTGCAGCTCAATGCATCTTCGAGTTATAGATGCAGATGGGGGGCAAGCAGAGGTGGCTAATATGGGTAGAGATTCGTTTGGAAACGTTACAGTTACCTGGAATTACTTCAACGAGGCGAGTATTGTTAAAGAGTTTGAGACGCCTGAGGGAGGAGAAACCGTGACTTTTGAGAGTGGTGTAGATTCTCGACTTCAAGGGCTTAGCGTACAGCATCAGGATTGTCCTTCAAGAACAGCTTCGTACTAAAAAAAATTTCATGTACAATAATGGATTTTTAGGGCGTTGTTCATTCAGTTTATAAATTTTGCTATTTTATTGTGGTTTAAGAAGGCCCGTTGGAACCACTTTTAGTGGGAGGGAGCCGTTAATTCAGTTACTGGTTAATGGCTTTTTCTCTCATGTGAAAAATGTTCAAACCGGGTTTTTTGTAAAGGTGTAAAACGTGGATTTCAAGCCTAAAAAGATTAAAAAAGCGGTTTTGGCAAAGAAGGACGATCTGAAGAATACCATAAAGGAGTCTCAAAGGGTTCTGAAGATTACCGAGAAGCCTGGTAAAGAAGAGTACATGATGGCTGCAAAGGTAACTGTAGCAGGAACCATTTTTATAGGATTCATAGGGTTTGTATTCCACCTTGTAGCAAATCTGATTCCTATGTTTATCTGAGGTAATAAAGAATGATACTTACTGCCCGAACAACAAGAGGACGTGAAAAGACAGCTCTGAACGCATTGAAGAGTGCTATTAGAAGCAAAAATCTTGACATCAAGGCTGCTTTCCATCCAGCAGATCTGAAAGGATATATCTTCATAGAGGGCAAGGAATCAGACATCAGAGATCTAGCATCCGAAGTAAGAAACATCAACGGAATAATCGATGACGAAGTCAAGGTAGAAAAGATTGAAAAGTACCTGGACGACGAACAGGAAGATATCAAACTTGAAGTAGGACATGAAGTTGAAGTCATAGGCGGCGCATTCAAAGGAGAAGAAGCAAAAATCACAAGAGTAGACGAAACAAACAGAGAAGTCACAATAGAACTACTCGAAGCCGCAGTACCTATACCAACCACTGTAGACGCCGACATGGTACGTAAAAAAGCAAAACAAGACTAAATTTCAATGAGGTAAAAAATACTATGGGAGACAAGACTACCATTTCAATGTTGGTAGAAGGAGGATCAGCTTCAGCTGGGCCTCCGCTAGGACCAGAACTAGGACCACTCCCTGCAGATGTAGGAGAAGTGGTCAGCAAAATCAACGAAAAAACATCAGAATTCGAGGGACAGGAAGTACCTGTAGACGTCGAAGTAGATGAGGAAACAGGAGACTTCGAAATAGAAGTAGGAAAACCTCCTGCAGCAGGCCTCATCAAAGAAGAACTCGGCATAGCGTCAGGAGCAGCCGAGCCGAACAGAGAGAAAGTAGGAGACCTTTCTTTCGATCAACTATGTCAGGTAGCACGTATGAAGGCATCCGATTTAGTAGCCAAGGACCTGCATGGTGCAATCAAAGAGATTGCAGGAACAGCCCAGTCAATGGGAGTGCAGATCGACGGAAAAGACGCCTACGACTTCCAGCAAGAAGTCTCCGAAGGAAAATACGATGACAGAATTGAGGCCGCGGAGGGCCTCTAGAGAGGTGACTAAACAATGAACTTTGAACAGGCGATTGAAGACGCATTAGAGGCCTCAGGAGATAGGAATTTCGATGAAAGCATTGATATGATCATTAACTTCAGGGATCTTGACCTATCAGATCCTAATAACAGGGTTAATGAGGACTTGAAGCTTCCTAACAAGGCTGATGAAGATACGAAAGTTGCTGTTATCGGCGACTCATTGAATGATGAAGCAGCGGACAGAAAAGTCAGCGAGGATGAGCTTGAGGAGATGTTTGATAATCCTAATGAGGCTAAGCAGCTTGCGGAAGAGTTCAGCTTCCTTATTGCTGAGGCTCCTCTGATGCCTAAGATTGGACAGCATCTTGGACAGGTCTTCGGGCCTCGTAATATGATGCCAGATCCGACGCCTCCTGGAAGTGATCCTACTGAGACAATTGAAGACTTGAGGAACACTATCAGGATTACGGTAAAGGATCAGCCTCTTCTACAGGTGAAAGTTGGAATGGAGAATCACGACATCAATGCAGTCTCAAGGAACGCAAGCTCCGTACTGAACTTTGTAGAGGAACATCTTCCAAAAGGAGACAACAACATCAAGAACGTGATGATAAAGACCACTATGGGTCCTACAGTAGAGGTGGATAACTGATGGTGCAACCAAAGCCGAAGAGCCTCACCCGTGAACAGAAAGAGGCAAAAGTAGAGGAGTTCAAGGAAGCACTTGAAGACTACGACGTAATCGGCATCCTTGATATGCACAGCCTCCCTGCAAGACAGCTTCAAGAGATTGAGTCAGAGATCGAGGAGTTTGCAGACATCAAGATGTCTAGAAAGACCTTGATGAACATCGCACTGGAACAGACAGATAAAGAAGGAATAGAAGAGCTGGATACTGATGAAGCAATGCAGCCGGCTTTCATCTTCTCAACTAAAGACCCTTTCCAGCTGTACTCACTTATCCAGGCTAATCAGACCAGTGCAGCAGCTGACGGAGGAGAAATAGCACCGAACGATATTGAAATACCTGAAGGGGATACAGGAATAGGGCCTGGCCCTATGCTTGGAAAACTTCAGGGAGCAGGAGCACAGGTGCAGGTGCAGGATGGATCCATCCATGTACAGGAAGCCTCAGTCATAGTTGAAGCAGGAGAGGAAATTACTGCAGATGATGCAGAAATCCTGAACCAGCTTGAGATTGAACCATTGCAGATCGGACTTGATTTGATCATTGCATACAGTGAAGGCGAAGTCTTCACTTCAGAAGAGCTTGACATCGACACAGAGGAGTACAGAGAAGATATTGAATCCGCAGCAACAGCAGGATTCAACCTTGCAGTCAACGCAGGAGTTGTCAACGAAACAACTGCGCCAGCAATCATTCAGGAGGCAGTACGGAAAGCCAGAAACCTGGCAATCAGCGAAGGCCTCCCAGAAGAAGAAACAATCGAAGAAGCAGTCAGCTATGCAGCATCAGCTGCAGAATCAGTTGACGCAGAAGTCGATCTAGAAACAGCGAAAGAAGAGCTAAACGAAGGCGACGAATCCGAAGATGAGGAAGATTCTTCAGAGGATTCAGAAGATAACGAAGAAAAGGAGGAAGAGTAAAAAGAGCGTTTCGAGGCCTGAAAGGGTCTCTAAACTCTTCTCCAAATCATCTTTTTCATATCTTATTTTTCAGTTCTGTACTAGGCCTTTCACTTTTTCAGATTCTTCCGCCATTAACTCTGCTATCTTATCAGAGTCACATCTAAGAAGAGCTAGTTCAAAGCTTTTCTCACGCGAGTAGAGCTCGCCAACTTCATCAGGATTGATCTCTTGACTTTCGATAAATATCTCTCCATTTCTGAATTCTCCTTTCTCGTCCACTAGAGCTGTTATATCTCTATCGAATTTCAGGCCTGTCAACAGCTGATGGAGAAACTTTGGATACCGTACTTCGTAGCGCGACTCTCTTTCATAAATCTTGTGATCGACATCTCCTAGGCCTAATAAAAGTTCTGTGAATCTTTGCGTCAATGACTTCTCCGATGTGATATAGAACGGTATTCCCTCCGCATTAATTTTGACAGAGGCCTCTACACGAGTCAGTAACTCATCTGATATTTTAAATGGGATTACAGGATTTCGGATCTCTCCACTGCTTCCAGGTCCTTTCAATTTTTCCACATTCTCCGAGTTGTTTTCTCCCATCACCTGTCTCACAAAAGATACAGGAAGTGCAAGATCTTTGTTCCTCCAATTGTACATCTTGGACTGAGAATAAGGAAAGGCCTCTGATAGAGACTTTACCCCGCCGAACTCATCCACTCTATGCCACAACTCTTCTTTTCCCTCATCTGATAATTTTACTCTGAATTCTGACGGTAGCTCAGAGAAAGAAACAGAAATCATTTGTAATAATCTATGCAGTAGAGTTTTTTAAGGGTTGTCTTAGATAATTTGTTTTATTGGTGAAAACAACTTTATGGAACTAATCTACGCAGCACTTACACTAAGCGAAGCAGATAAGGAAATCAATGAAGAAAACTTACAGGATATAGTCGACGCAGCAGGCCTCGATGTAGAGGACTCAGAAATTGCCGCACTAGTCGCAGCACTTGAAGACGTCGACATCCAGGAAGCAATGGAAACAGCCGTAGCAGGCGGAGCAGCAGCTCCAGCAGCTTCAGCAGACGATGCCGAAGAAGAAGCAGAAGAAGAGGAAGAGGAAGAAGATGAAGACGATGATGCAAGCGAAGAAGAAGCTGCCGCAGGCCTAGGAAACATGTTCTAAAGGCCTTCACATCATTGAGAGGAAATTCCTCTCATACTTATCCTTATTTTCTTTTTCTATCGCTCACTAAGCCTTTTAGAGACCCTTAATCACACAATTTACGGACACCTATATGCAAAATTATAAAGAGTTTACGTGACAGTAATTATACATGGCATTAAATGCACTTAGCCTTTTGAAGCACGCATTTGGTAGTTTGAAAACACCTGTAGGCCAAAAAGTTGCAGGCCTGTTCTTCATTGTTCAAGCATTGAACATTGGAGGAGGTCTGATTATGGAAACAGGTACAGCCACGATGGTAGGTGTTGGAGTAGTAGCTAGTATTCTAGCAGCACTTGTAGGAATAATAGCCACGATCGGAGGGCTTAGATCATTTAGAGAAGAAGAAATCAGTTCAGAATTCTTCACAAGCAATCTTATCTGGCCTTACGGACGTATTCTAGGTGCCAACATTACTTCAACGCTATTTGCTACAGTGCTTGGAATACTCTTTGCACTTCCAGCACTAGCACTTATAGGTGTACTAGGAGGATCACCAGACGCAGTCGCAGGAGCAAGCGCACCTGTCCTCGCCCTCACAGCACTAGCAGGCATAATGGGTCTTGGAGCATTCTTCTACGTAACAGTAGTGCTTCTTATCGCGCAACCACTTGTAGCTATCGACGACAGAAGATTGTTCCAGGCGCTGGATGAAAGCGTACAGAGAACCAAAGGCCACAGATCAAGCATTTTCATAGCACTATTAGGTATCGCAATTGCATACCTAGGCCTTTACGCAGTATTCGCAGCATTCGGAACACTTGGACCAGACTTCATCGCAGCAATTGGAGTACTGCTAGTAAGTCCGGTGCTCACAGCAGCAACACTCAGCCTGCTGAACTACTTGACAGAAGAACTACCAGAGGCCTAAAAGGCCTACACACTTCTTTTTTCTTTATTTCTAGAGTTGGTTCGACAAAAAATTATTTAAATCTCGAGATAAAGTTATAACTTATGAGTGGTAAAAATTTGGATTGGGTTGATGAACTGGCACAGACCATCCGTTCAGATGTGTCGATATACCAGTTTGTATCTCCTCAAAATGAAGATATAGAGCGTAGAAGGTTTGAACAAGAGATAAGGGAGCAGCTGGTTCCTGTAGAAGACGATGAAGTTATAGAAGCTACACAGGAAGTATCACTCGATGAAATTAGAGCCGAAGACTTGCGGAACATTGATCTACCGGAGCCTGATTTCGCCTATGCCGATGGAGCCGATTACAGTAGTCAAATAGCAAGTCTTGAAGAAGCGCGTGAAGTAGTTTCAAGAGCTGAAGCATCTGAAACCGTAAAAAACGTTTATCTTTCCACATTGGATGAACTAGAGGCATTAATAGATATAGTAGAAAACGTTGGAGATAGAGAAACTGTTCAACAGGCCTCCCAAATAATCTATGGATCTCCCTCTGAAGAAGCACTAAACTGGGCAGAAGACACTTTAGAGAGCTTGGACTCAGAAACAGATGAAAAGAAAGAATTCTCTGCTGAAGATATGCGTAGAAGCGTTGAAGGAGCTCTCGAAGAAGTAGGAATGAGCGATTGGAAAGTGAATTACACACAGAAAGGAGTAGTATCAGTGAATGGCGCCTCAAGAGAAATAAGAGTACCAGAAAACAGAAAGTATGGAGAAAACGAAATATTGAGGCTTGTAATCCATGAAATAGGAACACACGCACTCAGAAGCGCAAACGGATACCTTCATGAATTCGAGATACTAGGCTCTGGAGCAGCAGAATATCATCCAACAGGAGAAGGCCTTGCCTTATTCATGGAAGAAGCAACAGGCCTATCTGATAACAATCTGAAGAGAAAGTACGCTGCTAGAGCGCTAGCAGCAGAATCACTTCTTCAAGGAGATGACTTCGGAGAAACATATACACTAATGAGGGAAAAAGGCCTGAATCATGATCAAGCCTGGAGCATATCCACCAGAGCACACAGAGCAGGAGGCTTCGTAAAAGACCACATATACGCAGAAGGCCTCCAACAAGTAACACAATACGCTGAAAAGGAAGGAACAATTGATGATCTTCTAATAGGAAAAATTTCAGAAAAGTATGCAGGCGAACTTTCAGATTCAGAACTGGATTCAGAGTATAATCCTGTAGATATAGCAAGGAGTCTTGAGAGGCATGCGCCCGAAGGTGTTGATCCCTCTAGCATTAATTTAGAAGGTCTTAGAGAGTACGTAGAGAGTTGAATCTTAAGGATAAAAAATTTCTCTACTCAGGCATTTGTATGAAAGGCCTCGATGAGCTGAAGAAAGAGATCAAGGAGGAAGCAAGTGAAAATCCTGAGAAGTTTTTCGCAACAGATGTTCTCAGGGAGAAAGGATTCAGCAGAGGCCATTGTAAGAAATGTGGAATGTATTTCTGGAGCAAAGACTGTGGAAGAGAGATATGTGGAGAGCCAGAGTGTGGAGACGGATACACATTCATAAATAACTCTCCTACAGAAAAGGAATTGACGCATACAGAGTCCTGGGAGCTCTTCAGAGATTTCATGGAGGAACGAGGATACGCCTCGATTGATCGTTATCCTGTAGTTGCACGCTGGAGAGAGGACGTGGAGTTTACAGGAGCAAGTATTTACTGCTTCCAGCCGTACGTTGTATCCGGGGAAGCAGAGCCACCTGCGGATGAACTTGTAATCCCGCAGCCTTCACTGCGTTTCAACGACGTGGATAACGTAGGCATCACAGGAAGACACTACACTAACTTCACGATGATCGGGCAGACCTGCTTCCAGCCACCTGAGAAATACGATCAGGATCGATACTTTAGAGATATGTTCGAATTTGCATCAGAGGCCTTGGGAATTCCCGAAGAGAAACTCATACTTCATGAAGACTCATGGGGCGGAGGAGGAAACCTGGGTCCATGCATGGAGTTCTTCGTGGACGGCCTAGAACTGTTCAATCAGGTGTACATGTTCTACGAGCAGACACCTGACGGATACGAGGAACTTGATTTACAGGTACTGGACATGGGTATGGGACACGAAAGAATCACATGGATCTCCAGAGGCACAGAAACAAGCTACGAATCCGTCATGCCAAAAACAATCAAGAAGATGAAGAAACAGACAGGCCTTGAAATCGATCAAGAAGTCTGGGAGAAATTCCTGCCTCACAGCTCCGAACTGAACATCGACGAAGTAGAAGATATCGATGAGAAATGGAGCGAAGTAGCTGAAAAAATCGGGATAAGGCCTGAAGAACTGAAGAAAGAGATCAAGCCGGCTGCTGCACTTTACAGCATCGCAGAACACGCAAGAGCACTCAACTTCGCCTTGGCTGATGGAAAGATACCGAGTAACACCGGCGGAGGCCATAATCTGAGAATGATCTACAGACGTGCACAGGACTTCATCGAAAAGTATGACTGGGATCTGGAGATGACAGAAGTAGCACAGTGGAACGCAAAAGAACTTGAACCGATGTTCCCGGAACTCCTTGAATCAATCGACTCCATACAGGAGATCCTGGAAGTAGAGAAAGAAAAATACGATAAGGCAAGAGAGAAAGCAGAAGAGAAGCTTCAGGGAATCGATGAGAGGCCTTCAGTTGAAAAGATGATTGAACTGTACGAAAGCCACGGAGTATCCCCGGAGATGATGGAAGAGCACGGATTCAAAGTTCCAGAAGATTTCTACACCTTGCTGGGAAGCGAAGAAGAGGCAGTAACGCAGGCAGAAGAGAAATTCGACCTGAAAGACATATCAGAGACGGAGAAACTTTACTATGAGAGACGGGAACCTTACAGGGAGGAGTATGGCCTTGAATTCGAGGCCTCTGTAGAAGGAGTTGTTGAAGACTGGATAGTGCTTGACAGGACTCTTTTCTATCCTGAAGGCGGAGGACAGAAGAATGATACAGGGGAAATCGAAGGCCTCAAAGTAGTTGACGTACAGAAACAGGGCGATACAGTACTCCATCACGTCCCGGAACATGGACTGGAGGAAGGTGACTCCGTGACAGGGAAGGTGGACGGTGAGAGACGTAAGCAGTTAACCCAGCACCACTCTGCGACACACATGGTGAACGCTGCAGCACGTGAAGAACTCGGTGAACATATCTATCAGGCTGGAGCCAGCAAGAAAACAGATAAAGCAAGACTCGATGTTACGCATTACGAGAAGCCTTCGCAGGAAGAACTGGATGAGATAGAGGCCTCTGTCAGAGAGATTATACAGAGAGATTCAGAGATCAATGTTATGCAGATGGAGAAATCGAAGGCAGAGCAGAAATATGGATTCAGAATCTATCAGGGAGGAGCACCTCCAGGAAATACAATCAGACTGATAGATATTGAAGACGTAGACATAGAGGCCTGTGGAGGAACACACCTGACAGAGACAAATCATACAGAAGAATTCGTGATCACAGGATGCAAGAGAATACAGGACGGCGTAGT
>JALDAN010000039.1 GCA_022729355.1 Candidatus Nanohalarchaeota archaeon | reverse complement strand
CTATATATGATATATCAGATGGAGAGACAAGGGCAGCCAGAATATTCTACAGTGAACAGGATAGGGAGATAACAGTAGCTCCGCCACTATGGAGAGATAAAGGCCTTGATAGAGATGTACTTGAAGATACTGTTTCGTATATTGAATCTTTTGAGGCCTGAAAACTAGTTCTGGAATACTCGAATAGTGTTAATTATGTTTTCGATACTTCCTTCAAGAAGGCCATGCCATACTACTGGATCGTACTGTTCTTCTCCATCGCACCAGCTCTGTTTAAGCCATTTCTCGGTTCTCAGATCTTCTTCCAGAGCTTCTTCATCTATCCTTCGAGCTAGATTAGAGGCCTCTCTGTGAAGAATATCAGCATCCAAGTAATCGTAAATGTTAGTTGTTTTCAAAGTAGTCTTCGAGGTAATCAGATCTCTTCCAACAGAATCGTAATCTATCGGTGAAGCTGTCCCCTCTTCTGTTATAAGTATGTTTCCTGAGAAATCGATATCGCCAATCAGCAGCTTCTGTGCTACGGCCTGGTAAAGTGTACCGAAATCTGATTCTGCGTACTGATTTCTGCCGGGTTCAAGTATTTCTCCGGGCATCTCCTCCATCAGAATTTTTCCGTATCTGTGATCGTAGGCAATATCTGGCGTTAAAACGTGCATATGGTCTCCGACGATAGAAGCAGCTATGTGCGACTGAGCTATATCTTCATCGAACGAATCAACATCCTTCACGTATATACGGGTACCGTCCTCTCTGAAACCTACTTCTGTTTCTTGAGCGTTCACTCCATATACATTATCAAGATCAAGACTCTCCAAATCCTCTAAACCGGAGTAATCCATAATATCGACGTTGTATCCATCACCTGTGTTTTCGAAAACTCTGTCGTCCATACAGAAAGTCAGGCCTCCTTCAAATAGAAACATATCTCATATTTTTATTACTGCATGCTGACAAAAATAGTTAGTTTGCTTTGTCGATGATGGAAAGGATTTCCTGCATCTTATTAATTCTGTAATACCCTCTGTGATGCTCTGCATCAAACTCGATCTCAGTAAAGTTACTAGCTAATTCTCCTCTGCTTTTCCTCCTGCCGATCATATGTGATCTCTCATAGAAGCCAATCCATCTCAATACAATATCCTTTTTGAAAAAGAAACTCCAGACACTATCCACAGATTCTTCAAAAGCCTTCCCGTAACGTCCTTCAATCTGTACCTTTCTGCAGTCCACTGCTCCTCCAAGAAGCACTACTTCATCAACCACCGAGGCCTCTCCCATAGAGTGAAGACTGTGAACTGTTTCGGAAATCACTCTACATCCAAGCGAATGACCTTGAAGTCTGATAGAGGCCTCCGGATTCTCTTCATACTGTTCTACAAGAAACTCTGCGAGCTTGCGTCCTGTTCTATCAGCAACTTCCTTGGCATTCCACCATGTATCATCTGATGACCATATCAGGCCGGAAACACAGTAATCTGTCTGGCTGTATGCCTTCCTAACATCTTCAGCATTCGTTGTTCCTCTTTCTCTGCTGTTCCTCCATCCGTGTACATGTATAACTATTTTGTCGCTTCTGGGTAGGGATCCTTCTATCTTGTCTTTAGTTTCCTGTATTTTTCCCAGCCAGGATGTTCTGTAAATATTTCTTGCGTTAAGTATTGAGGCCTTTGACTCTGTTTCATCCTGTTTTACGGAGTCAAGCATTTTCTCTACTGATTCATCGTCTTCAAAGCCTTCTGTCTCAGCTGAGTTTATCTTTTCGTTGTTCACGGAAATCAGGTTTATCTACTGTAAACTTTCTCTTGAAGTCTTAACCGACTTTTCATGCCCTGAACTAGTCTTTCACTTGTAACTTCTTCGAAGGCCTTCAAAGGGTATTCGTGGCCGTCTTTACAAAAAATCATGGCTCGGTACTCGCTGCTTTCCGGAATCTTGGAAATATCTAACATGAAGTCATCAAAATCGCTTTCTATACGGTAAACTTCCTGATCAAATTCATCTATATCCTCTTGGAACCGGAAAAAGTACTGGATATCAACTGAGTCTAAAAAGTATGGACAGTCTCCGTAGATTACTTCATGAAGAAATCTTGAAGATTTCTGTTCCTCCAAGGCCTGGAAAAACTCAAGTACCTCATCTTGATTTAACGCCTTTATCTCTGACTGATACCAGCCATCACTGTGTTGTTCAAGCCATACCTCTTTACCTTCATCTCTGAAACGTGAGGAATCTGTGTGTCCTTGAGGCCTAGGATTGAATTCAAACTCTCTTGGCACTGAAATTTTATCGCTCAGAAATGTCTCGGGCATTGTACCTGTATTCTTGACTTTAGGAGGCCTACTCCATTCTCCTTCTCCCAACTCATCCGCTGCATCAATCATCTGTTCTACGGTATAAAGATTATCGCTCTCAACCAGATGTTCAAATACTTCTTCAGGCCCAACATCTGATGTGCTGAAGCCTCGCACGACATATTCAAGATCTTCCACGAATTCTCTGGAATCACTCCATTCTCTAAGAAACTCTGCCACATCCTCAGAAGCATGTATATCCCGAGTATTCGGATTCAAGCCTCTAAGCAACTCCTCAGGCCTCAAATCACTATGATCATCTGAACTCACAAATACAGGATTATCAGAAAAGAATGAAAAAGATGATTCCACAGTCTTGAATTAGCTCGGATAAAAATTCAAGCTTTCTCTATGGAAAAGTAAAAACGTTTTTCTCCACACGTATCTACGAGGTAGTTAAGTCCAGATGAATCCAATAGAAAGTGTCCTAAATAATCCTCCTGCCGGAGGCCTGTATTCTGCAGTAGCCGAAGATGTGGCAGGAGCAGCATCAGATATAGATCAGATAGTTGAAGAATTTGAAGTCGGCACCAGTACACACGAAGATCAAATATATTTCATCGGCGTTGCACAACTACATAATGAGTATAGAGGCCTGGAGCAATATGATGAGAACAGGATTGAGGTGGAAGCTGATCTCTTCCCGGCTTTTCACAGACTGTTCCGTAACATGACATCTATGCCCGAACATTTGGGCGGGATTAACGCTGAAAGATACGTTTTTACAGCTACAGATGGAGAGTATATGTTACAGCATGAAATGGATGATAAGGAAGTAGAGGCTCTATACAACAGAGCGAATGAGGGAGCAGATATTCAGAACAGAGGAAAAGTAGACGAAGAACTTGATATGAATACTTTAATGCTCGAGGAGGCCTCCATGGAGGAAAGATTCGCCCAGGAATATCTTAGAGAATTCACTGAAGGACTAGAAAAACTGGACGCAAGTAGATGGGCTTTCAAATAATGTTCTAAAGCCTTTTTTCAATCACTAGAACGTGACAGGATCTTTCCCGCTAAGTGTTTCATCTATCTCGTCAAAACTGTGGCTCAAACGCAGAAGAGGATTGCCTCGTACCTTATCCAAAGTATACTTGACGTTTTCATCAAGGCCTTCTACATTGATAGAGCCGTCGCGTCCGGAAGGAATTCCTTCACTCACTCCGTTCCTGAACGTGTAAACATGGCCAAGACCTTGATTACTTCTCCTTTTGTAAGTTACCTCGCTGAACTCCTCTCTTATACCGTAAAGCAGTTGAAGATCCTGATCCATCACTTCTCACTAGGCATCTAGTCATTAAAAAATCTGACGCATAATTCAGCTCCAACACACAGATAATTTTTTATAACTTTATGATAACAACAATAATATGGGTTGGCTAGATGGATTATTCTCTGGACGAGCAGAAATCTCCGATGGAGCCAAGACAGATTTATACGATACCGTGGATACAGAAGTAGATTACTCGCCCGAAAGAGCCATCAGAGTAGCCAACGAGGCCTCGGAATACGTCAACTTCGATGAACAGGGAGCACTGAGCATGCGATCCAGCTCACTAAGCATGGATCAGACCTCTGAAAGACAACTCAAGAAAGTATTCGGCGACATGCTTTTTGGCGACGATAGAAGGAATAGGGAGAGGCCTAAAATGATTAAAGGAGACTTCGAATACGAAGAAATCGGAGCAGCAACAATAGGAGCAGGCCTGGCAGCAGCAAAAGTAGATGAAGTAGGCCACACACCGTACACTCCCGACTACGCAGAACTTTTCGAAACAGTAGTAGAAGGACACTGGAACATGAATCCTGACGTACTCGGAGACTTCCCTGAAAACACGGAGTACTACGGCGAAGTCGTACAGAACACAGCTGAAACAGCAGAACAACAGATGCTTGAAATAAGGCCTAAAGGAATAGAAGAAATCGAAGAAGAACTTGAAAGAGAACTAGAATAAAACAGGCAACAGGAAATAGAGACAGAGTGATACAGATTTGATAACGATAATAGGAACACACCACCAGGACTTCAGAGAAAACGATCTCTCCATAGAAGAACGCGTCAAAGTAGACAGATTCGACAGGATATTTACGGAAGGATTCTCAAAGGAAGGCCTCAGATCACTTCGAGAAATGGAAGCGTTCGGCAGCGGAGTCGAAGCAGTCAACAGAGGCCCTGAGCCAGAACTAATGGATGAAGCAGAAACCGAAGTAGTATACCTGGATGAAGGCCTTTCCGAAGAACTTCTGAATGATCTTATGAAGGCCTCAAGAGATCAGCACGAGATATGTGACATCTATCCATTTGACGGCATAGAGGAATCACTTATCAAGTCCAATGTGTCACGAAGAGACTACATCGACTTCTTCAGAGATCTACGTGACATGGATTACAGTGAGGACCATGGTTTCTCAGATTACGCAGCACTCAGCAATGAAGGATTCATAACTCTCATGGCTGATTCAGCAGAACAGCTTGACAGGCCTACAGACACATGGCACTTTACAGATATGGATTACAGTGACGAATTTATCGAAGGCCTCGAAGAACACAATATAGGCTTCAACGACTACGTCCGGGTATTCGGAGAGAACAGGACAGAGGTCCAGGACAGACGTGACAGAGAATGGTACAGACAGATAGATGAACAGATCGAGGAAGATGAAAGAATCCTGCTTGTTGCAGGTATAGATCATGCACTTGATTATGAAGGCACTGTCAGAAATCTACTTGAACAGGATTACGATACATCAGTATCCCCATTCAGAAGATTCTAGACTGAGAACTTTCTGTGTTTCAATCTCTGATTTAATTTCTTCCCTTTCGAGGCCTTTGGGAGACACGATACTTTCTGCAGCTCTCACTAGTAAATCCGTATAGAATTCGGCGTCGTATCTGTCTGTGTCTTCGAATTCGAGCTTTACTCTTCCGGAGTCTTTTCTGGAGTCGTCTACTACTGTGTAGTTGATGCTTTGTCCGGGCCTGTATTGGATGCCGTGTTTCTCTGCTTTTTTCAGTGCTGATACTGTTCTGTTGCGGACGCTGTAGTCTTCCAGTCTTTTAGTCGTTCTTTTAGTGATTACAAGCTTTTCGGGATCGACTTCTCCGTCTTCCAGTCTCCTGATTTTTTCTTTCAGTACTGTGTAAACGTCTTCTTCGTTGAGGCCTTTGTCGAAGGCCTGTATCATTTCTTTCTGTGCTTCTTTGACGTATCTGCATGTGGAGCTTTGTTCTGTCTCTATCCCGGCTTTTTTGAATCCGCCGTTTTTCTTTTTCCCGAAGTAGCGATTCAGTGTGGAGATGTCTGCGTCTGAGGAGGCTCTCGGGACGAAAGCCACCCAGTCAAACCTGTACTCTTCCTCCAGACGTATCCCTACTTTTTCCGATACTTCTCTGCATACTTCCTGTATACTGGAGGCCTCTTCGTTCTGTCTGGAGACCCAGATGCTGTCGATGATACCGTGCTCCACTTTCCATCCGTGTTCCTCGAATACTTCTTTGGAGTCCTTCATTATCTTCCGTGCGTATGCGTTGATGGCCTGGTGGCATTCGATCGCTCCGTAGCTTGCGTGTGCATGCCCCATGTAGCCGAAGCACGTCACCAGAAGCCATTTTATCGCATCGGAGGCGCCCTGCACGTACTCCTTTCTCTCACCTTCAACTCCCTTCCGCAGCTCTTCTTTGTAGGCCTCCCGTGAATCGACTAGAGGCCTCAGTACTTCTGGAATGAAGCCTTTCTGCTTCTGGCAGATGGTGTAGTCGAGTTCCGGTACTTTGGAGTTGCTGCAGCAGTTGCAGTCAACTGTTTCCGGTGAGATATTTCTTGTGATCATTATGTTGGGATACATGGATGCGAAGTCCACTTCGTACACATTTCTGTGGATCTCCGGCTCTGGAGTGAATATGAAGCCGCCTCTATCCGCTTTGTGAAGCGTGGAGGCCTTCTTCGGCTTCTCTCCCTCCCAGTTCTTCCAGGGCGTCAAAGTATCTTTTTGATGGAAGGCATTCTTTACCTCTATAGCAGTTAGCAGGTTCCCG
>JALDAN010000022.1 GCA_022729355.1 Candidatus Nanohalarchaeota archaeon | reverse complement strand
TATGAAAGCAGTGATCCTTGCAGCAGGGAAAGGCAGCCGAATGATGCCGCTTACAGAGAACACTCCTAAACCTCTTCTACCTGTGAAGGATAGGCCTATCATGACTCATAACATCGAACTTGTAGAGGATCACGTTGATGAAATAATAGTCGTAGGAGGCTTCATGATAGAACAACTGGAGGAAGAGTTCTCAAACAGAGATGATATAACTATTGTGGAACAGGAAGAGGCCTTGGGAACAGCTGACGCAGCTTTACAGGCAAAGAAGTATATTGACGGGAAGACAGTCGTCATGAACGGCGACGATATCTACGGAGAGAAAGCAGTGGAGGCCTTGAATAAGGATTCTGCTGTACTTGCTTCAAGAGCGGAGGATCCCGAGAAGTTCGGAGTCTTCCAAGTGGAAGATGGAAAGATAGGAGGCCTCGTGGAGAAGCCGGATAATCCCCCCTCTAATCTCGTGAACATCGGTTTCTACGTCGTGCAGGAGGATTTCTTCGATCTTCTAAGTGACGTGGAGATGTCGGAGAGAGGAGAGTACGAGATAACAGACGCAGTGAACAGTTACATCGAGAACCATGAAGTCGACTTTGTTGAGGCTGATAGATGGCTGCCGTGCAGCTATCCTTTCCAGCTTGTAGAGGCCTCTCTGGAACTGACAGAAGGAGTGGAGATAAGTGAAGATGCAGAGGTAGGCAGTGATGCAGAACTTTCCGGCGACGTATTCATAGGCAGCAACGTAAAAGTTGAAGGAGACGTCGAGATAACTGATTCAGCTTTGCTTGAGGCCTCTCACGTTAAAGATGACGTTAATAATTCAGTGGTTCTTTCCGGCAGTGAAGTATCTGCTGAAGTAGAGAATGCTGTAGTGCGGAAGGATGCTGTCGTGGATGAGGAATGTAAAAATGATGATATAGAGATTGTTGGTGGAAAGAAGTGATCCTTGGAATAGATTTTGATAGAGTGCTTTTCAGGACTGACGAATTCAAGGAGTTTCTTGACAAGGAGATACCTAGCTTCCTGGAGACTTATCCCCAGGAGGGAAACTATGACCCAGAGAAACATGCAGAAAAACTGGATGTAGATCCTGAGAAAATATTTGAGGCCTTAAATCATTCTGATGAGTTTGTATACAGTGATGTGGAGCGTCTGGAGGAGTTAAGAGATGATTTCAGGCTAGTGATTGTTTCACGCGGCGATCCTTACTTCCAGGAGAAGAAGATAGTTAACTCAGGAGTACTTGAGCACGTGGACGGCTACTTCATCGTAGAAGATGAAGATAAAGACGTTGTAGAGATTGATTTCCTCGTGGACGACAGAAAGGAGGAGATCGAAAGAGTGGATGTGCCGGGCCTGGTGCTTGACAGATCAAAGGAAGGCCTCGACCTGTTTATTGAGGAGGCCCTGAAGCTGAAGGCCTCGGAGTAGAAGATAATTTAACTCTGAAAGGCGAACTCTGTTTCTATGACGGATAAACTTCACGAGTTCAGAACCGGCCCAGAAGAGATACTGAAGTACACGACGAAAAAAGAAAACGGAAAAATAGTGATAGACGTAAACGACAACGACCTCGGCAGACTGACCATCGAGAACCAGGAAACAGTTGAAAAGCTGCGCGAGGCCCTTCAGGAAGCAGAAGAATTCTTCATAGAGAAAAAGCGAAGGCAGGAAGAATTCTGAAGTGAAATACTAGATGAGAACCGTTATCGCAGATCTAGGACACAACTCACTGAAGCCGCTCACGTATACGCGTAGCAGCACAGATATAGAGGCCGGAGGCCAGACACTGCATGAACACATACAGGAAGGCCTTGAATTAGAGAAA
Organism: Candidatus Nanohalarchaeota archaeon; assembly: GCA_022729355.1. Lineage (GTDB taxonomy): Archaea > Nanohalarchaeota > Nanosalinia > Nanosalinales > Nanosalinaceae > Nanosalina. The sequence goes on along the minus strand of JALDAN010000022.1, from coordinate 16,637 downwards.
ACTACTGTTCTTGTACCGAAGTACTTGGAAGAGGTGACGAGGAAGAACTCTGAACTGTATGAGATCGATAGAGAAGTAAATGAAAGGCCTGAAGGCGAATACTTGCTCTACAACTCCACAGTAATTCCTAACGAAGAAATCAGGGAAAAAGTTGGAGGCCTTGAAGAAGGAGAAGCACTTTATTACGAAGGAGTATTTGTGGCCGGAGTAACGAAGAAGTGGAGAGCTCATGAAGATGTAGATGAAGTTGTAGAGGATTTTGAACGTGTTGAACTGGATGAGGCGCCTATTGTTCTGGAGTACCCGTGGGATATAGTGGGGCACAACGGCGAGCTTATAGAGGCCTCTTTCCCTGGGGAAGAGATCAAAGGAGAGATCAGTGACGAAGCTGAAGTGATAGGTGACGGAGGCCTGTTTATAGGCGATGGTGCAGAGGTATCTGCCAATGTTACCCTTGATACGTCGGGTGGGCCTGTTTACATCGGTTCAGGGACCAAGGTGTGGCCTAATTCGCGTATTGACGGTCCTGCATACATTGGAAGCAATACAAAGATAGGAGCCGGGCAGAACGCCGTTATACATGAGAATACTTACATAGGTGATGTCTGCCGTGCTGGAGGAGAGTTAGAAGACGTCGTAATCAACAGTTTCACTAACAAGTATCACTGCGGCTTCCTTGGCCATGCAGTTGTGGGAAGCTGGGTGAACTTTGGGGCAGGAACCACCAACTCCGACCTGAAAAACACTTACGGAACTGTAAAAGTCGAACATCCTGTAGATGGAACTATAGATGCTGGATTAAAAGTAGGTGCCACTATCGGCGATCACACAAAGATGGATATCCAGACAGGGATTTACACCGGAAAAATGATCGGGCCTGTAGCTCGAGCGTCCGGAAAAGTAACAGGAAACGTTGAACCTTTCACATGGCAGCACATGGATACAGATAACGACTATATCGTTGATAAAGCAGTTGAACACGTTGAGAGAATGATGAACCGAAGAAAAGATTATTTACCAGAAGACTACATCAAAGCACACAGAAAACTCGTGAAACAGTTGAGAAGTGATTAAATCTTGAGAGAAAGACCCGAAGTATTCCAGAAATATGACATAAGAGGAGAAGCTCCGGAACAAATAGATTCAGAACTTGTCTTCCATCTTGGAAAGGCCCTCGGCTATTACTGGGAGTCAGGAGATATACTTGTAGGCAGAGACATCCGTAAAAGCTCACCTGCATTCTACAACGCCATGATATCCGGCCTTCTCAGCCAGGGATGCAACGTGACAACTACAGGCCTCTCAACTACAGATATGACGGCATATCTTGCACAGGACGATTTTGATGGAGCTGTACAGATCACTGCGTCTCATATGCCTCCAGAGTACGGAGGATTCAAGCCTATTAATCCGGAAGGACGGATTCTCAGCAACGATGAGATGGCTCAAATCAAGAGGATATACATGAGAGAAGAGGCCTCAGAGGAGAGCTACGGAGAACTTGAGGAGAAAAAGGACGCTGTTGAAGAGTATCGTGAAGGCCTCAGGAAGAGATACTATGAAATGTTTGATGGAGGGCTTGAGGGCTTGAAGGTTGTTGTTGATAGTTCCTGTAGTGTTGGAGGTCTTGCTGCTCCTGATGTTTTTACGGAGTTGGGTGCTGAAGTCGTTAATATCAATAAAGATTTTGACTCGGATTTCTCAGCTCATTCTCCGACACCTTCAGAGGCCTCAGCATCTATGCTTCAGGACAGGGTAGTAGAGGAGGATGCCGATCTTGGTGTGATCTTTGATGGCGATGCTGATAGAGTAATGTTCGTGGATGAGAATGGAAGATTCGTCAGTGGTGATGAGGCCTTTGCAGTGATCTCTGGGAAGTATCTTGAAAGAAATGAGAAAGTTATCTGCTCTGTTAATACTGGAAGGGTTGTTGAAGAAGCTGTGAAGAATGAAGGCGGAGAGATTGTTTATGCACCGGTTGGAGCAGTTTTTACAGCATTGAAGTCTCTTGAGAAGAATGTTGTGTTCGGTGGACAGCCGAACGGCCATCTTATGGATTCAGAGTTCGTACCTTATGACTCAGGCAGCCTTTTCGCACTTGTAATGGCAGGTATAATCAGTGAAAAGGGAAGTCTGTCGAATCTTGTTGAGGATCTAGCTGATTTTGAAAGAGAGAAGTTTGATTTTGAAACAGAGGAGAAGAACGAGCTGATGCTGGAGATACGTGAGGAAGCCAAAGATAGAGGCCTCTTGAAGGAGGAGAAGTTTAATGCATTGAAGCTTGATTTTGGGGAATTTACTGTATTGCTGAGGCCTAGTGGTTCTGAGCCAGTAATACGTGTGACTCTGGAAGGTCTGGAAGTAGGTGAATCTGATGTAGAGGATGTTAGAAAGTTTCTTGAATCAGTTGTGTAAAAGGAAAAGAAAGAAAAGATAAGAACGTATTTTTGACTGTTTAAAGGAATGAGATTATACGTCTCTTGCCTTTACAGTCTTTCGTCCGTTTTCCTGAGCTCTTTCTACTGCTCTTTCTACAAGGTCCTTTACCTCGTCATCTAGAGCGTCATAGAAATCGGAGCCTACGTTGACTCCATCAGCTGCGTCACGGACGCCTGACTTCTTAAGTACATCTACCATTGTGAAATCCTCCATGAACCATTTGTCAAAGCTCTTTTTTATAGGTACGGGGGTTAAAGCCGGAAAAACCTTTCGACCGGGCCTCTGAAAGAGTTTTTATTCACTGATCGTGGCAAAATCCCTGTTTAACGGCCGTACACAGTGCTCTACCCGAAAGCTGTGTATACAAAAACCGTGAAATTGTAAAATAATCTGTATAGAGGCCTTTAAAACAGATTCTAACTTTTTATTTATTCTTCATTTGGAGCTATATTTGAGGATGTAGGAAAAGATGTAGTTTTGTGGTTGAGGAGTGGTATTTTAATGTTTCAACCTCCATTATTGTATTACAGCAAAAAAAAGTTTTGGAAACTGTAATCGATCTTAAATTCCAAGGAACTGTGAACTGAAAAATGCCATCTTGTCAACTATGTGGTAAAGACGTTGATTCTCTCAAAAAAGCTAAAATCGAAGGAGCAACACTAAAGGCCTGTAATTCCTGCGCAGACATGGGTGAGACAGTAGAGACAAGCACCAGTAAACGCAGAAAGAAAAAGAAGAAAAGTCGGACCAGAAGCACTGGAAGGCGAAAATCTAAGGTGCTGGCCTCCAACTATGGACAGATGATCAAAAAGGCACGTGAAAAGGAAAAACTATCTATCAAGGAAGTAGCGGAAAGCCTGAACGAGAAAGAGTCAGTCATTAAGAAGATAGAAAGTCAGGACCTCAAACCTGAGAAATCATTGGCCTCCAAGCTCGAAAAAAAGTTTGGCATCGAGCTCTACGTCAATCCTGAAGTCTCCGACGTCAAAACAGAATCAGGAGATGACAGAAGCGCTACACTAGGCGACGTAGCAGAAGTAAGCGACTAAAAAACAGGCCTTGAAACAAAGGCCGCCATTCCCCATATCAGTATTCTTTTTTAGTGTTTTCCGTTGCAGACAGCTCTCAATCCGTGTATAACAGCTTCATCATCCAGTGTGCAGAGGCCTATCTCAGGGGTCTCGTTGACAGTTAACTCTTCAACCTGATCTTCAAGCGGCTTTACAACTGTCTCCGGGTGATTCAGTGCTACTGCTCCTCCGACTACGATTTTCTCGGGATTATACATCGTTGCGATATTTGCCATTCCTACCGCATTTATTTTCTGCATCTTCCCTATAACCTTTGAGGCCTCTTCACTACCTTCATCATATCTATCGAATATCTCTCTTGCATCACTGTATTCGTATCCGAAGATTTGTTCTGCCATCTTCGGCATGTTTTCTCCTGAACAGTAGGCCTCCCAGTGGCCTCTTCCTCCGCAGCTGCATTTCAAATCGTCTTCTATCTTCATGTGCCCTACCTCAGCGAAGTTGCCGTCAGCTCCCTCCACTAGATGTCCGTTCAGGATTGCTCCTGCGCCGACACCGGATGAAATAGTTACGTAAACAATGTTCTCCAGTTCGTGATCCCCGTAATGGTATTCTCCAAGTACAGCGGACGTGCAGTCATTTATTATTGTTATCTCACCGAAATCCTTGAGCGCCTCTCCTAAGTCGATCTCTCCAAGGCCTCTATCATCGGAGACGTTGGGCGGATAAAACAGCATTTCTTCCCTGTCTATAGGGCCTGCAGCTGCTACAGCTGTTTTCTGGATGTCGTCTACTTCGATATGTGTATCATCCAGTGCTTCCTCTACTCTGCCGGGAACGTCTTTGAGAAATTCCTCCGTCCTGCATTTAGCGATTGTCTCGAATTCTCCGTTTCCAGCACCTAGAATAGTGTTTGTGCCTCCGATATCGACGCAAAGGAAAGCCATAATACTATGTATTACAAGGAGACGCTTTTGAATATTTCCTGCTATACACCAGCCAGCATCCTGAGAAGAACCCTTAAACCTGTGGCAAGGCCTACTACCAGCATGACGAAGACTGCCAGGCCTTCAAGCTCTTTGTCATCTACATCAAGCAGGGCCCAGATAACCAGTGCTGCCAGTATGGACTTTGCGATCAGTATCCCTGGAGCACCAAAGGCCTGTGTAAAGGCCTGTGTCAAAAGCTGTTTCTGCTCGTATCCCTGAGTAACAGCCACCATGCTTGCTGCACCGCCGAATATCTGGCTGAACACTATTAGATGATATTCAAGCCTGTCAGCTCCAGTTTCTTTGACTATGAACTTGTAGGTGGCTGTCGCTATAACAGGCAACGCCAAGGCCAACAAAAGCAGATCAAAGCGAGGCTCTAAAGCAGTAAAGAAGTAGCCAGTGAATAATACAGGCGGAACTAATAGAAGGAGGCCTGTGTAGAAAATAGTCTTGTTCTCGTGTATCTCGTATCTTTTTTTGATCTTTAGGCTTATTACAAGTGTTGCCATGTACAGGACGTACATTGCCATGTAGATTACAGGCGTTATCAGGATTATCGAGTAAGGATAAGATACTGCGCCGGTATCCTCTATGAAACGAAGTAGGCCTCCAAGTACTATGAACGGTATTGAGTATATGACTTTCTCTGTATCGAATTCTATATCGTACTTCTGGAAAAGCCTGTATGTTCCGTAAATAAATGATATTGCTACTGCAGCTAGCACAACTGTGTTCACAGAATTGTAGCCCGCCTGTGCAGTAGCTTCTGCCCATGTAGCTGTCTCAGAGTTCTGCGCCGCAGCTACTAAAGGCCCTACAAGGTATATCCAGATAAGTTCAAGTACTGCCATCTAATTTTTCGAGGCCTCCTGTAAAGTTTAATTTGTTGGAAAGGTTCTTTTATTGTTTCTATTACGCGGTGAATCTCCTACATTTTTATGCAGGGAAAACGCAGTAAATTTTACAGGTGCATACAATTAATGGGTATCATTCCGTTTATCGGCGGTGACGACGAGGAGGAAGACGAAGGCTTTAACAGTAAATTTAAGGAAGCTGCCTCTTCAACAAGTCTTTCAAGAGCGGGAACATCGGATGACAATCCTGAAGTAGCAGATATGCACAAAAGACGTTCCAAAAAGGCATTTGAAGACGGAGAACAGTTCTCAGGATCAAACAGTGAATGGAAGAAAGTATCAGATGGTGCACCTCTAAAAAAGGAAGGAGACGATAACGGAGGAGGCCTCAACAGAGAACAACTAGGACTGAGCAGCGAACCTTCAGAAGATACTGCTCAAGAAGCAGAGTCTTTCCGACAGGAACAAGGCCAGAAAAAGTTTGGACAACAGCAGGAAAAGGAAGTGTCTGAAGAAGCATCTCAAGATAATCAGCAACCGGCGGATGACTTTGAAGAAATTCAGCAGAAGGAGACAGAGCAGAGGCCTCAAGATATAGAAGGTTCTACAGAAGAATCACCAGGCGGAGAAAGTCTTGAGAACAATATAGAAGCTATTAAACAGCAGATAGATGGAGATAATAAAGCAGAGAACACACAAACAGAAAATCTGGAAGAGCAGGAGATTGAGAGACGTGTTCCTTCTGAAAGCGATGTAGAGGAGGAGATTGAAGGCCTTAATGAAAAGTTTGATCAGGTTATGGAGAAATTTGATGTCGAGGAGGGAGAGATTAATCTGGATGTTGATGCAGTTACTGAGGATGAGTTCGAAGACCTGAAAAATGATATTGCAGAGGACCTAACTGACTTCCGTGACACTCTTCACAATATAGAGTCACGTCAGGAAGCACTTGAAGATCGTTACAGTAAGTTAGAGGAGAACATGATGGAGGCCTCTGAAGAAGGCATCCATATCGATGACATCGATACTGTTGAAAGACTGGAATCGCTTGAAGAGGAAATTCAGCAGCTGCGCGAAGCAGGACATTCCGGAAACGCATCTGAACAGGTGCATATGAAGGCTCTTGAAAATGAAGTGAAGGAGCTCCGTACAGATGTAAGAGAGCTTTCAGAGGCAGTAGTCACTATTTCGGAGAAAGTATTCCGACAGTAAAAAAATCTTATTTCAGATCTTTTTCCACAACTATTTCCACTTCTGAGGAGTTAGCAGTGGCGCTTCTATCCCTGCCTACAACGTATTCTGCGTTGAGGCCTTCAGCAAAGCTTACCAGTTCTTCATCGACTTCTGCATCAGCAAGCACAGCATAACCTTCATCTACATCAATGTTCTTCCTGTCTACAGGTGCTCTGGCAGTTATATCAAAGGCCTCATCCACAACGTTCAAGGCCCTTGTCGCAACCATATCATCCAGTAATTCACTGAAGGCCTCGACTTCATCTTCACTGAGAGTTTCTTCCTCTGATCCTGTTTCTTCAACGTACTTTGACTTCTCCCTGTCTCTCAAGGCCTCGAATATCTGTTTTTCTCCGAGTTCCTCTACTTCAAGGCCTTCAGGCGCTCTTACTACGTATTCGACATCTATCTTTTCTCTCAGTTCTTCAAGTATGAGGTCTCCTCCTCTGTCGCCGTCCAGGAAAGCTGTTACTTCTTTTCCTTCTGTTATATCTGGTATCCTCTCCGGTATTGAAGTTCCTCCAAGCGCCAGAGTGTTTTTGACTCCGTGTTTCACGAGGTTTTTGACGTCTGCCTCGCCTTCTACGAGTATTATCTCATCGGAGAAGTAGATGTCGGGGCCTGCAGGGAATCCTCTGTAGTCAACTGTTTCTGACTCTCTTACTTCCTGCTTGACTTCCTGTTTGATATCCTCCATCTCCGGATTATCGCTTTTGATATCTCTGAGGATTTGCTTCGATCTCTTGATTATGTAATCTCTTTTAGATGATCTTACGTCATTGACACTCTCAACACGTATATCTGCATTTGTAGGACCTATCTTTTCGATCGTCTCCAGTGAAGCAGCGAGTATAGATGTATCTGCAGCATCCAGAGATGTTGCTATCTCCATCATTCCCTCTGTAGATCCTGAGACTCTTTCAAGCTCGACTTCTATCCTCCCTACTTTCCCCTTGTTCCTCAGCTCCCGGAGATCAAGATCCTCTCCCAATAGGCCTTCTGTCTGGCCGAATACTGCTCCCACTACGTCAGATTTCTTTATTACTCCGTTGGAGCTTAGTTTTGCCTGTATTATGTAGTTCGCCGAGTTCTGTGATACTTTTCCCATTTATTTTCCACCTTTTAGCTTTTCTCGTAGTTCTTCTTCGTTGCCGTCTATCTTCAGCTTCTTTCTTCTGGACTTGTGGCCGCTGATGATTGCTGCATCGAGGCCTGTTCTTTCTTTGATAAGTGATAATAGTTGTGCGTTGGCCTTTCCGTTCTCTGCTTCTTCAGTAACCGAGGCCTCTATGATATGGTCTCCTGTTTCGAAGGAGTTTTCTTTGCTGTCAGGCCTGATTTTGAAGTAGAGTTCTGTCATAATTTTTTCTGGTAGTATTTGGCTGCCCTGTAACACAGTGCAATCATTGAGGCTACCTTTGACGGGCCTCGTTCTTGACTGCTGACCGGAGGGCAGCCTTTACTTTTCCATTATTTTATTGAATGTTAAAACAGGTATGGAGGCCTAGTTGAAGAATGTGCCGTCTTCGTCTCCCGGATCGTAATGTGCTCTTCTGCTGCGTGTCTGTACGGGTTCCTCTCCATGGTACTGGCGGATGTAGTCGTAGTACTCTATCATTCTTTCTCTGGCGTACTCTATGTCGTACTCAAGCATCTCTTCTCCGATATGTCTGAGGAAGTAGTACTGAAACATCTTGTTCATTGGATGTGCTAGGAATCTCGGTAAGAACTTGATACCATCCGGGAGATCATACTTGACGAAAAGCTGCACACTGTAGTCCACCATCGCAAAGTTGTTCTCCCCGCTTGGAGGGCTCTTAGTCTTGATATTTGTTTCGAGAATGAGTTCTCCTCTTTCGCTTGGAAGATCTTCAGAGGCCTCCATTATAGATTTAAACTCTCCGGAGTCCACGTTCTGCTGGTAGTATACTTCGAAAGGCTTTCCTAAACCCATGTTATTGTTGAATATGTACTTGTGATCTGTGTAGATAGTTGGGACGTGAGGGCTCTCGTACCACTCTGTGGCGTTCTCCACCAAGAATTTCTCTCCTGAAAATATTTCTTCGTGATGCCATATATTATCTATTTCATGGAAGTGATGCTCCTCCCAGTCACTTCTTGCAGTACCCGGGAAATGGAACCAGCACTTCATTTTACCGAAGAAACCAGGCTCCTCACCCTCCTCTCTGTGGAAGATCTTCTTCAGGAAATTCATGTCGGCTGAATCATCATCTGACAACCTTTATCACCTCCAAGGCGGTGTGAACTCTGATGCTCCGGTTTTGGCGATACCTGGCTCGATACCGAACTTCTCTCGAATCAGGTTGTGAAGGTGAACTATCGTCTCATCACCCTCCTCCTCATACTTTTCGATTTCCTTGGCATAGAACTTGTTATACCATATCCCTACAAGCATCTCATAAAACTTTGAACGCTGAAAAGCAGTCTTATGCTCCGACTGAAGGCCTGAATTATCTATTCTTGACTGCGGATACTCTGTTTTCTTCTTAGGCATTATAGGCAAGGCCTCTGCTCCAGGATAAACAGTTACTACTTCTCCCGTAGTCTGTATACGGGCCTTAAGTATATCATCATCCCTCTGCATCCTGTAAATCTTTTTAGGCTTCTTCGCCTTCCATGAAAGCCGATAATGAATCACAGTGTGCGTGGACTTCTCCTTGAAAGCATGAAGCCTCAGTCTGTCCTTTGGCTTGGCGACGTTGAACTCCATCTTCCCTTTCTCAATCCTGTCAACATCAAATTCATCCACAAGTAAGTCCCGAAGGCCTCTATATATTCTGGCCGGATCCTCCTTTACGAAGAAGTGGTCGCTTCTTCTCTGAAGTGATTCCTCGAACTTAACCACGGTATGACTCCTCCAAGTTGTCTCGTACAAGTTCCACGATTTTATCGAGATCTTCCTCAAAGTCTTCCTCGTATCCTCCTCTTGTCTCCCCGTAGATGAACTTGTCAAAAAGCGAACGATAAGCATAGTACCAAAGGCTCTGCTGATAATTCTTCTCTGTAGGATACGAGGTAACCATCTTGGACTTGAGCTGCATCTCCATGACGCCTTCCTCCTCTTCGATCGATAGATGCATCTCGATTTCTTCTATAGTGAACTTGTCGAATCCTTCAATCATTATTATCTCTGTCCGGATCCTTCCCTCCTCTACATCATGGAAGTATTTCTCCTCATACACTTCATCGAAAGAAAGCCTGTTCTCAAGTAGATCACGTATCTCGGAGTAGGCCCTTCCAGGATGCTCCAGTTCAATCTCCAGTCTCCTTCTGCCTACTTCCTCAATGATCTCCATACCGAGTAATTACACGGAGTCCTGTAAAAAACTATCACTCTCCAAACATCAGAACCGGAGGCCTGAAAGAATTTTAGACAAGAAAGGGGAAAAGAGAGGTGTGAAAGGCCTTGAATCCTTTACTCTTCAAGGTCTTCGTCGTAGCCGGAGGGCATGTTCTCACTTTCATCTGTATTATCTGCTGTAGGATAAGTCTCTCTTTCTATATCCTGACTCATTATCTCTGCGAATCCAGGCCATGCACGAAGTATATCGCTCTGTGTTACAATCCCGACAAGCATATCTCCTCTTACAACAGGAACTCTGGAGACATTGTTCTGATTCATAGCCATCGCAACGTCGTCAAGAAGCTCATCTTCCTCCGCAACAATCAAGTCTGTACTCATTATATCCCCGACCGTTGTCTCCGCAGGATCAAGGCCTTCAGCAACTACTTCATACACTATGTCACGGCATACAAGGACTCCTACCGCATCTTCATCATCAACTACCACAAGGCCTCTAATATACTCTTCTTCCAGCAGCTTGGATGCTGCTACAACTGTCTTATCTTTTTCAATCGCTATTACGCCTTCCGTCATTACCTCCCGGAGTTCAACTCTATCGCTCATAACAATATAATACGTGGCTGAAAACCTAAATAAGCTTGGATTCAGGCCTACCCGGATAGAAGGCTTTTTACGGGAGAGGCCTCCAGTAGTATCACAGATATGAATGGGTCAGTCTGGGACTGTGAGAAATTCTTGAAAGGTGATATAGAGGATTATCCGTTCAGCTACGATAAAGCCATAATTTACAGAGGTTGCAGCGAGCAAATATTCTTCAAAAAAGAACACACACTGGACAGAAGGCACGAACAGGTAAGCGTCCTCAAGAAAGGATATCTGTCAGCTCAAAACGGTTATGGAGATCGCTACTCGAAAGAAGAGGTGCGTTCAGGGAACCACGCAATCGCCGAGCCAGGTGTCTTCTGCGGTTACTACGAGACCGCGATGAGCTATGCCAGAGATGTCATTCTGAAACTGGAAGTACCTACGGAGCATTTGGAAGTTATTGCAACACCGGAAGAAGACCTAGTGAAAGGAGGTGACAGGCCTAGAACCTACGGAGTACACAACAACGAACAGCTTGACCGGATTTACGGCTCACCTGAACGCATGAGATATATTTCACAGAAAAGCATGGAAATCAACAGCGGCGGCGCACGTATAGACTACATAATGTTCAAAGTCGATAGAGAAGTACCGATAGGTACGCGAAGAGAACCTGCTGATCTTAAACAGAACTGGATCAAAGGAGTATATGATAAAAACATCTCCGACAAACCTGTTTTCGAGCCTTTAAGCACATACGTCAAACACCTGAAAGCATTAAAACCCGATAAACTGCCTTCAGGCATAACACCAGAGGAGCTGAAAAAAGAAATAATATCGGAAATAAATCTTCTGGAGGAGATACTGGGAGAAGTTGAAAGCCTGAAACAGGATGCAAAAGAGATAACCCACATACTTAATGCCTGTAAAGAACTAGGTGCGAATAATTCAGCACTTAATCAGAATCTTGAGAGAAGCTGTCGCAACTACAGATCCGATCTTGAAGATCTGCAGCACACAGTTCTGGAAGTATACGGCGTGAACCTCTCCTTCAAGAAGCCTGGAAGAGAAGTGCTGAATGCAGAGAATATAGTAGAAAGCTTTGAAGGCCTGGAAAACAAGCTCGAGAACATGATTAACACTGAGAAACAGCACCTGAGGAAAGTAGCCGATGAATCATATACAGTAGAGGCCTACAGGGAGGAAAGCCAGATCGAGGAGAAAATGAATGAAGAAGTTGTGGAGAAGGCCTCCAGAATCCCTGATATGTCAGCTGCGAATAATAGAGAGTTAATTAGTGAACTGTTTCAGGCCTGACTGTCTCTCATCTTTCCCGAAAAGGCTCTGAATCGTTCTGTTAAGTATCTGTACTTCCTGCCTCTTGTAAGGAGAGATTTCGTACTTGTCTATGATATCTTTACACGGCTGCATGTACTTCTTGATTGTTCCTTCAGAGATTGTAAGCAGTATCTTTCCGGCACCTGTCTTGTTCGGATCTGCAGCGCATCTTGGACACTCTGCTGTCTCCTTTCCAGAAGCTGCTATGGTCTGATTGGTCAAAGGCACACGTCTGAACTTCTCGTTACAGTCAACGCATCTCAACTGTTGGCTGGAGAATGAACGTAGATTTCCTTTGATATCAGGGATAAAGTGCTTATCCATAAGCAGTTCTGCGACTTCATCTTCATCCACAGCCTTCAGCTTTTCACCGAGGCCTAACTGTGCAGCAGTCTTCTCACTCATCTCATCCAGTGTCACATACTCTGACTGATTAGGCCCATTCTCGATCGTAGATGTCTCATGTGTGTAGCCGTGTCGGAACGGTTCATCGCTGTGGACGATATCTTCTCCGATCTGGATATCTGTATCAAGTTCCCAAGGCTTTTTGTACTCCAGAGTCTCCTCATAAAAGCTGAGAGGATACTCATCCACCGTCTCAGTCGCCCAGGCCTCATCATCCACCTCATCAGCGTTCAAAACCGTTGAAAGAATCAGTGGCGCATCCATGGTTCTAGCCCCGGTCATGTCAGGGAGGAACTGCCTTGAAAAGTTCAGTAAACCGTCCATCATAAGCATAATGGCATCCTCGTCGCCGTCAGAATTTCTCCTTTTTCCTGCGTGCCAGTAAGGATGAGCGTAAATCCCTTTGGCTTCTGTAAATCCTATGATACGTCCTACAGTCCCTCCAGATGTGTGAGGCGCGAGGCCTAAAACAAGTTCCCCTACAAGATCTTCTTTTTCCTCTATATTGTAGAAGGCCTCCAGTCCGTACAGTTCTTCCAGTAAGTCATCCACGTAGTTGGCGACACGCATCATATAATCTGCTGCGGAGAGTGTGTTGTCGGAGTCAGGAATGATTATATCCTGAGGCTTTAACTCCACTACCTGATCTTCTTTCTCCAGAGGCCTTCCGTCTTTATCATGTGTGTATCCTATCTCATTCAGCTTTTTGATTGATACGTTGATTTCTTCCGGCTTGAAGTGTGTCATCGGAAGATCTGTGGCGTCGTAGCGTACCGTGGCGTCTTTGTTGACGTATAAGTCGTATTTCTGCCGTAGGAGGCCTTTTTCTATCGGCTCCACGTGTTTATGTTTTGATGTCATTCCTCTGAAGCTTTTCAGCAGTTCTGGAGGCCTGTCCATACCTACGTTCTCCAGTGAGGTCTCCATCATCGACTCCACGTCGATTTCTGCTGTTCTGTAACGATTCATTCTTTCGTTGCCGCAGCTCTTGCATTTATCCTTCTTCTCCACGTGTTCTTCTCCACAGCTTGTGCAGAACCATCTTGGCTCTGCGGCTACATCGCATTCACGGCAGAAGGCGTAGTATGTGATTTCTCCGCATTCAGGGCACTTGTTGTGGACGATCTGCTCTGTAACTGTTCCTTTCCTGTATGATTCCGAGAGGTTTCTCATTCGGCCTCCCTCATTCTCTCCACAAGGGAAAAGTAGTTGAGGCCTTCCTGTAAGTGTTCTTTTCTCTGCTTTCTCCGGGCGTCCCATCCTTGCTCCGATATAATGAGGTGTCTGTTCTCTGACTTCTATGCCAGATACTGATTCTATGAACTCCGGGATTTCGCTGGAGGCCTCTATATCTTCTACTTTTTCGCTGTGATCGTTATCTAGGTCCAGAAGCTCCTTTATCGTTTTGAGCTGGTTTTCCTCTACACGGGCTTCTCCGTCCTCTATCTTGAATTCTGCAAGTATATCTTCCAGGCATCTGAAGGCTTTCTGGCTCTCTATCTTCCCGTTTCGAAGGTCTGTGTACAGAGCCTTGAATTTGGTGGGTTCTGTTTCTCTCCAGTGGTGTGTCCATTTCGGGTGTAGCGGTATTCCGAGTGTTTCGGAGATCTTGAAGGATTCTTCCGGTGTTGGATCTCTGTCTGTGAAGTCTCTTCCGAGTTTGACTCCCTGTTCCTCCAGTTCTTTCTCCAGTTCTCTGTCCCACCATTCGCTTACGTACGGGGAAGGGATCAGTTTCTTCCCGTTCTCAATGAACTCCCCGAAAGGCACAAGCATGTCACCCAGAAACAGGATTTCATCGATCTGACTCTCTATCTCACGGGCCTTCTCCCGTGTCTCCACCTTCATGACTTCGCCCGATTCAAGCTTGACGACAGGCGGATGAATGGAATCACAAGGCGTTCCCACTGTTCCCTTCATCGGGTACTCGATCTTCAGCTGCGTACCTATAGCGATGAAACGTTCAGATATCTCCATCGTGGCCGGATGGAAAGAAACAGCAGCTAAACCGTTGGTACGTGAGTGTCCGTATCGAAGCCTGAAGCCGCCTTTCTTCCCGGGATGCGAGAACACAGGCCTTCCAGCAGTAAGCGAACCCAAGTATTTGTCACTGGCCGTATACTCAGAAGACTTGCCTCCATCATCGTCTCCATCATCGTCGTCTCCTGAGTGGATCTCCTTCTGTAGCTCAAGGTAATCCTCCACCCAGTCCCAGTGCTCCAGTCCAAAGTCCTCTCCCCATTTCTCGATCCTTTTCTCAATCTTTGAGGCCTTCAACGGGAGGCCGTCAAGATATACTAGGCACATTCCTCCTCTGATCCTGTTAGTCTCTACTCTGTCCAGATCCTTGTAGTTCGAGACATCTATAGATTCTGTAGGGCTGCCTGTGACTTCCACAGGAACGTTCTCCGCGATCATCTCTGTCTCTTCACGTGTAGGATTGTACTGCTTCGCTGTAACACGGTTGTAGTAATCCTCTACTTCAGCACCGTAACGCTTTACAACAGTCTCTGAAGGCTTGAACCTGTCAAGGCCTACTCCTTTACGGACGTAGTCAGCAAGCAGAACGCTCATAGCTGATGCTGTTCCTCCCGCAGATCTGATAGGCCCTGAGTAATACATGGCGATGTACTCCGTGCCGTCGTTATTCTCACGTATTTTGATATCTCCTATTCCTTCAAGAGGAGCTGTCGTGATCCCTCCTGTCATGTAGGAAACCCCTACACGGATACCTGCGTCACAGGCCTTCTCCAAGTCGTCGAATTCATGGAAATTGCCCTGTGCGATCTCTCTGGCGATGGAGAAAGATACCCTTTCATCATTCTTACCATACTCGTCTTCAAGCTCTCTAATCCTTTCAGGAACACCCTGATCCTCTAACTCCTCGAACATTGCTGCTATCACAAGGCTTGAGGCCTTCTCCGGAAGATCACGTGCAACAGGGATATCCACTCTATGCTCCGGATCCTTGGACTGATCACGGGCCTTCTCAGCAACGTCATAGGCCTCTTTCGTTCTTTCTTCTATTCTTTCAAAGTATTCGTCTGTCTTCATAATTTTTGAGCCTCTTCTTTTGCGTTTTTGAATGCTTTTTCCGGGTCTGCTGTCCACCACTGTTTTAGTCCGGCATCTGCTGCTTCTATAGCTTCTTTATCATTATCTCCATTTCCGAAGTGTGCTACTTCCATACCTGTATTCTGAAGGGCTTCTATTATCTTATGTTTGCCGTATTTTGCTTCAGGATTGACTTGGACGTGTGAGAAATCTCCATTATCGTCGAATTCGAAGTTTTTCCATTCGTAGAGTATCTGGATTCCTGCCTCTTCTGCGTAAGGCATCGTGCTCGCTGGAGGTGCAGAAGATACAGCCACAGTTGTGTATCCTAATTCATGTAGATTATCCACAAACATATCTGCTCCTGTAAGCAGATCTCTGTCCTGAAGTATAACCTGTGTGGCCTCTGCGTAATCATGGATGTCTATATCCTGGGCCTGAAGATGTATGGACTGATCTATAGCATGGTTGGTATGATTGCCGAGATCTCCATTGCCGTTCGAGTGCTCTCTGTATATCCTCTGATCAGTCTCTGAATCCATTCCTAGCAAAGTGTTGTACGCTGCCTGTGTCGAGCTAAAGTATCTGTTCTCGACTATAGTTCCTCCCATATCCAGTGTAGCAACCTTATCTGCCTCTATATCTTCTACAGTCTCTACAATGTCTGTCACTAGAACTGTCTCACCTGTGTATTCCTGTTCTTGAAGTTTACAATCGTGACTTTACCAGGATCCGGCTCGTGGCCTACACGTTTCTGGAAATCTGTCTGGGCCTGGAAAGTACTTGCAGCGATGACGTTGACGCCTTTGTAGCTGTAGTTGCTGTGGCTATGAAGATGTCCTGCCACGAATACGTCAGGCTTCCTCTCTATAACTAGAGGATCCTCTGCCTCTGGTGAAAGCTGGTTACTGCCGTAAATCGGTGCCAGGTGTCTTCTCTTCAGTAGATCGACCATAACCCTGTACGGCTCATCGTAAGCGTTTTCCCTCAACTCCTTAATCGCATCGATCTGATCGTCGAAGCTGAAGCCGTGATACATCAAGTTATTGATTCCCTTGCTTCTGATTCCGTGAAGCCGAACCATCTGAGGATTCTTAACTAAATGGAAGTTATTGAAGTCAGTAGCTCTTTCGAAAACGTTTTCATCGATCTCCGGCTGCGGCTCAGCCAGCCTCGTGATATCGTGATTACCCGGGCCTACAATTATCTGTATATCCTCTGGAATCTTCTCTATCCAGTCCTCGAACATGCTGTACTGCTTGTAGATATCCGCTACCTCCAACTCATCTTTCTGGCCCGGATAAATTCCTACTCCCTCGACTACGTCCCCCGGCATTACCAAGTAACCGATGTTGGAGGCCTCTTCTGTTCCAAGCCACTG
>JALDAN010000011.1 GCA_022729355.1 Candidatus Nanohalarchaeota archaeon | reverse complement strand
TTAAGAGAGCAGTCAACAGACTGAAAAAAACAATCAAAGCCATCGATGGAGACATGGCCGGAGTAGACGAAGACTGGATAGTCGCCTGCCCAAGCTACGCAGAAATAGAAAGAAGCACAAAAGAAAAAGGAAGCAAGGCCTGAAAACAAGGCCTCAACTATTTTTCACTTCTATCCATCGAAACGCATGCCCAAAGCCTCAAGTGCCTCACGCAGCCTATCCTCTATATGATCAATTCTGCTGGTGATATCACCGGCACCGAACTGAATCAGTTCATTCACACATTCTTTACAGTAAACACTTCCATCAAACTCTATAGCATCATCAGGAAGCTTAGTCTCAGGTCCGATCTTCGTATCCGGATCACGTCCGCCAAAATCCATTAATTTACCGCAGTTATCGCACTTTACCTCATAAACCATATAGACAAATTAACTCCGAGGCCTTAAAATATATTATCCAGCAGAGAACTGAGAAAGCTAGAGGCCTTTAAAGGCCTCCAAAGGCCCTTAATTGAGGCGGTTTGCTTCCAGGTTCTGTGGTGCGGATGTGTCGATGTTCAGGATTTTGTGGAGCGTGGATGCGAGTGAGAAGCATTTGGATTCTTCTCCGTGGTTTGTGAAGATTCTGTTTGGTGTGCTTCTCAGGTTCTTTGCGTAGTTGATGATTTGCTGTCTGTCGCTGTGTGCTGAGAATCCGGATACGCTTGAGACATCTAGATTGACTTCGACTTCTCTGCCGTTTATCTCGACCTGATCTGCTCCGTCCTGTATTTTTCTTCCCAGTGATCCTTCGAACTGGTATCCTACAAAGATAAGTGCGTTCTCCGATTTAGAGGCCTCTTTTTCAAGGTATGACATTACAGGGCCTCCTGTGATGCTTCCTGATGTTGTCAGGATTATGCAGGGGCCTTCCTCGAATACTTGCTGTCTTTCTGAGTGGCTTCCGATTGGCTGGATATTGTCTTTGAGGAATGGAGAGTTTTCTTCGTGGAAGATTTTGTTCTGAACTTTCTTGGAGAGGAACTCGGGATAGGCTGTGTGGAGTGCGTTGGCTCCTTTGATCATTCCGTCGATGAATACCGGGTAGTCGAAGTAGTTTCTGTCCATTTCGTCGGCGAGGAGGCCCAGTACTTCTTGGCTTCTTCCGACTGCGAAGACAGGGACAATCACTTTTCCTCCTTTGTTCAGTGTCTGCTTAACTTTGGAAAGGAACTTTTTGTTCGCTTCATCACGTGAAGTCTGCTTGTCTTCACGGCCTCCATAAGTCGACTCTGTTATCATAGTCTCCACACGCTGGAAATTGGTATCTGCAGCCCTCAACATCTCAGTATTATCGTAATTATAGTCTCCTGTGTACAGGATGTTGTGAAGGCCTTCTCCCACGTGGATATGAGTCAATGCACTTCCAATGATGTGACCTGAGTTCTTCAGTGTAAGGCGCATATCCGGTGCGATATCAGTTACTTCCCCGAAATCTGGCGTGATAGTTCTTTTAACCGCCTTCTTGATGTGTGTGGAATCGTAAGGAGCGTCTCCACCGGATGAATGAGCGAGGCCTATGTAATCAAGTGTAAGCATGATCATCAGATCACGTGTAGGCTCAGTACAGTAAAGAGGCCCATCATATCCCATCTTGTATAGATATGGAATCATGCCGCAGTGATCCATGTGGGCGTGAGACAGGACAACTGCATCCAAGTCCCTGAGATCAAGTTCCGGTGCGTTAAGATACGGGAAGTTCTCTTTGGAGCCGGACTTTGCGCTTGGATCTATGCCGCAGTCAAGAAGAACGTTGGATTCCTCTGTCTGGATGAGGAAGCATGAGCGTCCTACCTGTCTGCATCCTCCGAGGCCTGATACTCTGATCCATTCATCTCCGACAGATTTGTTCAGTCTTATTTTTTCTCCGACTTCGTGTAGGAAGTCTTTTCTGAAGTCAGGATCCTCTACAGTTAATTCTCGTGCTCTGTCAACGACTTTGGACTGGATCGCCGGGACTCTTTCCACTTGTGGATCCCAGAGTGTTTCCTCTCTTATCTTCTGGAGGCCTTTCCCTCTCTTTCTGATTACTGTTCCAGGCTTCTCTGCTCTAATTATCATTTTTCCAAGTGATGGCTGGAAGATTACATCCTCGTAGCCAGCCTCTTCTGAAATTATATCTTCAAGTCTTTCTCTGGCCTTTTCAGGATCTTTGAATAGCCTCTGTGAAGGCCTTACTTCCACTCTTTTCTTTACTTTTGAGACAATATCTTTAATGACATCTGAGTGATTCAAGAAGAACTCTTTACTGTTAGTATATACTACGATGTCTGATGCTTCATATCTTAAATCATCTACCTGCGCATCTGCAGGAAGAAGATCTTTTACGTCGTCAAGGTCTTGCATTGTTTGTTGTTCACCTAAAATAGATCTGTCAAAACTTCTTTTTAGAGAGGTTGAAAGGAGAAAAAGTAGAGAAGAATTTTGTGAAGACTCGCCTGTATCTATATCAGGCAAGCTTTGACTCTATCTCTCTATCCTCCATTACCTCGTAACCGTCTTCCGTGATCTCTGCGACCATGATACCGTTACCGGAAGCTGTATCTCTTTCGATAGCTGACTGAATAGCTCTTACAGCAAGCTCCTTCCCGGTCTCGTGATCAAGGCCTTTCTCGTAATCATCTTCCAGAACTCCGTATGCCATCTGGCTTCCGGATCCTGTTGCCGTGAAAGTATCGTGGCTCATAAGGCCTCCTGCAGGATCAAGATCGTAAAGTACGCCTCCATCCTCATCTACTCCTCCAAGCACGAACTGATTCATGAAAGGCATCATCTTGTTCGCGTGAAGGATGTTGGAAAGCAGTGTTCCTGCACCTT
This sequence comes from Candidatus Nanohalarchaeota archaeon, assembly GCA_022729355.1. Classification (GTDB taxonomy): domain Archaea; phylum Nanohalarchaeota; class Nanosalinia; order Nanosalinales; family Nanosalinaceae; genus Nanosalina. Next base: position 24,528 of record JALDAN010000011.1, on the reverse strand, counting down.
TTACGCTTAATTCTTTTGTCTCCAGTTTCTTCATCTTCAGCTGTGAACGCATCATACGCACAATCTTCTGCGCATCACCAACACTGCCCGCAATCGTCAGGCCCAGATTATCGTCAAGCCTGTAGATTTTCTTCGCGAACTTTGAGGCAGTTAAGCGCCCCATAGAGGCTCTTTTATCTGCTGCAAGAATTACGCCATCCTCTGTAGTGAGGCCTACAGTTGTAGTACCGGTTTCAAACTCCTTCATCTCTTTTTTATTCTGTATCTGTTCATTCTGCATGATTATCACGCCCAGAGAAATCCGTGGACAAAAATACTTACCAACAACGCAGAATTGTCGCTTTATCTTTAAATAGCAAACGGCAGGTACGACGTTCAGAACCACACAGGGTTTAAATAATTTTGTCACTGGAGAATGAGTATGACCCGAGATTCAACGAAGGGTGGATACGTTCTACGTATTCAAGAAAGCTTATACAATAACTAAAATCTCTAACTCTAGACGTTTCTCTAGCTTCTCGGAGGCGGTCAATTGATGTCAGCCAGCGGATATAGATTTGATGTTGATTGGCATGAAATACGGGAGACACAGGCAGATGGAGTAAAGGAACTGGTTCCCAAGCACGATGACCAGACTGCCGAAGAAGCAGGCGTGGAAGACTTACAGGAAAAGGACATGATGGGGACCGAAGCCGAACACATAACAGAAAGACACATCGATGATATCCCTGGACCTGTTACCAGAGACTTTACCAGAGAACATATGAAGGCTATCGCAGAACATCCTTCCGCAAAGGAAGTCAATCATATCAACATGGCTCAAACAGAAGAGGTAGCAAGTGTAGAGCTTGAATTCGATGAATACGAGGGTACAAGTGACGTCGACGTAGGAGCAGTTGAAAAGGAAGACGTAACAGGCCTTGTAAGAACAATTGACGACCTGATACAGAACCTGGAAAAAGTAGAACAAGTGACAGCAGAGACCAATCCTGATGAAAACGTTGAATTCAGAAGGCAGGGTCATACGACCGGTATGATGCTTAGAGGCTCAGGAACAGCCTTTGATTGGGATAAAGCTGAAGCAGGCATCTATCCGACAGAGGAGTTCATTTCCGGAGCACCAAGATACTTTGCATTCAACGACACTTTCGAAGGAGTGATGCAGGTAGCAGGAACAGGATCAATCCAGACAACAATGAGGCCTAAAATATACGAAGAACATGAAGGAGATCCTGACGCCTGGATAAGAGACTTCTCCGGAGGCGGCGACCGTATAGGAATGCATGCTTTAAGCCCTCTAATCTACGGGCCTTTCCAGTGCTCACCTGTCATCAGTAGAGTAGAGATGGAGGACGGCTTCAAACAAGTGATTGAGACACTGAACGGGCGAGATAAGGCCTATGGAAACGGCTTCCAAAACGTCCACGACAGGAAAGGCCTCGGTAAGGATGAAGGAGAGTATGTGACAGAAAACTCGAAGGCAGCTTACTCTCCGGAACTCGCCGAGATCCAGGGCATGGAGGATCAAGTAGAGTTCCCGGCAACAAGTGAGATGACTTTCTCCAACGAGATAGAGGCCTCCAAGATGAAAGTCGTTGAGGAAGGGACAGAATACGATAGAAGTGAGGAGTACGAGACTCTTGACGAGGTCTCATTCGTTGACTCTGATGAGTCAGGCTTTATGCGTGTAGGCCACGAGGACTGGGATGTAAGTGACGGAGTGATCGAGACAAGAGAGTTTGTTGAAGAGGAGCGTCTTGAAGGAACAGTCTACATAGTTGACGAGGATGGAAACAGGGAGAGAAAACGCGTAGTTGTAGATTACGGAGACGAAGAATCCTTCCCTGAAATGGATAGAGAAGACTTCATAGAGGAGGCGATCGGACATTATGCTGCTGATGCCACTGCTGTCTGGGAGTCTTGGCGGATGCGTCCGGATAAGCCGGCATTCGAGTACAGAGACATGTGCAACAATCCTTTCACAGAGGCCAGTATAGCCACACAGGCAGGAGCATTCAGGAAGTGGAGAGAGATACAGGACTTCGCAGAAGATACATTAGGCCTTACAGAAGAAGATGCTCAGGAACTCCGTCTCGGCACCAACGGACACCTCGCAGACCATGAAAACGATCCTGATTATCTTGATGATGTAGGCCTTGATTACACTATAAACAGTGAAGAGGATATCACGCTTCAGGATGCATGGCTTATGGATGATGGCCTCTTGGATATTATTTCAGAGGGAGTTGATGAGATGACTACTGGCGAAGTTTACAGTGCGGAGGCCTACAGAAGTGAGATGCAGGAGATTCTTGAGAACGGTTTGACTCCTGGAGAGATGATGGCTAAGGAGTACGGGGTCGAGATGGATGGCGATGTGCTTTACAGTCCTGAGGATGTAACTTTGGGCTCAAGCGGTGGTGCGGCATGAAAGCTTTAAAACCTTTTGTGGTCAAAGGTGAAGTAGAGCATGTTTGATTTGGCTGACCAGGTGACTGTTGAACTTGATGAGAGCTTGGTTAGTCTTATTGCTCTGATTATTATTCTGTCAATTATTGCTTGAAGAGACCCCTCCCACTTAGACGACATTTGAAGTGCCAGAACAGGGGGATGGGATCTTGACATCAAGATTTCAAACTTTACAGGACGACCTGTTTTCTGCCACTTCGCCTTGACACAAGAAAAAAGGTGTGAGATACAAAAGATGGCAACCAAGACACAAAATAAAAGCAGAGGAGACTTGGCCTCAAGGACAGCGGCAAGAATAGCCGAAAACTACCGGAACAATCCAGAAAAGAGTGCGGGCGGCGAAGTAGAGGACGGTATTCACCACAGCGAAACACATGAAGCCGCAGACAACGATACAGCTGAAGAAATTATCCAGAATATCTACGAGGATGCCACGGTAGAGGCAGAAAAAGATACTATCGAAACCGGAGGAGAAGAAGCAGATATCGGAGTAACGCTGCAGGACTCTCCATTGCCAGGAAGCGAACAGTTCAAACCTGTGATAGACACTGACTTCAGTCCACATCAGGGAGAAGTCGCGTCAACAGTAACCTACAACCCGGCAGACCTCATATTCGGAATAGACAGGCCCAGAAGAATAAGAGACAGAAACTTGCCGGAAGACTACAGCAGCTATGAGATAGGCCTCAAGAAAGAGATGATGTTCTCAGATGTCCAGGGGCCTCACAGTTTGCAGGATTTCGTGAAGGGAGAGGCCTCTGCTGGAGAAAGTCATAGAAGGCCGAAGCCTCGTTACTCAGCTTTTGTTGAGAACGACGGAGATACTTTCCATGCCATGGGTGCACCAGCGGCTTCACAGACTAATGTGGGTACTCCGGTAGGAAGTGATTTATCTGCTGATGAGTTCTTCTTCGAATTCTTCAACGGGGGAGATAAAGCCAGTGTACCGGAGCTTTCACCGGCTGTCTCCAGCCTTTTCAACGCAGACCCAATATTCAGCAAACAGAGCAATGACTATGAGATAGAGGTGGAGGCCGGAAGAGACTTAATTTACGATTTATTTGTCTCTGAATCCGATGCTGTTTCTCGGAAGGAAGCTGAGGAGCGCTGGGGAGATGTGCTTGAGGAGGCCTTGCCTACGAATCAGAACTATGGGCGTATAGATGACTTCACTGAGATAGAAGGAGTTGAGGACTTCGTTGAGATAGTTGCTTCAAGGCCTGCAAAGCTTGCACCTGAGATTTCTCCCGATCAGATAAAGCTGGGAGATGAGTTCGGAGCGGAGACTCTGGCAGAGCTTCAGGCCTCGCGAGGAGTAGATGAACAGGAGCAGTGGGCTTTGTTCGATCAGAATCGTCAGGAAATGGATCTTGAAACGCTTGAACAGGAGAGAAAGTACGAAGGAAAAGTCTTCGTAGATGGAGAACTTGTTGAGGCGACGATAGATCATAGAGGCCTTGAGCAGGATGAGTTCGATGAGTTGATGGATGGTTACTTTGATATTCAGAACTCGATGGTGAGGCCTGACGTGGCTCCGAAAGTTAACGGCGTGGTGGAGTTCAGGGACTTCACTCACAGTGATAGAACTTATCAGGCAGTCCTGACTCAGAGGGCCTTCATGCAGAAGTACGGTGAAGTGCAGGAGGTGTTTGCTGAAGCCGGTGTTGACTCTGAAACCGCTGAAGAGTTCAGAGAAGAAGTAGTGTATCAAGGGCTTGATGCCGAGATGCCTGACTACACCACAGGATTTGGCTCAGAGGCCTCATTGAGAGAGTTCTACAGGTTCGAGTTACTTCCCGTTCTTGAGGAAGGTGTACGTGAGGCCTTCAGTGACGAGACTCCTTATGTCGTTCAGAAGCTGGCGGAGCACGAGGAATACGATGATTTCGAGGATGATGTGCTCAGCGAGTTCGATGATCTCAGTGAGTTCCTCGAGTATCAGGATCTCATGGATGAAGTTGATTACAGGGCTGAAGGATACGGGGAAGAGTCTGAGGCCTTTGTCGACTGGTTTGTTGAGACAGCTTATAGAGAGGAGATGGAGCACTGGCTTGATCCGGATACTCCGACAGTGAACGAGAAGATACGTGACGAGGCGAATATTCACGGGCCGGATGCCGCAGTAGATATGAAGGAGCGTGCATCAATGTCAAGTTATGAGGTGATGAACTAGTGAAAACCGAGAAGATAGCGAAAGAGCTCATAAGCTATGAGACTGTCTCACCTGTAGAGGATCCGGGAGTATTCGAGTACATCAAAGGAATACTGGAGGAGCACGGTGTAGAAGCAGAGATAAAGGAGATCAACGGTGTTTACAATCTTGTAGCAGAAACAGGGACTGGAGGCCCAGCGATCTGTCTTAACGGACACATAGACGTGGTTGAGCCCGAGGGACAGTGGTCGATCACAGAACCGTTTCAGCCTGAAATTCAGGATGGAAAACTTTATGGCAGAGGTGCCACAGACATGAAAGGAGAAGTTGCAGCGCAAATAAAGGCCTTCATAGATCTTCATAGGGACAGCAATTTTGAAGGCAGAGCTGTACTGATGCTTGCTGGAGATGAAGAGATAGGAGGCCTTAATGGCTCCAAGCCGATGGTGGAAGAGTTCTACAGCCGGGATGAAGGATTCGACTACGCTATAGTAGGTGAAGCAACTGATCTGGATGTACAGGTAGGTACGCGTGGAGTCCTCTGGCTCAACGTTGTTCTTGAAGGAGAAGGTGTTCATGCAAGCAGAGCTGAAGCCGCAGAAATGAATGCTATGGAGGAACTTCCGAAGGCCCTTGAGAAGCTGAACAAACTTGAACTCGATTATCCAGAGAAAGGAGATCTGCCTGAACCTTCTCTGGAAGCTACACGTGTAAAAACAACACAGACGTACAACAGTATCTCCGGAGAAGTGGAGATAGGCATGGATATCAGATACCTTCCATCACAGACTATAGAGGATATATTAGAGCAAGTAGAGGCCTCTCTTGAAGGTCTCGACTGTGGAGTGCGTGTAGAGATGGAACGGGATCACGGAGGAGCTTTCGAGCTTGAAGATGATAGATTCCGGAAGGCCTCTACAGAAGTAATCAAAGAAATTAGAGGTGAGAAGCCTAGAGAGATTACGGAGGGAGGTGCCAGTGACGGCAGATTCTTCGCTGAAAGAGGAACTCCGTTTATAGAGCTAGGGCTCAATCAGGAGTCTGTCCACGCCGAGAACGAGTACTGTGATCTTGAAAATATGAGGTTGTTGAGAGAGGTGTACTATAATATCTGTCTGCGACTTGATTCACAGCACTGAATCAGTTTATTATTTAAATTTTCCATTACTACTTTTTGTAGTGATGAAAGGATACGCCTTACAGAAGGGTGGATGTTTTTTCGCATGTTCTGCCCAGAATCAGAGGAAACTTTAGTCTAACTATATTAAAATCCGTTAAATATACTTCTGAGTGGTCTACATGAGCAGTGTTTGGGAGTCTTCTATATCTGAGCTAGAGACAGATACTGATGATGAACTTGAAGGCGCAAGACAGGAATTAGAGGACACCGACTTCACAGGCCCATCCAACTTTCTTGACGGAGAAGGTCTGATTATAGGCGAAGAATCAGAGTACTTCCTAGCCAGAAACGAACAGGCCGTGGATAGAGAGGTCAGGAACGAAATTATCGAAGATCCCAGACTTGAGGCCTGGCTTGAAAAGGAGCTTGGTGCAGCGATGGTTGAAGTTGTATCTCCTCCTGCTCGTGTAAATCGCCTGTCAGCCATTGATGAAAGCATAGACCGAAGAAAGCAGGTATTAAAAGATGTAGCTTCGGGATATGGAGTTGACGTTATCGCTGCAGCAACACATCCCCATCTTTCACTAAACGAGGAAATACCTCTTTCCAGTGCCGATGATGGAAGATACCGAGACCTTATAGATCACTATGCTGAAACAGGAGCTACCGGAGAATCAGAAAACCCGGACATGCTTAATCCAGCTGCCCCTGCAATGTCTGCTTCACTTCACTCAAACTTCCAGGCCGGCAGTCTGGAGGAAGCAGTGGATATGACTGACTACCTACTAGATGTAGAGGCCTATACAGTGGCTCTTGCAGGGAACTGTGAGGCCTTTGGAGATCTGGATACAGGCTGGAATGATTATAGGATGATACCATGGGAGCGGAGCTTCAATACAGAAGATGATCCTGACAAAGTAGGGCTGCCGGATGCATACTACAATGACAGAGGTCTTCTTTCAGGTATGTCTCTAGTCTTCGATCCTGGCACGGATGGAGAAAATGCTGCTAAAGACAGGCTTGATTCTGCTGTTGGTGAGAACTGGGCTGATGCACGTCCAAAGTTCTACTACAGTGAAGATATCGAGAAATACGGGCTTGATAATCCGACAGTGGTTGTAGAGGCAAGACTTGCCTCTATGCAGGATTCTACAGAGATGGAGGCGGCGGTACATGGTTTCAGGGCAGGAGCTCTTGCATACAGAATGAAGAACAATCTTCCTCTACTTGGAATCAGCAACACACAGCAGAACAGGGAGAAAGCAATGATGTACGGCCCAGAAGCAGAGGCCTACAGTGTAATTCAGGGAGATGAAGTAGTAGATATGAAGGCCTATGAGGCCCTGCAGCTGGAGATTGACAGAGCTAGAGAAGGCCTTGAGTATCTCGGTGTAAAAGACGATGGATCGTATTTGAGTCTGCTGGAGGAAAGATTATGAAGGTGGAGAAGTTCGGCGAAGGCAATCCCGAGGTCGCTGTAGTTTACTGTGTCCACGGGGATGAGCCATGTGGAAAAAGGGCTGTAGAGAGATTCAAGGCCTCCAGTAGAGAGATCAAAAAACCGTTCAAAGCTGTTTTAGCTAATGAGAAGGCCTATAATCAGGGACGGAGATACGTGGATAGGGACTTGAATAGCTCAATGAATGTGAATGATAATTCCCATGAATCAGTTCTTGCCTCAAGGCTCAGGGAGGAGTTGCAGGGCTTGAAGGTTCTGGATCTGCATGGTACTCATTCGTGGCCTAAGCCTTTCGCAATAACTGTGAGTGACAGCGAAAAGGCGCTTGAGCAGGTGAATGCCACCGGCATGGATACTGTTGTTGATCTTAGCATTGTGTCAGGAAGTGTAATAGGTGCAGTTGATGGAGTAGCTGTAGAATGTGGACGTCAGAGAAGTGATGAAGCTGCAGAAAACGCTTACAGGGTACTTCTGAACTTTTTAGGATATCATGGAGTGATAGACTATGATTCAAAGGCTGCAAGTAGTGATCTATACAAAGTATATGAGAAGCAGGAAGGCAGAGGGTACAGATTCACAGCGGATAACTTCAGCAAAGTGGAATCAGGTGAAGTATTCGCAGAAAAAGAAGGAAGCAAACTTACGGCTGAAGAAAGCTTCTACCCTGTCCTGATGTCTACAAACGGCTACGAAGATTTAGTCGGATTCAAAGCCATAAAAACACAGCTGGAAAGCTTAAAATAGATCAACACCACGCCAGAATAGACTTCATCGTAGAAATGGAGAAACAGGAGTAGCAGTCAGAAACCATTAAATGAGTCTGTACAGCAAGAAGAATTATGGCTGAAAAGAAAAATGAGATCCTTGAACTGACAGAAGAACTTGTAAAATTCCAGTCCACGAACGACAATGAGGAGGAGATAGAGGCCTGCCTTGAATACATTGAAGATTACTTTTCCGGACCTGAGTTCAGTATTAAGAGACATGTGCACGATGGGACGCCTTCTCTAGTCGTTACGTACGGGGAGAACAGTGATCCTGGCCTTATGCTTCATGGGCACATTGATGTGATTGAGGCCTCCGATGAAATGTTTTCTCCAGAGAGACGAGATGGAAGGCTTTACGGTCGCGGGACATCCGATATGAAGGCTGGAGTAGCGGTTCTGATGCATTTAATGAAGGATATGAAGGCTGAAAAGCCAGATATGGGGCTGATGATTGTTACAGACGAAGAGCTTGGAGGATTCAACGGTGCTAGAAAACTTTTCAAGGAGTACAGCCCTGATTTCGCTGTCTCTGCCGAGCCAAATAATACAGAAGGCTACATGCATATAATCACGGAACAGAAAGGAGTGCTGAGATTGAAACTGTCGACAGAAGGCCTTTCAGCACATGGCTCAAGGCCATGGAATGGCGAGAACGCTGTAGAGAAATTCATGGATAAGTGGAGAGAAGTCAAAGGCCTTTTCAGCGAACACGGTGCTGGAGAGAATTGGACGACCACAGTAAATCTTGGAAAAATCAAGGGAGGAGAATCAACGAACAAAGTCCCTGAGAAGTGTGAGGCCTGGCTTGATATCCGTACAGCAGAAGAATATCCAAACAGCGAAGTAATACAGGATATCAAGGATATTGATGGCCTTTCAACAGAAGTGATATCCGATGAGGCGATGCTGAAAACAGATAATGACAACGTATATGTCAAGGCCTTGAAAAAGTCTGCTGACGGCTTTCTTGAGGACTGCAGTATTACGAGAAAGGAGCCTGCTAGCGATATGCGTCATGCTTCTCGCGAGGGAATTCCTGCGGTTGTTTTCGGGCCCGAGGGATACAATCCTCATGCTCCAGATGAGTACACCGTTATTGAAAGCCTTGAGGACTACCATAATATAATGAAGGCCTTTGTTTCAGATAAATTCAGCTCTAATGGAGGTGGACAGGAATGAGTCTGGATGAGGGTTCGAAGACGATAATTGATCAGTGCTTGAACGTTCAGGAGGATGAAAAAGTTCTTGTTTTGAATGATTCCAACGATGAGGAGTTGATTGAGTCACTGATCCATGTTCTGGATGAGAAAGGACTCAATCATGATTTGATCGAGTACGAGGAGCCAGAAAGCCATGGAGAGGAGCCTCCCAAGCACGTTGCAGAAGCGATGAAGGAATACAATGTTGTGATCGCTCCGACTGTAAAATCATTATCCCACACAAATGCAAGAAAGGAAGCAAATAAAGCAGGTGCAAGAGTAGCCACCATGCCGAAAGTCAACAGGGAGATATGGGAAACCAGTCTCAGAGCCGACTATGAACGTGTTAAAGAGATAACAGAGAAAGTATATGAACTACTGAAGGAGACAGATGAAGTGAAAGTCACCACTCCTTCAGGCACCAACATCAGCTTCAAAGTAGACATAGACACATACCACAACGATACAGGCCTTCTTCATGAAGAAGGAACTTTCGGCAACCTGCCTGCAGGAGAGCCCAACGGATACCCTGAACGCCTCTCCGGGAGTCTCGTTCTTGATCACTTCCCTTTCTCCCCCGGTGCCGAGAAAGTGGAGATACGAGATGGAGAAGTAGTAGCTATCGAGAGCAGTGGGAAAGAGGCCTCGGAACTTGAGAAGGCCTTTGAAGAGCATCCCTGCAGTAAGAAGATGGCGGAGTTCGGCTTTGGAACAAATCCTGAAGCTACTTTAATCGGAAAGACTTTACAGGATGAGAAAGTACTTGGCACAGTCCACTTCGCCTTCGGAGATAACTGCTCATACGTAGATAAAAACGATGAAAGAAGAAATCCATGTGCTATCCACTGGGACTCCGTCTGTGAGTCACCAACAGTCTTCTTCGATGACACAAAGATTCTAGACGAGGGAGAACCAGTATTTCTTGACTGAAAAGGCCTCTAATTTTTTCTCTATTCTTTACTGCGGGCTTTGTCGAACTTCTCCACCTTGCCCTGAGCCTTTTTCAGGAGGCCTCGTTGCTCGACGTTCTTGACTTCTCCGTTCTCGGCTACTAGTTCTCCGTTTACGAATACTTTCTCCGGATGTCCTGTGTACGAGTACACGATGTTGGATATGAGGCCTCTGGCTCCGTAGAAAGGCTTCAGTTCTGAGTCATTCAGATCCAGTACGATTAGATCTGCTTGCTTCACCTCCTCTATTGAGCCGATCTCATCCTCAAGTCCGAGTGCTTTAGCGCCGTTGATTGTTGCCATATCCAGTACCTGTCGTTCATTGATGTCACGTGGATCTTGAAGCTTGTGTACTAGAGACGCGGTCTTCATCTCCTCGAAGAGATTGAAGTTATTGTTTGATGCCGGGCCGTCAGTTCCCAGTGAAACATTGATACCGTCCCTCACCATCTCCGGCACATCTGCTATACCGCTGCCCAGCTTGAGATTTGCAGCAGGATTATGAGCTACGTTCGCACCTGTCTCTGCAAAAATCTCTCTATCCTTATCTGAAAGCCAGGCGGAATGTGCTGCTACGACTGATTCATCGAAAAGCCCGTGCTCGTGGAGATACTGTGTAGGAGAAAGGCCTTTCTCAGCCTCCAAGTCCCTGTTCTCCTTCTCAGTCTCCGAGACGTGGATATGATATGGAACCTCTTGCTCCTCTGCAAAATCCTTCATCTCTTTCAGTAATTCGATACTGCACGTGTAGACGGCGTGTGGAGCGATTCCGGGCGTAACAAGTTCGTGGCCTTTGTATTTTTTCACGGCTTCTTTTGCTTCCATTATTCTTTCCTTTCCTTTATCGTCCCAGTCGAAGAGGCCTCTGGAGATTACTGCCCTGATTCCTGATTCCTCTACAGCTTCAACTATCTGGTCAGGCCTTTCGTACATGTCGTTGAAGCATGTCGTCCCTGTTTTCAGCATTTCGACTGATGCTAGGAGTGCTCCGGTGTATATGTCGTCTTTCTCCATGGCTTCTTCTGCCGGGAAGATGTCTTCCTGAAGCCAGTCCTCTAGTTTTTTGTTGTCGCTGATTCCTCTCAGTAGGGACATTGAGGCATGTGTATGTGTGTTGATGAGGCCTGGCATCACTGCTTTGTCGGAGCAGTCGTATACTTTCTCGTTTTCACGGGCCTCCAGTTCTCCTATCTCTTCTATCAGGCCTTCCTCTACTCTTACGTCTGTATTTTCGAGTATCTGTCTTTCACTGTTCTGTGTTATGAGGAAGCGAATGTTTTGCAGCAACATGTTGGTATTATTGTTTGGGAAGATTTTTGAGTTCAACTGTTTTTCGACTCTAGGGGATTGAGCTTAAAACGTTGTGCGTTTACAAAGTGTTTAAAGGAGTTTGAGAACTGGTTTTTTATGAGATTTGAAGAGTTGAATATTTCGAAGGATACTATTTCACAACTGAAGGAAAACGGTATTACGGAGCCTACAGAGGTTCAGGAGAGGTCAATCCCTTTGATTTTTGAGGGCAAAGATGTTCTTGTGGAGTCTGAGACAGGTTCTGGAAAGACACTTGGTTTTTCACTTCCTGTGATCGAGCAGGTTTCGGGAAGCGATACAAAGGCGCTTGTACTGACTCCTACACGTGAACTTGCGAAGCAGGTTTCCGCAGAGATACAGAAGAACTCTCCGGACAGGATAGAGACAGTAACAATCTACGGAGGAGTAAGCTATGAACCACAGATACAGGGAGCCAAAAAAGCCAACATCGTAGTGGGAACACCAGGAAGAGTCCTAGATCTTCTTAAACAGGATAAAATAAACGTTTCAGGCCTTGAATACTTCGTATTGGATGAGGCTGACAGGATGTTGGATATGGGATTCCAGGATGAACTTGAACAGATAATCGGATTTCTGCCGGATGAACGGCAGAACCTTCTTTTCGGAGCTACTATTCCGCGTGAACTGAAGAATATGTGTGACCGTTACGATATTGATCCGGAGACTGTTCGGATAAAGGCCTCCGAGCATACAAGGAATCTTGACGCCAAGTACATGAACGTGAAGGACAATGAGAAACTGTCCACACTGTACACTTTACTTGAACAACGTGAAAGAGATTTATCTATTGTTTTCTGTAAGACGAAGAACACTACTAGATGGCTGGCGGATAAGCTCCGTAAGAACGGGATTGATGCACAGGAACTGAACGGAGATATGAGTCAGCACAAAAGAGAGGAGATGGTGGACAAATTCGAGGACGGAGATATAAAAGTGATCGTTGCAACGGATGTAGCTGCCAGAGGCCTTGATATAGACAACGTGACACACGTCTTCAACTACGATGTTCCGGACACAGCCGATACATACACTCACAGAATTGGGAGAGCCGGTCGACAGGGACGTGAAGGAGAGGCCATCACACTTCTTGAGAGAAAAGATCACGATAAGTTCCGCAGGATAAAGAGAAAAGTCGATATACCGCGAATGGATGAAGAAGTAGAACTTAAAGACGCCAAAATGTAGAAGTAAAAGGCATTCAGGCCTGAATTCTTCTCTTCTTCTGATATCCTTAGAGGCCTTGAGTTTCAGGGGATAGATTATTAAAAATTGACTTCAAGTTTTGTTGTATGCTATCAGCAGGCGGATTAAGCGAAACTGTCCGAAGTTTCTTTAGGTATTTCTATAACTACCGCTGATAGCCCTCTTTAGTGTCTGATTTTCTCCATTTCTTTGTACATTAAATCTTTCCGGGAAATCATCTTTGAGGGTGTTTTCTAGATACGAGGTGTTTTTCAATCCCAAAAAAATCACACGAGCATACGCATTACACAATAGCACTACAGTACCATGGTATTAGAAGAAAAAACAGAGATAGATGAAAGTATAAGGCTTGCAAAACCTGAGGATGCGGAAGACATCACGGAGGCCTTCAAGGCAGAGTATGAGAATTATTACGGGAAGTATGTTAACTCTGAGGAGCTTTCAAGATTCATTGAAGTGATGAGGGATGAGCTTGACGAGGGCTCTATAGATGATCTTCCTGATGAATGGAGTATTGAGGCCTGGAAGGCTGAGGAAGCTCCTGAAGTAGTCCAGACTGTTGAGGATTCTGACGGAGAGTTCGTCGGAGTAGGTGCAATAAAGTTTCAGGACAATCTGGCTGAGCTTGGCTCCACGATTATTAAGCAAGATCGACGTGGAACGGTTTCCTCAGATACAGGTAGAACTGTCTACGACGAGCTTTTCAAGGATCGTCTGGATACCTCTGCAAAAATGATTGAAGCTGAAGATAGTCCTGTAGATATAGCTTACACTCAGTTACTGGCGGATGTGTCAGCTGCCACTCAGCATGTCGCCGATAAGCATGGCTTCGCTGTAACCGGAGTTTACGACAAGAAATTCCCACTTGCATACCCCACAAAGGGCCGTGTCACAGTAGTGGACATGATCTGGGCTGACAGCCACATAGAGAACAATCAAGAAGAAGTGTACGTCCCGGAAGCAGCCGAAGATACAGTACTAACTGCTTTAGACAACATCAACGCAAAAAGAAGCAGCGGACTGGAAAAGATCACACGTACAGTAGATACAGAGGAAAGCAGCCACAGAGACAGGCAGTACGAAATTAAACCGAAAGCTGTCGGAGATCCTATGAACTTCGCCGAGATACAGATAACAGAGGCCTCAAATGGAGGCTCTACATGGGATGAAGTGCTTAAAGAGATAGGTGAAGCACAGGCAGAGATTCAGGATGGAGAAGACGATGAGGACTACTGGATAGGCCTCACTCTTGACGCCAACAATGCTTACCTGCCTTCAGCAGCTGAGGAATTTGAGGATATGGGATTCGAGTACGCCGGATTCAATCCTGGAAAGATTGATGCTGGAGAAGAGAACAGAGATGTCCTGGAGATGCAGTACAGGCCTTCAACAGAGACTTACAGGAAGCAGTTTGTTGAAGAGGCTGCTGACTTCATAAGGAATACAGGGATGAGCCATGAAGACGCGGAAGGCTCCACAGATTACGAGACTTCTGAATTACTTGAGATATAAAGGGAAAATATATGTGGAGAGGCCTTTGCAAGGGCCTCTTCAGGTTTTTTAGTTGAGTAGTGCTTCGGCTGCTCTTCTGACAAGGCTTTCTGAAGCTGCTTCAGGTGTTTCGTTCAGTTCCTCCTCTAGCTCTTCTTCAATATCGTCCACTTGTTCATCCACTTGGTTGTCAGCTGTCTCTTCATCTTGTGTTCTTTCTTCTGTATCTGTCTGTCTTTCCTGTTCTGCTTCAGCTCTATCTGGACGATCTTCAACGTGTTCAGAGGCCTCTGCTTCTTCCTGTGGTGCTGATCTATCTTCTGACGCATCATCTTCTTCAGGTTCTGTAGGCTCTACATCCGGTAGTGGCTCAGGCTCTGGTTGTGGTTCAGGTTCCGGTTGTGGCTCGGGTTCTGCATCTTGTCCATCGCTTGCTCTTTGGAGGGCCTGTACTCGGTTCTCTAGGCTATTGACTTCGCTTTCAAGTCTTTCAATTTCCCTCTGTTGTTGACTAATTACTTGTTCCATTTCGTCTAGACGCTCCTCTACATCTGTGTCTACATTCTGTGATCTTTCTTGTCCCTCTTCAGGTCTGACTTCTCTAACTACTTCTCCATCTTCCTGTCTTTCTTCTACGTATTCAGCTTCTCCAGATTCTGGAGTTTCATCAGGTTGTGGGCTTTCATCAACTTCCCTTTCTGCTCTCTGTTCTTCTCTACACTCATCCATTAATTCTGTCATTTCTTCATCTGCTTCCTGCATTACCTGTGAAAGTTCTTCTTGTGTCTCTGCATCACTGATGCTCTCAATGTAGTAGTCTGTGTTTTCGATAAATTCTTCAGCGCATTCTTCAGAGAATCTTTCTCTTAATCTTTCGTCATCCATCTGTTCAGCTTCTGCAATCATTTCCTCTCTAATCTGATCTACTTCCTCCTGATCAAGATCCATCCCCTCTAAACTGTAGTCGTTACTGGACACCTGCATCATCAAATCCTGTTCTCCATCATGCTGATCCTGAGATGCCTGGACTTCAACCTCATTACACTCCTCATGAAGTTCCTCGTAACGTTCCCTCATATCGTGAACCTCATCGGTAGAAACATCTTCCTCCATTGCCATATGTATCTCCTCCTCGAGTTCTTCAAGTTCAACACATGCGTCACTATGATTTTCAGCCGCTGCAGGAACGGCTACAAAAGCGAGAGTTATCAGAGATATCAAAACAGTGCGTGTAAAGTTCATATACAGTAGTCTTTATTCATCCAGTTAAATAAAAGTTTTCAAAAATCGTGCAGAAATTCAGGTATAGTAGCATCGACATCTGCCTCAAGATAATCAGAATCATACGTCAAAATACAGACATCGCCATTAAGGCCTTCAGACGCTCTTATGATCGCTTCATCTTCATCGATACCTACAGAGTTCTCTAACCCTTCTCTGGAGTATTCCTCTATACCAAGCTCATTCTTCACTTCAAGCGGTGCTGATATTTCTTCAAAGGCCTCAAGTACAGCCTCTCTATCAGACATATCGCTGGGCGATTTCATTACACAGTCTCTGGTTATATCCGGAACATAGAGTTGAGCATCGATATTCTGTACAGTTTTAGCCCGCGAATACGGAGTAGATTTATATTGAAGAACGTCTGTGCCTCCTCTTTCTATCTCTTCAAAACTTTCTTCACCAAGTATATCTACTGCCTCATCAGCTACACTGTTAGTTGCAAAAAGATCTGAAACATACTTACGTCCACAAGCAGTGGAGTAAACAACACTAACATCCAGAACATAGGCATCAAAATCCTCTTTCAAGACATCCATATGCTTGAAGAACTCATGAGAGAAACTTCTAGTCTCACGTACGTGATGGAGGCCTTTAACATCTTCAAAGCTCATAGACTACTCAACGCCTACTTCCGTAGAATTCATCGTAGAAACCTTCTGGCAGAAGGCCTCTACTGTCGCTATGATATAGATTTTGTGATCTTTCAGGCTGCAACGGTGTCTCTGTGAAGGCCTCTGTTTGATTGTAGAGAGTATCAAAGTCTTCATAACGCATCACTAGTCGTTCAGACGCGTTATTTTCATCTGGCTGTATCTGTAAGGCAACATATCCATGTGGATGTGTGACTTCATGTATATCCTGTAAAGCTAAGGCCTGTTCATCCTGATCGAGGAACGGAAGCAAATGATTCGAGATAACGATATCAAATGTATCTTCACTGAAAGGCATGCTGTGGCATGAATGTCCGACCATCCCTCTTATACAGTTATCGCTTCTTTCAGCCGCTCTGTCATCGTAAACTACTGACTGCGGCTCAAGAGCATATGTGTCTAAACTCTTTCCTGTACTTTCCTGTAGATTCTGAGTAAGTTCTTCTAGACCCTCTCCATCTGAAGATCCGATATCCAGCATTTTTATTTCAGAGACCTCTATCTCATTTTCTATTATCCATTCAAGAGATCTTTGGAAAAGGCCGTATCCTGCAGGGCCTCTCGTAGAAGTCCAGAAATCAGTCATCTACTTATAGAAAGAAACATAATACATATAAGTGTTACTACTAAGTCACAAATTATGAAAAGACGTGAGTTCCTTGGTGCAGCAGGCACAGGTATAGCAGGTGCCCTGGCTGGATGTGCGGACAACGAAGACGATGAACTTGATGAAACAGTACTTGAGGAAGATGAAGAAGTAAGGCCTGAAGAAAGAGATTTCAGTGAAATTGATTACGATGTGGATTTGCCTAGATCAATGAGAACTGCTGCTACTGCTATTGAGGAAAGCATCGATTCAGTAGTATCCCATGATTACGACGAGGTAAACAGACAGGAGAGCTATCTGGACGTCAGAGATACAGGCGTAATGGTTACTCAGAGAGATGTCGGCGATGAACAGTTCGAGATTGACAAGTACGGCTTCAGTATAGAGCTTGATTCAAATAAAGATATGGATGAAGAACGAATAGAGCAACTGGCTGTAGACACGTTCACACAGTTCATAGAGCTAACTAATCAATCCCTGTACGAAGAAGGAGATGGAATACCAAGTGAAGAATCAATCACAAACCTGAGAATGACAATAGATGACAGTGAAGGACAGGCCTTCCTAGAGTACGGTATGCCGAATAACTCCGGCCAATCCACAGGAGATCTAAGAATGGCATACAGGAAAGACGTGAACGAATTAACGGGAGTAGAGGAATCTGTAAGACAGAACTTCTTCTACGCAGAAGAATAAAAAGAGAAATTAATAGTGAGGCCTATTTAGGCCTCCAAGGTTTTTCAGTAATTCTTGGCGACTGAGTTCGCTCTGCGAAGGAAGAAAAGAAAAATTATGTTAATAATTTTTCGCAAAGTATGCCCATCTCTTTGCTTTGTCGCCGCAGATGGCGCATTCGCCTTCTATCTCTTCATCTGATTCCTGGATTGTGGCTGGCTTGGAGTCTTCTCTGAACGGGAGGACAACTATCTCTGCGCTGACTTCGTCCTTGATCTCCTCTTCACATGCTTCGTCTCCACACCATTTTGTCTTGACGTATCCTCGATTCTTTCCGATTGTCGCGAGGATTTCGTTCTTTGAAGAGGCCTCACGGATATTCTCCTCCAGGTACTCATCCAGTTCATCGTAAAGCGACTGCTGGATATCTTCAAGGACATCCTTCACGTCTTCAAGGAACTGTTCTCTATCAAGACCCATCTCTTTCTCGCCGTTGTCTCTTCTGACAGTGGTGACTGCATCGTCTTCCATTTCGTTCGGGCCTACCTCTATCCTGAGTGGGACTCCTTTGAGCTCCCATTCATTGAACTTGTATCCTGGTGTCCTGTGATCTCTGTAGTCGAACTCTACCCTAAGGCCTTTGTCTTCAAGCTCTTCGCTTATCTGCTCTGCGTAGTCAAGTACTTCTTCCTTGTTGTCTTCCTGGAATATCGGCACCACAACTATCTGGATAGGTGCTATGCTTGGAGGAAGTCTCAGGCCTTCATCGTCTCCATGCGCCATGATAAGCGCTCCGATAGTTCTTGTGGAAAGGCCCCAGCTTGTCGTCCAGGCTGCCTTCTCCTCACTATCTCTATCCTCGTAAGTTATATCAAAGGCCTCTGCGAAGTGCTGGCCGAGCTGATGTGATGTCCCTGACTGAATGCTTTTACCATCAGGCATCAAGGTTTCAATCGTTGTAGTGTATTTTGCTCCCGGGAACTTGTCGTGTTCCGGCTTGTATCCCAGAATGCTTGGGATTGCGAGATGATCTTCGATTACTTCTCTGTACTGTTCAAGTCTCAGCATCGTTTCCTCGTCAGCAGCTTCCTCGGATCCGTGAGCAGTGTGCCCTTCCTGCCAGAGGAATTCTCTGGTGCGGAGGAAAGGCCTTGTATCGGTCGCCTCCCATCGGACCACGTTCGCCCATTGATTAAGCCTGAGTGGAAGGTCACGATGACTCCTTATCCAGTCACTCATGAACGGAGCGATAATACTTTCAGATGTAGGCCTTACAGCCAATCGTTCCTCTAGCTCCTTATTCCCGCCGTGAGTCACCCATGCTACTTCAGGATCAAATCCTTCCACAATATCGGATTCCTTCTCCAGATAGCTTTCAGGGATAAACAACGGAAAGTATGCATTCTCCACACCTGTCTCCTGTATCTTGGAGTCGAAGTCGTCCTTAATCGACTCCCAGAGCTTCATTCCATACGGCTTTATCACCATACATCCCTTGACAGGCGCATAATCAGCCAAATCTGCCTTTTTAACTACTTGAGTATACCATTCTGAAGAATCCTGATTCTTCTTCACCGTGATACCTAGTTCCTGTGTCATTTAGAATATTAAACCTCTACAATAAACAGAAGGCCTCTGAAATGTTTTGAAGGTTTTTGAAGAAGATCTAGCGGAAGCTCTCGAAAACTGCTTCCGTAAGTCGTAATGCATCTGCATGATGCTGCGGAACGTATCCACCTTTCATTGTCACAGAAGAATTTGGAGGCCTCAAATTTTTATTGTTTAGCTGTTTTAAGGCCTCTGTTGTTTTTAGTCGAGTCTTCTGTAGTAGATCAGTGATGCTAGCAGCATTAGTAGCAGGACTTGTATTGTGTGGATTCCTGGTACGTCATCCACGGACTCTGCTGTTCCTTCTGTTTCTCCCTGTTCCACTACATCAACTGTTGCGACATCTGATCCTTCTATGTCTCCTGTTGTTGAGTGTGCGTTAAGTGTGATATCTGCCGGGCCTATCTCAGCGCTTTCTCCGTAGACTTGTACGCTGTGTGTTTCTGTTGATTCTGCTGGAAGCGTTGTTGTGAATGAGTCTCCCTGGATATCTGCGAATTCTGTGAAGACTTCTATTTCTTCTTCTGCATCTAGTTCTACTTCGTATGTTGTTTCAGTGTTTCTGACGTTGATCACTCTGAATGTTAGATCGACTTCTGATTCTTCTTCTACAGTGGCTTGTCTCTGGACGAAGGATACAGGCCAGTTGTCAAACCATTGTCCTGCGAAGCATGAAATTGTTCTTTCACTTTCACCAAGATTTACTGTTTCGTTCTGTCCTGGCTGGTAGAGCTGTCTTCTGTCGTGTTCGATTTCATCGTAGTTTGATCCGTCAAGTACACAGCTGTCAGGATTGGCTGCTACTCCAAGCACCGAGAAGTCTGTTTCAATCAGGTCTGTACTGGATTCCTGTACAACAATGTTTTCTCCTTCATTGCTTCCTGCACAGAATCCTTTTGTAGCTGAATAGTTCATGTACTCCTCTGTTGGCTCGAAGTTCTCATAGTACTGATCAATAGATCTGTTCACGTATCTTCCTGTTGGAACAGGGCTTTGATCTTCTTGATCAATCATTTCATCGTATTCTGTTGCATTGCCCTGTGTTGAGAATACCATCTCATCTTCATCCATTCTCTCCCACAGGTATGGATTCATATCATCGTTTACTCCTCCTGTAACAGCATAAGGATGTTCATTAATGTAGTCCTCGTCAATCCATCTGACTCCTTCTGTACCGTACATGTTATTTACACGGCAGAAGTCTTCACTGTAATCCTGACTGTACCATACACCGTGAAGATCTTCAGGCTGCTGTACACAGATAGCTTCACTGTCCTTTGAACGGCCGTAGTTCTCTGAGGCTTGCTGTGTATTCACGTAGTCACCGCTCCTGAATAGTTCGTAGTCCGAGTCTGCACTTCTTGCTACACAGTCTGTTGTATCTGTCCCACATCCCCAGCGGCCTGTCCACTCAAGGCTGTGTGTCGTCTCACCGACTTCCTCTATCAAGTATTCTTTGTGGTTATCTCCACAGTGTGGAGGTGATTGACTGAATCCCCCTGATTTTCCTTCAACATCAGCAAAGGCGATATCTCCAATAGCGACATGGCTATCATTGTAATCTTCATGATCCATGTTTTCACCCGCCTTCCACGTGAACTCGCCTTCATCAAACTCGAATTCCTCCTCTGTACGTGGATCAGTGAACTCTTCAGCATCTACACCGTATCCTTTGTCAGGCCCGGTAATATCACAGGTGAAGTTAGCGTATTCTGGCGGAAGATCTCCAGGATCAACCCATTTACCAACCTCCTGCTCGAGATTTTCATCAAACACAGTGAATGCGAATGAGTTACCGAAGACCTTCTCCATCTTTGTCACACCATCATCCTGTGGATGTTCTCTAGGCTCAGGATCTCTATACTCCATTATCTCATTTAACTCATGCTGATAATCATGATTCTGTAACGGGAAGTTCTCTTCATTAACAGGCTGCCTGTAATAACAACCTGACTCGGTTGGCGTACCCGGCTCATAAGTTAAACCATCATTACCAACAGACATCGTCAGATTGTATACTAGTGCCCAGTGGTTAGGACCAGGATCAGTAGTATAAACATCCGGAATACTGTAGTCAGGCCCGTAAGTACTCAAAAGATCCCAATTCTCCTCCAGAGGCGAACCAGGCTCAAACTTAGTGGAATTAGTCCTTACACGACTATGACGTCCAACAAGCTCAAGCTCCTCATCTTGTTCAGGCCAGTAAGCGTTCAGATCAAAGTTGTTCTGGAACGCTCCCTCACGCTCTTCGCCTGGCATGAATGAGAAGTTACCTGCATTGAACCACGGGGAACTTGAGTAATTATCTACATCTCCTGTATCATCACATACTCCGAGGCCTGGCTGTCCTTCACTCATGAAAGGCCCGCAGATTGCCTCTGTTGCGTAGCCTCGAGGCCTGTACATATCTTCTCCTCCTTCCCAGCCGTCCGGCGTCATCTGAGGCATCTGATCCTCTTCCATTAGATGGGTCCTGTTCTGCCACAGTGTCCCGTTCGGATTCTCATGGAAATATCTTTCATCTTTATGTCTTTCAATAGCCTCCCATGATCTCTCGCCGTTCCAGCCGACATCTTTAATCCCTTCCTCGTTCATCCAGTCGTTGTCCATATCGTAGAATGATCCTCCAGGCGTAGATGGATCAAGGTCAAGGCATACTTCAGGATCGTTAATATTTACTCCTCTTTCAGTGTCTTCAGGAGGCACTGTTGCTGCAGATATATCTACTGTCATACCTTCCTCGTAAATTGTTCCATTGTATACACACTGGTGCGGAGTGGTTCCACATCCATAGATATTGCTTCTCTCCGGATCAGTGTTGATCACTGTATCCAGATCATGCTGGTATTCATAGGCCTCCGGACCTTCACGAGGCTCATATTCTCTCAACAGGAACTCATTCTGATCATCTCCACAAACGTTACCATACTGATCATCCGGCTCTACACTTGGCAATCTATCCGCCTGATCAGATGCAAAGGCAATATCTGCCACAACACGGTGAGGATCATCTTCATCGTACTCTTCAGCAAGGCAGTCTCCTTCAAGGCATTCGAATTCTGCACCTACTCCTGCATCATATCCGATTCCCCAGTCAGTAGTATTCAAGTCACAGGAGAATCCTCCTTCACGTACAGAGGCCTCTGTCATGTCAGGATCTATCCAGTCTCCGAAGCCCATAGGATACTCCTCAGTCTCATTAACAGTCAAATAAGAATTCGCCATCACGGTTTCGTTTTTGTATACCCAGTCTCTGTCGTCGTCTTCGTATGGGTTAGGGCCGTAGCATCTTCCTGGTTCATACATTTCTCCTGTCGGACCTACTCCTATGCTTGTATTCGGTGCAGCAGCCCAGTTATCCTCATAATAATCAATACGGGAATTATTCAAATTCTCAGTAGGGAAGTTATCGCTTGAGTTGAAGTCTACGTCAACTACGTTTGGTCCTTCTGTGTTCTGGAACATTTGGGCGTTAGCTGCTCCGTCGTCTGGGGAGCCATTAACGAATCTTCTGATTGAGTAGGCCTCTATCTCCTCGTGATAATCTTGATGAGGGTCTTGTGCATCCCATCTGTCAAGTGTACCAGGATCAGCCTCATCCCTGAAATCATCCAGTGTCCTACCGTGCTGGAAGTGTGTGTAGAAGGCCTCTCCTTGTAGTCTTTCCTCATTACCCATGCTTGTGTCGCATCCTATTCCATCTCCATCTAGGTCAGGATGACAGTCTACTTCCCATGCGTATGATGCTACTGTGCCGTTTCTTCCGTATGGTGATCTGTGTGTTCTTGCTGCTTCAGGATTATTCTCAACTGTATGCCACACTGCTTTCCCTCTTTCATCTGTTTCTCTTGTAGTAACGTTGTATTCATACGTATCCAGATCGAGTGGATCTTCTGCAGCATCCACGATTCTTTCTGCAACTAAATCATTGTCTGGATCTGCGAATTCACCACCAGGAATATCCTCATCAAGATTCACACAGATCTCGTAATCCGGCGAATTAGCCCCCTGTTCATCTGGAGCTACGTCAATTCTTTCTCCAGGCTGATATATCGTTCCATTGTATATACAGCGATTAGGCTTAGTTGCACAGCCGTAGATATCATCTCTTTCCAGATTTACATCATCAGACGAGTTCATATCACCGTGGTTATGCTCACGGATCAAGTATTCGTATCTGTCATCCCCACATGCGTCTCCGTACTGAGGCCTCAAGTCTTCATCAAATTCTTTATCTGGGTCGTCTTGCCATGAGACCTTGTTCTCGAACTGGATGTCTCCAACTACTACATGCGGATCATCTTCATCGTATCCAGGTTCTCTACAGTCTCCTTTGAGGCATTCCAGTTCTGCTCCATCGCCTTTGTCGAATCCGTATCCCCAGTCAGTTGTGTTCAGGTCGCAGCTGAGGAGGCCTTGTCTTGCTGACTCAGGTGTTTCGTCAGGATCTACCCATACTCCTCTATCCATATCCATTGATGGTTCATATGTAAGGTTCTCGTTGGTGTCGTTGACGTTCATAGTGTATGCATAGGAGTTACCCATGATTTTGTCTCCTTTTGTAACCCAGTCTATGTCATCGTCTTCATATGGATTAGCTCCATAACATTTTCCTTCTGTGTACATTTCTCCTCTAGCACCTACAAGTATTTCAGTGCTCTCAGCTATTCCCCAGTTCTTTGTTCTAGGGCTTATAGTGGAATCGTTGACAGGTATTTCTGAACCGTATTCGTCAACTGTCCATTCATGTGATTCTGGCACCTCCATTGAGAAGTCCACGCTATCAGGTACGTTCTGCTGATCCTGCTGGTTAGAAGCTCCCCAGTGTGTGTATGCTGTTCCATTAGTCCATCCTACTCTGGTTGATACTGATATTCCTGTAAACAGATCTCCTTCAATTATGTCCTCAGGTCCTTCTGCTTCCTCCACAGTTGAATTCAGCCTATCGTCTTCAGGCCTCCCGTCCTCAAAGTGGCTGTAGACAGCATCAGGTGTGAAATTATGTTGCTCCATTCCTTCATCAGATGTGTACTCAACATTTGGCCCGATGTTGTCTTCTAGTGCGTATCCATCAGAATAGTTTACATCGCTGAAAGGCGAAATCTCTACTTCTTTAGCCGGCTGGTAGGAGTCTGTGAACCATTTCTCACCATCTCCATCATAATCCTCATGATGTCGGACGTATGATCGATATGTGTCTGGGTTATCCGGCTCATATGTTCCTGGCTCTCCTTTGAGCATTTGGTTAATGCTTTCATCATCTACATCCACCCACTCTCCTCCAGGCACAGAAGGATCAACATTTACACATACTTCTTCATCAACAGAATCTACCCCTCTTTCTTCACCATCAGGATCGGCTCTCTGAACATCTGCTAGATCTCCTTCTCTGTAGACTTCTCCGTTCAATGCACAGGCATCCCTATCTGTAGCACAAATGTATATATTGTCTCTTTCAAGGCTCGGATTATGCTCATCTCCAAAATGAGTTGGATCTGAGGAGTTATGCTCTCTTATTAAATATTCATGCTGATCATCCCCACAAACATCTCCGTACTGAGG
>JALDAN010000027.1 GCA_022729355.1 Candidatus Nanohalarchaeota archaeon | reverse complement strand
TTCCTTCTAGTAAGATCTTTCCTGCGCTCAATCCTCTCAACACCTTCATCGATACTCTCCAATCTGTCTAACGAACTATAGAATTTTTCTCTAACACTCTTTCGTCCCTGATTCTTCACTATCTTATCCAAGTATCTAGAATCATTTTTCAAAGCCTCAACCTCTTCCTCAAAGATATTAACGATGTTTTCAACCTGTTCTTCATCAGCTCTAAAACGATCTATCACTCTCTGAGAAAAATTACCCTCCAAAAGACTATCTTCTAAACTTACGACATCACTTTCCAAATCTAAAATATTATTACCCAGATGAACAGCCTGATCAACCTCATCAGAAAAAAGATTTACCGCTTTTTCTAACTCTCCTCTAGAAACACCTGACTCTAAAATATCCTGTATATACTGTCTATCAGCACTCTCTTCTCTGGCCAAAATACCTTCTTCTTTCTTAACACTTTCAATCTCGTCTTCTATTCTCGAGAAGATTTTTCTTAGCCTAGACATAACTTATATTTGATTAAGAACTTGAAAAACATTGTGCAGACAAAACGAAGAAAAAGAGGAGACCTTTATCTGATTGATCCCCAGATAAAGGCGTTGCGGGCTTGTTCAAGAGAGGCCTGTTGATCTGCTCCAGGGAGAATGCTCATCATTCCCATGTAGCTGACTTCTTCCTCCTCGTCTTCGTATTCCTTCCAGTATTTTCTGAGGCGATTGTGGATTCCACGTGTATCGGCCTTGACGTTGCCGACTCCGCAGGTATTCCCTACTCCGACGATTGCGACTTCTCCATCGTATTCGGATGCTACTTCCAGTGCCATATCTCTTGCTTCTTTGTATGAATCGAATATTTCTTTCTTCATGGCTTTGGAGGCCTCTGGTGCACTCTGTTTCACTACTATTCCTTCTAGCGGAATGTCGTGATCTGTTGCTGCTTCTTCTATCTTTGATTTTTCGACTCCTGGGCCTCCCATCATGACTCCTACTCCTTCTGCCACGCTTCCTGTTTCCTCTCCTTCAAATTTCAGTGCGGCGTCTACTGTAACTATTGCTTCCAAGTCATTTTCGTCTGCCAGTGTGTCGATTGCGTCGCCGTATTTTCCTAGTCTTGCTCCCGGGCCTCTTGATTTGACGACGTGGACGGTCTGCCCATCGATTTCTTCTTGACTGTGCATTATGTCTTCTGCTACTTCTTCAGGTTCTTCTTCGATTAGTTTGGCGGCGACGAGCGGGCCTATTGCATCTCCAATTGGTGCTTCGTCCAGAAATGCTCTTGTTGCTTCTTTCTGGCTTTCAGCTAGCTCCCTGTATAGTGGAAGCATCATTTTGATCATCCCGATGAGCTGGATGTTCTTTGTGCCTTTGATTAGTTGTCTGAAGTGTCTTACTACTTTGTAGATCTGGTGTGTCCCCATGACACCTTTGAATGCCATGTTGAGATCTGCAAGCTCTTCCGAGTCCTCTGTATCTGCATTTCTTTCCACGAATCGTTTGAACTTACTTTCTGATGTGTCAAGTACGTGCTCAAGTCTCTGTACCATCCCTGCTGGATCAAGGCCTGTCGGCTGTGAGAACTTGATATTCTTCATTGACTGGAAACGGCTTTCAGTCTTTGAAGTCATACTTGATGAAAACTTCTCCAGGAACATGGATTCCGCAGAAGTCCTGAAACTGTCAAGTTCTGCAAGCACAGACTCCAGCCGCCTGTCTATCTGCCAGAGCATTATCTTAGGCAGGAAGAAAATCAGTACGAAAAACAGTAGTGTGAATATTACTTGAATGAACATAAATAGACTTAATCCTTCTCCGCTAAATCCAGGTATCATAACTAATACCAGTGCAATCCACTTTTTTAAACTCGTTGACACATAAACCGATCAATAAGACAGAAGTATTCTAGGCCTCGTCAAAGTAGCCTTCTCTCTTCATTTGGCCAATCAAACTATTTAACTCATCTTCACTCGGATTCGCCTGCTTTAACAAATCCTTTAGTAAAGGGATTTGGATGAACTCATCAAGAACCTGAAACTCTTTGGATGCAGAGGCCCTCTCTTTGGAACGAGTTGAAAAGTTGTGCATGAGTATAGAGGCCGCGTGACTCTGATTCAGGGAGCTGTACCCTTCTGTCTCTATATGCACTACTGCATCGCAGGCCTTCAGTTCCCTATTTGTGAGGCCTGAGCTTTCTCGTCCGATCATTATGGAAGTATCTTCTCTTGGAGTGAATTCGTTTACTGATTCTCCTCTACCGGGCTTTGTTCCCACAGTGAACTCCAAGTCCTGTATGGAGGCCTCTACTTCGTCGTATATTTTGGCGTTGCGGAGTATGTCCTGTGCTTTGGAGGCTGTTTTGCGGGCCTCTTCAAGGTTGAAGTCAGGGTTTACGAGTCTGAGTTCATAGTTGAAGTTGGCGCACAGACGGGCTATGAATCCTGTGTTCTCCGGTATCTCTGGTTCGACGAGTACTACTGCTCTCACGTACTGGTTTTAAATCCTCAGACTTGTAAAGTTGTATCCATGACTGCGATGGATCCCCGGATACTGGCAGCGGTTTTCGCATCAATAGCCGCATTAACAGTATCAGGAACAGGAGCCATCGACAGTATCGACGAACTAAATACCGGAGGCCTCACAGATGGAATAGAATTACCCTCCAGCATAGACGAGGTTCTAGGGCATATAACAGAGAATCCTGAACCAGAACACGAAGTGTCGATAACGGCAGAAATCAAATCTGTGGAGACACAGCTTGAAATAATGGAAAGCACTGTAACTGCCTCAAACTTTGATTCACTTGAATCCGAGGCCCGTAAAATAGAATCAAGTGAAGAAGTCGAATTCAGTAATTTCACAGGCCTCATAGAGATAAGCAACAACACATTTATTCAGGGATGGAGTGAAGGCCTTTCCTCAGGCCCTATGAATTTGACAGAGGATATGCATCTTGATCTGGAAACTGATGCAGAGGAACTAACTGTAACTGAGGCTGAAAGGATGCCTGTTTCAATGGACAACGTTGATATAGATCTTACTTCAGAATCAGGAACAGACATAACTACTGATAATGCGCCTCTAGAGATCAATTCATTCACAGGCGAGATAACTGTCAGGCCTGAAGAAGGAAAAGTTGTTTTTGAAGGTCTTGTTGATACTGTAGAGGCCGGAAGCACAAGCTTCAGCGGTTGAAAAATAAATTCCCTAATCATTCTTCTGTTCTTTTGATGAGATAATGTTTCTGATTACTCTTTTGATTATCCCAAGTATCTTCAAAGGAATCAAGAGTAGTAGGGAGGCAATTTTGTATGATTTGCTTAATAAACTGTATACGGTGTAGAGTGTTCCTCCAAGTAGTGCGAAGAAGAGCATTGTGTCGAGAGAGAAGGTTACTGCTTCCATTAAGTATGCTAAGGCAAAGTAGAATGCTCCGGAAAGTACTGTTACAAGTACGGTCTGCATAAGCATTTCAAGAACTTTGAAGGCAACAACAAAGAGTGCTACTAGCCCAAGAAGAATAACTAAAGTATTCAACTCTGTAACAGTTGTAACAGTATCAATCATTGATCTTCACCTAGTACACTGTATAGAGGATCTCCTTCCTCAGGATAGTAACTGGTGTATACAACAAATCCTGCTCCAAGTATTAGAATCAATAGTAACAGGAACACAATCAAACCGCCGCCATCTCCTTCATCACCTGTGCCTCCATTAACAGGAGGTTCTGGATCTGTACCTGTATCTTGATCTCCATTGCCATTACCTGTATCACGATCTATTTCATTCATTTCAATAGTATTTTCTATACTTTCAAGATCAGACTGAGCTGATTGATATATCTGTTCCGCATCCTGATAGTCTCCCTGACTGTATGCTGTCTCTATACTACTTGTCTCCATCTCTACATCAGTCAAATCATTAAGCACATCTTCATCTTGAGCACGGGAACGGAGATCACTAACAGTAGAACTGATGTCATCTGTCATCTCATCTTCTGGCGTGACAATTGTCAATGAAATATCTGCAGACTCTGAGACAGATTCCTCTTCTGAAGAGGCCTCCAAAGTCATATCTCCTTGTTGTTCTTGAGGCTCTTCAATCGTAAAGTCTATTTCCGTGGAGGCCTCCGGTTCCAGGTCTCCAACATCATCCGCTTCAAGTACGTAATCAGAATCTACTTCAAAATCTGTGAGCTCTAGAGTTCCAGTATTCTCAATCTCCAGGGTGTCAGCTACGTTTTCTCCAGCAGGTATATGGCCGAAGTCAAAACTTTGTGGAGAGATTGAAAAGCCTGTTTCCAAATCCTGAACATTAGACTCTAGGCCTACAGGGAAGGTCAGTGTTTCATCTTCAGAAACAACTGATACTTCTCCTGTGTGTTCTCCTTCTTCTTCCACCTCATACTCTATAGTTACGGTTTCAGAATCTGTGGTGGATATTTCGGTTTCGGACAGAGTGGCGTATTCTGCTATATCTCCTGATAATTCAATATCTAGATCTACATCTTCATCTTCTGTCCATATACTGCTTACAGTGAATTCTTCAGAAAAAGTGCCTCTTTCATCTGTAGTTGTGTTCAGCCAGTCGGACTGAGAGACACAGAATCTGTCGGTGCTTGATACACATGTTGGGCCTCTAACTTCTACATTTATCTCTTCAGATTCTCCTGTAGAGTTCTCAGTGAAAGTTATTTCACCGGCTGCATCGACGGCTGGAACCAGATCAAACTCGACAGTTAGATTCTCTTCTGCTTCGGATTCAAGCTCTATCTGCGGATCAAATTCAACTATATCTTCAATGCTTTCAGAGGCCTCTGCAAATATCTCGTTCTCGTTTTCAAGTAAGTTCTCCACAGTTACTGTTTCTTCGTATGTTCCTGCTCTATCTACATCAAGATCTATATCAGATTCTGCTGTGAATCCTATGCCTTGAGATCTTGTCTCTATAAGTCTTGATGCTGATCCCTGTACATCTCCTCTAGGAGTATCTGCATGGAACTGTACAACCATTTCGCTGTCGTGGATTTCAGGTATTTCCAAGGTATTGACGTATACACCGTCAGCTCCTCTTCCTAGTTCAACAGTTGCTGTTGATGTGTTTCCGTTGGTGATGAAAGCTGTAATGTCTGGTGATGCTATGTCATCTCTATCTGTTTCAAGTAGCGGATCTCCCGGTGAGACTTCTTCATGGTCGCCTTCTACAACGAGGTCTGATCTTGCTGTGTATACTCCGTCTCCATCTGTATCGTGAATTATTGAATCTGTTTCATTCCAGTAATCGGTATCTTCAGCGATGAAGCCTATTGGGAACTCATTAGCGCTCCATGGATTAGATTCTTGTAGGTCTTTTCCATTCTCAAGTTGGTCAAGAGATGACCCAGCCAGTCTTTCATCCGGTTGTGCAGTATATTGTTCAGATTCATCATGATCTATAATTAATTCATCTCCAGGACTATACTCTCCTGAATCATCATTGTCAGCCCACATCAAGTTTTCTTCTGGAACAGAATTTAACTCTGTAAGGGTCTCACCGCCTTCTGCATCTAGCTGACCTCCATGATTGATAACTTCATCAGCATTTTTAGAGTAGGTTCCTCCTTCATTGAAGTCTCTTACAATAGCATCTTGATTTTCATCCCATTCACTATCTTCAAACTGCTGTACAACCCCCAAAGTCCATTCACTCTCTAAACCGTTAGTTGTAGTGTAATCTGTACCTTCTTCAAAATCCTCTGAGAATGAACCTGCTACTACAGTATCAGACCTGGCAGAAAAAGTCTCACCCTCCCCATAATCAATAACTATAGCATCTTCGCTGGTATCAAATCCATCACTACCACTATGATAAGCAGCCACTCTAGGCCATTGATTAAATTGATTACCAAACTCTGTAGCTTCAAGGCCTTCCTCTACATTACCTGCCAACGGTATATCTTCATCCGGAGTAAATCCATCATTCTCATCTCCAGTATCCAGCCAGATAGCATCTTCATCTTCATCCCATGGCTCTCCAGGCTCATGATCGTAAACACGCAAATCTCCGGTTTCCGGATCGTCTTCAGGAGCCTCTTCCCATGCCTCCACATGATCAGATTCAAGCTCCGCTCCCTCCTCCGGCTCCTCACCTGCAAGAACCTCATCAGCTCTTGCAGTGTACTGACCTGACTCATCATGATCAACAGCTATTATATCATCATCAGAAGACCACTCAGTACCCTCCTCAGGAGTATAGGAATTCAGATTCATTTCCTCCGGCACCGAATCCGTATCCATAAGCTCTCTACCTTCAAAAGGCTCCGTCCCAGCCAGTAATTCATCAGGCTGAACAGTGAACTGGCCGGAAGAATCATTATCATAAACAACATCAACACCCTCATGTATCTCAGATCCAACAATATAGACTTCATCCTCTACTTCAGTCGAACTGTGAAGCTCCTGCCCTTCCTCAGCATCCACTTCATCATTCTGACCTGTATTAACTACTTCATCTGCTTCCGTTGACAGTGTTCCACCATCATACCTGTCAACCACTATAATATCATTGTTTTCATCCCAATCATTTCCCTCTGTATCCTGATAAAAGGCTACAGGATGATCCGAATCACTCCAAGGATTACCAAAATCCAAAACATCTCCATCTTCCGGCTCCTCACCTGCAAGAACCTCATCAGAACTTGCAGAGTACGTTCCATCCCCTCCTCTCTCTATGACAAACACACTGTCGTCAGTCACTTCACCTGATCCATCAGCATCAACTGCAAAGTATTCAGCAAGATTCTCAACCTCAGCCTCCAACTCTATCTCAGAACCTGCATCGAAAGTACCTGAAAAGTCTGTAAGTATATCCAGATCAAGCTGACCCTCACTTATTTCCTCTGTAACCGTAAGAGAGTCTCCACCTGTCGGAGAGCTATCCTGAAGCTCATATGTAACTTCACCTCCCTCCATCTCCGCTACATCTACTTCTGCATAGTAATAACCTTCTTCAAGAGGGCTCATATCATGAGAAGTTCCATTGTATTCGTAGACGAACTCCAGATCATCTCTGCTTTCCAATTCATCACCTTCAAAGGGCTCATCACCTTCAAGCAACTGAACTACCTGAATTGTATGGGCCTCTGGCGAAACAACATTGTGATCAACCTCTCCATCACTCGTCTCAATAGAAAAACCTGCGGATACTACGCCAATCATTGAAATTAGAAGAACAGATACAAGCAGAAATTTTCCGGGATTACTATACATAACAATAACAAGGCACGGCTACGTTAAAAAAAATTACTTGAACTTGAACACGAAAAGCTCCTCAAACCACAACTTCCTCGAATCAACAACCTCCAAGTCATCGAATACCTCCAACTCTGAAAGAGAACTGGCAACGAAAAAGGCCTCACCACCTTCCTTCAGATAATCCTCTGCCTCTTCAACGAACTTCTCAGAGGCCTCCACACCTTTCTCTCCTCCAGCCCAGATCTCTTCATCTCCGATCCTGGAGGCCTCTGACGGAAGATAAGGCGGATTAAACACTATAATATCATATTTTTCTTCTACATTCTGGAACATATCGCTTCGGAACACTTCTGCGCTTTCGTGTCCGGAGAGTCTTTCTGAGGCCTTTTCAACAGCTTCTGGGTTGATGTCTACTGCTGTAACTTTTTGAGCTCCGTTTTCCAGCATCTTCTCTGCGATGAATCCTGAGCCTGTTCCTATTTCCAGACAGTCAAGATCCTTGAGGTCTTTATGTTCGATGACTGAGGCAAGTAGATACGTGTCTTCTCCTGGCCTGTAGACGGTCATCGGCAGGAGCGAAGGAATTCAAGGTAGAGCGGGTTCGGGTTTTCGAATCCTGAAGTGAACTCTGGATGTGCCTGGGTGCCGACAAAGAAGCTGTGATGAGGTAGCTCAATGAATTCTGCAAGTCCTAACTCTGGATTTCTGCCGGATATACGGAGGCCTGCGTCCTGAAGCTGTTCCTCGTACTCCGGATTTACCTCGAATCTGTGTCGGTGTCGCTCCGATATACGTTCTCTGCCGTAAATTTCCTTTACCTGGCCTTTCAAGTCTGCTTCGTATGAGCCAAGTCTCATCGTTCCACCCATTGCTTCAACGTCTTTCTGGGACTTCATCTCCTTGACGACGGGATCGGAGGCCTCTTCATCGAACTCCTCTGAGGCCGCATCCAATCCCAGTTCGTTGCGGGCTATCTCTACTGTCATAAGCTGGAGGCCGTAGCAGATGCCGAGTATCGGGACATCGTTCTCTCTGCAGTATTTGATCGCATCGATTTTTCCTTCAACTCCTCTCGAGCCGAATCCGCCGGGGATGATCACGCCGTCGAATCCTTCCAGTGTTTCAGGAGTAAAGTCTTCTGTATCTACCTGTTCAATCTGCACACTGCCTCCGAGCTCTACAGCAGAGTGATTCAGGGCCTCCTCTATTGAGGCATAGGAGTCATCCATATCAGTGTATTTTCCGCACAGCGCTATCCTGGCGACTGCGTCTTTCTGCAGATTCTCAACCTTCTCACGCCACTCACCAAGGCCTCTCTTTCTTTCCGGGAGGCCTAGCCTTTCCGCCACTATATCATCGACTCCCTGTTCATCGAAGATCAGTGGAAGCCTGTAGATAGTATCAAGATTTGGATCGGAGATGACAGAGGCCTCCGGTACATCGCAGAAAAGCGATATCTTCTCACTGACGGACTCATCCAGCTCCTCCTCGCTTCTGCCGACTATCATATCCGGTTCAAGGCCTAATTCACGTAGCTCCTTGACAGAGTGCTGTGTAGGCTTCGTCTTCTGTTCACCCACTGTTTCAAGGTAGGGCACAAGTGTAGTATGTATTAGAAAGGTCTCTGAATCCGGAAGCTCGTTTCTCATCTGTCTGACGGCTTCAAGGTAGAACTGGTTCTCCATATCTCCTACAGTTCCCCCTATCTCAACTATCACGATTTCAGAGCCATTTTCATCTGCGTTCCTGTGAAGATGATCTTTAATGTGATCCGTTACGTGCGGCACCATCTGTACAGTTTTTCCGAGATACTCTCCTCTTCTTTCTTTTTCTATTACTTCCTGAAAGATTTTTCCGGATGTCAGATTCCAGTCTCCGGAGGCCTCTACGTCCAGGAAGCGTTCGTAGTGCCCGAAGTCCATGTCTACTTCGGTTCCATCCTCCAGCACAAATACTTCTCCGTGTTCGTGAGGATTCATTGTCCCGGGATCAACGTTGAGATAGCCGTCACATTTTATTGGCACGATCTCCTGATCCCTTAACTGTAGAAGTTTTGAAACACTTGCTGAAACAAGGCCTTTACCAAGGCCTGAAAGAACTCCTCCTGTGACAAATATCCACTTCGGCATAATCAGAATCAAACCTTGAAAAATAAATACATAACCTGTGAACAAAATTCGAACAACGTCAGAAGAGGCCTGAAAGTAGTTTTATGATAGTCCTATCATTCCGAGAAGTGTTGCGAAGAATCCTTCTCTATCCGGATCTTCAGTGATCTGGAAGTCATCGCTATCCCTTCCTACATCAGCCTCACTGTCCTGTTCTTCTGTGTGAACTGACTGACCTCCTACTCTTTCACCATACGTATCATTCTCTTCATCGTCATTGTTGTCGTTCTCATCGTCGCCGCCAAAAAGATTCAGATCAAGATTAATGTTGATATCTATAGAATCATCGTCATCCTCTGCGGCAGCAGGCACCAGCAGAAGCATCACTGAAACAAAAGCTACAAGGAATTTCCTCATATAAACAGTATTTTATTTCGTGTTTTTAAACTGTTTTTGCATCTTCAAAGGCCTCCAGTATCTCACCTGCCTCCGAAACCTCCAAACTGTTTACACGTTTCTCGGAGTGAGGTAGTTCATCCCTGATCTCCTTCGCCTCATCCTTCGAGATATCAAGCATATGACGGGCATCAACAAATGCATTACGCACCTTCTTCATCCTGTGAGTGAACAAAGCCTTCGCAAAACCAAGCAAGGCCTCCCCATCCTCCACTCCATGACGTTCACTGTTCGGGAAAAGCTTGAGTACCGCCGTACCGACCTTTGGCTCTGGATGATACGCTGAAGAAGGAATAACAGAGGCCTTTACAGGTACGAAGTAGTATCTGTTCTTGAATGACTGAAAGCTGTAATCAGAGTCGCCTGGGGAGGCCACTATCTTATCAGCGAACTCCTCCTGAACGATATAAGTTGCCGGAACGCCTTCTCTCCCTGTCTTCTCCAGTACGTCCGAGCTTATTTCGAATGGTATATTCCCTATCATATACTCCACGTCTTCAGGAATCTCCATCTCCAGAAAATCCTCATTAATCACCTCTACTTCCTTATTGAATTCCAGTTCCTTGAGGCCTTCTGCGAGAACTGTGTCCTTCTCCACTGCGTATACTTTGGAGGCCTCTACTTGTTCTGTTATAGCACCGGTTCCTGCTCCGATCTCAAGGATTTTTTTCCCCGTTGTTTCTGCTTGTGAAAGGAACTTTTGTACCTGTCTTTCCGATTTCAGGAAGTGCTGGCCTCCTGCCGGTTTTACTCCCAGCTCCTTCAGTCGTTCAGTTACATCCATAAAAACCGAGAAAAGAGAGTATATGTTGAGATGAAAGAGATTTAGTTTGTGAAGAGTTTGTTTCTTGTCTCTCCTTTAAGCTCTTGTTTGATCCTGTCCCTGATTGTTTTCTCAGGATCCGGAAGCGATGGAACTCTTTCCTTGATGTCTGCAAAGCTCTCGAAATCGTCTTTCTCTCTTTCATCGAGTAGTGCCTGCATATGCTTTGTTCCGATACCAGGCAGAAGCTCGAAGGCGTGCCTTCTCGGAGTTACAGGAGTCGCCTTGTTGAAGAACTCTACAAACTCTTCCTCCTTGCCGCTGATAAGCTCCTGAAGCACGTACTTCAGTTCACTTTGAGCGTTACCGGTCAAATCATCGTAGTCTATTCTTCTTTTTATGAACTGGACCTGAGGCCTGTCTCCTTCCCCAATATAGAGTTCCTCTCCTCCTTTAGGCCTGTCAGCTTCTTCCCTCATAACCACTTCTAGGAGTGTATAATTATCTTTTCCGATTCCCTGTGCTACACGATCATCCCTATCGTTGGAATGCCCGTGCTCCAGGAAGTCAAGCACCAGTACGTATTCATCTTTGTCTGCCATTTTTGTCTCAAACACCTCTAATAAACTAATCAAACCACTTATCCGTGTAGTAACTTTACACGTCTAGAAGTTAAAAGCTTACTCCTCTGTCTCCACTGAAGCCATTATATCAAGGATTTCCTCTACATCTCCATCTTCAAGCCTTACTCTTTCCTTGGAGAAAACAGCTCTCACAGTTGACTCATGCTGTGGAACAACCTCAAGCAGCTTGTAGATATGCTTATCCTTCAAAGCCTCAATCTCCGAAAGCTCCTCATGAAGACTTTCCAGAGTCCCTGTATCCTCAATCTGTAGGTGACGTGTCAAGTTCTCCAATGCAATCCTTTGCTCATGACTCCTTGAATCTTCATCAGTCTCCTGAAGTGCCTCAAAGGCCTCTGCTGGGAAGACGTATTCCTCGTTTTTGATCTCCATAATTTTTTACACCTCTACCTTCTGTAGATGTGCTGGGTGAAGGAACAGTGTCTTAGTCTTTTTACCGTCTTTGAACTCTACCTCGTATTTCTGGCCTCTCATCCCTACTACATCGACTGTTTTGCCGTGGAATCTCATGTGAGGCCTTGCTTCCTGTACAGAGGAATCTACTTTGACGAGAGCTTTTTCTCCTTCTTCAAAATCTTTCAGTCTGTCGTTTACTGTTGTAGTTGCTCTCCTGTCTCTTTTCAGTGTCTTCCTTGCGCCTTGCTGGGAACCCTGAGATTTCTGTGCCATATCAATTTTTACCTCGTTATAAAACTAGAATAGGCGAGAAAGCTTTTTAATCCCTTTACTCATTCAGGCCTCTCATGCTCTACTTCTCCACCCAGGTAACATCCAGTTGCGTACATTCCGCCTGAGTGGCGATCAAGTCAGAGATATTCGGCTGAGTACGCCCCTCGTCGCCATGGATCAGTTCCTTAATATAAGTCCCGGCCTCTGCCTTCACAGTCAACTCAAACTCTTTCAAACCTTTCTTCTCCCATGAAACCTCGTAAACCTCTCTTACACGGGTCTTATCCGCCCTTCTCTGCTTCACACGTTCCGGAGTATCCTGATCTATCTCTCCGACGACTTCTGAAATATTCTCTAAGTCTTCCTCGCTGAACTCGTCCTCTGTCTCCACCAAGGCCCTGTACTCCTTGTCCGCATGCTTCTGCTTTATATCCGCAGCCTTATCCTTATGCGTATACTCAATATTGAAAATTTCAACCTTGTCAGTAGATTCGTTAACTTCTTCTTGGAGGGCCTCTAAATCCAAGTCCCTGTTCAACGGCTCACTCAACTCCAGAACGAACTCTCTCTTCCCGAAACATTTGGCATCGACATCTTCACGCCCGCCTCCATGGAACTTGGCCTCTATAGCCTTCGAATCCCGGATAAACGGCTCCTGGATCTCCTCCTGCACACTTGTAGGATACTGCTTCCCTGTCCAGTCACACTCATCACACCCGCTTCCACGACACTTCCTGCAGTGCCACTC
>JALDAN010000018.1 GCA_022729355.1 Candidatus Nanohalarchaeota archaeon | reverse complement strand
TAAGAATTTGCAGGAGCTAAGCAGTTTACTAGATGAGGCTGAGAGAGATGATGAAATGCTTGAACAACTAGCTCAGCAAAGAAACTGGAAACGTCTCTATCAAAAGGCAGAGGAGGAAGAGGAAGAAGAGAAGCAGCTTGAAAACAGGAAAGCAGAAATTGTAGGAGAAGAAAATGCTTTACGCAGTCGCCTCCAAGAAGCTCTAAATTTGATGCAAACACATCTACAGGAAGATGAAGCTATTATTCAGTTAATAAAAGATGAGATTGAACACGAGGAACGTAAGACAGAGGAATCTTTAGTAGCACTTTCCAATTCTGACAATATAAGAGGCACTTCTTACGAATCTGCTATTGGAGAGTTGGACAATATGGTTGCTGCCATAGAGGCAAGAATTGACTTAATCGAAGATGAAGAAGAAAGTGAAGCACAGAGAGAAACACAAATTATTCAGAGTGTTCGAGAACATTTGAATGATTAAGCACTCTAATCTTTGATTTTTTAGTAAATATTTAAACCAGGGATCGAAAAAACTACGTATGGTAGACTCTTGGGCATCTGATTCTCAATTTAATAACGCCTATGAAATTCTTAGTCAGGAGAATCAAGAAGCAGTAGAGGCTTACAGGACAGGATCTCCTTCTCAAGAGCAGATGGATCATCTTGAACAGTTACTTAATGTAATGCGGTCTTTAGGCGGAGATGTTGAGCAGGGATTAGAGGCCCAAGTGAACGATATGCAGAGAATGCTACAAAGCCTTGAGAATGTGACAGGCCTCACAGGACAACTGGATGAATCTGCTCATGATTTGGAAAATAACTGGGCTGATTTCTTTGACGATGTTGATTCAGAGTTCCAGAGAGCTCAGGGAGTTCTGTCATCACAGCCTTCACGTACAGAAAGAATTACAGATAGGTTTTCAGGGATGATAGGAGACGAAGAAGATGATTCAAATACTTCAACTACGCCTTCTCCTGTCTTATATCCGGATCAGCTTAATACGCAGCTTGAGGCAATTCAGAATAAATTCCTTAATCCTCTGCTAAGAAATGAGAAGGAGAAAACAGATCAGGAACAGGCCTTGACAGATCTCACTCAAGTTCTTGAGGCCTCCGTTGAGCTACATCAAGAGGCAAATAAGTATAAATTGATACTCTTGAGAGCCCGGAATGATGTCAGGTTACAGGAAGAGCTTGCCAATCATAACAGTATTGATTGGTTTAATGAAGAGCTTATGAAGGCTGATAAACAGGAGCAGAGACTTGAAAGAGAAGCAGAGAAGATTATGGAGGTTGAGAAGGATCTTATACAAAGTTTTGAGAGAGCCGAACAGTTGTTGAGAAAGATTGTTAGTCTTGATGAAGATATAATAGATACTATTTCAGTTCAGTCTGGAGAAAGAAAAGGCAGAGCCGGAAGAATAATAGGGTCCTTGGCCTCTGGAGATGATACTGTTTTGGAAATGCTGGAGGTCATAGATGAGGCATATCCGGAGCATAATTATGCCGTTGTGACTGATAGACTGGTTTCAGAGTTTAAGCCGAAGATTCAGCAGATTGAAAGGATGGAAGATTCTGAATTAAGACGAGAAAGAAAGTTAGCTGATGAGCTTGATCAATATATTCAAGAGCATCAAAGGCTTTTCCATGAAAACGAAAGAGAATTAGAGGAAGAGAAGAGAAATATTACGCCTGAAGACGGGCCTGTTAGGGATGTAAACAATGGTGCGCCTCAGGGCACTAGAGAATTTAAAATGAAGGTGGAAGAGCTTCGGGATTTGATGAATCAGCCGATTCTAAGAGAGCTCAAGGATGCGGAAAATCATTACAAGAAAGTTTATAGAATAGATCATGATGAAATAGAGAATATTGAAGATTTTCATGGCCGTGCAAGGGAGCTTGGAGAAGATCTTGAACAGGTAGAAAGGCATTTTATAGAAGACACGCCATTTGAAAATGCGTTTGAGGCCCAAGATGGTGCTGATAGGCTCAAGATGGAAATGGAGCGTTTTATGAACGGTGAAGGGCATTATGAAGTAGGTTTAAGGCAGGTATCACAATTGGTTCAAGAACTTCAGGCAGATATTAAGAGGATATATCTTGATGAAGAAGAGGAATCTAAACACTATCGTAAAGCCCATGAAGAACTTGAAGAACAATTAATAAGGATAAAAGAAGTTATAGAGGCTCTTGATGATCTTGAGACTATGGTTGAAAGATTCAGAGATCCTGATCATCCAAGAAATAATATTAACGGCGAACATCATCCTTATCGAGCTTATCATGATGCATTCCTTGTTACAAGCCGATCACTTTTCGACGGTGATGATAGAGAAGTCCAGGAGAAACTTCATAGGCTTCTAATAGATATAGTCCAATGGGTTGGGAATCTTGAACAGGAGATTCAAAGGATAGAATCTATAATGGGAGAAATAATCACAGAAGAACACGTTGAAGAAGATGCATTGAAGTCAGAGATGCAGATGATGGAGGGAATACTTGAGAATCTTGAAGCTGCATTCAGAGGAGGCAATCAAGCTTCAGAAGATGTAAGTCAAGCTATACCAGGCCCTATCACGAGAGAACTTGACAGTATTGATAGAGCTATCAGGGAAATAATGTCCCACCTAGAGGACATAGAGCAGAGAAAAGAAGGTGAAGAAAGACAGTTCGAGAGCGAAGGCTCATCTCTTGACGATCTACTGGAGGACATGCATACGGTTGAAGATGAAGGTAGCGATATCGTTGATGAAACCGAAGAGATGAGAGATCAGGATCTTGACGACGACCCTTTTAGAGGTTTGTAAGAAGATTGAAGCGAAGGGGTACTAGTTCAGGAACGCATAATTTATGCAACTGATTATACAGTAAAGGCGTGAAAATCCGGTTTAATTATATAAAGGAGGAAAGCATAATTTTCCCTATACGAGGTACAAAACATGGAAGCAATGATGGCGAACATAATGAATAATCCTGATGTTTTGATCATAGGGGTTGCAGTAGGTTTTGCCGCTGCGAAAATGATGGGTAGGAAAAGACGTGGAGGTATGGGTGGTTTCTAATGAGTGATAGAAAACTACACAAGTACCTTTATCAGGTTGAAAACTGGCTAGACGAAGCAGTAATCGCAGTACTATCATTCGGAGCCATATTCATTACAGCATACGTCATGTTCATAGCACCAGGAGAAATAAGCTTCCTAGACCTAGGGAATACAATAGAACCGTGGGTAACCATGGTTGCACTCATGATTATCGGTCGAGAGCTATGGCTCATCAAGAACGCCATGTACGAGAACTGGGACGTTGAGGGTGTATAACTGAATGGATACACAGTCGTTTGGAGGCTTAATGCAAACACTGGCAGAGATAGACTTCTTTACAGGCCTCCTACCTTTTGTTATTACTTACACGATATTCTTCTTCGTACTGAGATATATAGCTGACAGAGTATTATTCCCTGACTGGGATGGCAAAAAGCCAGATCAGTTTGCAGCACTTCTGGCAATAGCATTCGCCTTCTTCACAGCTGACTTCATAGTAAATCAGCCATGGGCAGCAGAATTCTTCTCACAATACCTTGGACGCCTAACTATAATCATAGTAGGTCTCCTCGGACTGCTAGTACTACTAGGATTCGTAGGCATGGATCTTGATAGCAGCAAGACAGGCCTAGGATGGGTGCTTGCACTAATTGCATTAGCTGCATTCGCTGTTTCGGGAGGAGTCAGCTCATTCCTTCCTGTAGACAGCAGAAAC
This sequence comes from Candidatus Nanohalarchaeota archaeon, assembly GCA_022729355.1. Lineage (GTDB taxonomy): Archaea > Nanohalarchaeota > Nanosalinia > Nanosalinales > Nanosalinaceae > Nanosalina. The sequence continues at coordinate 17,962 of JALDAN010000018.1, read as the reverse complement.
GATGCAATAGCAACAATATCTGAATTAATATCCTTCGGCATAGAGTCAGGCCTCATATTCCTACTACTGATTGTAGGCCTACTATACTATACAATGAAGGATCCAAGTAGTAGTGGAAGCAATGATAGATTCCAGTGGTTCACTCCTTGGGGTCGTCCGCCTTCTTCAGGCGATGGTGACGATGGCTAGGTGGTGATATAGATGGGAGCCTTTGAGATAATAGTCCAGACAATGGTAGACATGGGCTTCCGTCTATTCCTTCCTTGGCTTCTTGTGTTGGCGATTACATATGGTTTGTTGGAGCAGTATGAGATTATAAGCGATGAGACTCAGGTAAATGGCTCTATAGCTCTGGCTATGGCATTCTTCACTATTATAGGGATTAACCAGTATGCTCCAGCCGGTATTTTCACTAACTTGGCGGCTGCAGTGGCTTTTGGACTTTTCGGGCTTCTAGGTTTTATGATTTTAATAGCTGTGACTGGCTATGATATGACAGAGTTTAAAGAAGGAGGTACACCTCTCTATATTGCTTATACAATATTTATAGTCTCTTTTATTGCAGTAATAGTGATGTATGTGGATGTCGGTACTGTTGTAGGGGAAGGCCAAAATGCCTTTGAAGATGTAATACTTCCAATATTGATACTGATATTCTTCATACTTCTTGTGAGAGAAACCACGAAATAACAATAAATACAAGATAAGTTTTTGAACTTAGGATTTACTTCCCTGTTTTGAAGGCATCCATATCAATATCATCTACTTCTTGATTTGATATTGTACTATCTGTTTCTATTCCTTGTTCTCTTTTTATTTCCTGTACGAGGCCTGTCAAGTCTCTGATGTTGTCAACTAGTGAAGGAAGTATTTGCTGGAATGCTTTTTCGAGGCCTCCCATACGTGATTCGTATGAGTCTATGTGTTCTTCTACTTCGTCCATTTTCTGTATGAATTCCTTTTGATCTTCATCGTCTCGTATTTCAAGCTCGTCCACGCGATTGTCTATTTCGCTCATTTTTTCTGTTATCATATCAAGTTCGTCGTATACATTCTGGAACTCTTTTTCTACTTTTTGGAAGTTTTCTGCAATTATTGTCTCAATTAGTTCCTCTACTCTTGGATCTACAGTATTTTCTCGAGCCTGTAGTTGAACCTGTTCCTGGTTTTGGCTATTCTGCTTTTGTTGTTGATTTTGCTGGTTTTCTGTCTGTTGTTGATTTTGCTGTTGTTTATTGTTTCCTTCGTATCCTTCATCCATAGGGCTTACAGCCTGTTCATCTCCTTGGTAAGGGCTCATTGGTTCTGGTCCTCCATTGTTAGGTTCTCCGGTAGCTGAAGACGTTACAACGTTGTTGATGGCTCGATTGATGTCATCAGATGAGTACTGTCCCTGTAGTTCATTCCGTATCTGGTCTTCACTGTATCCTTGATCAAACATGCTGCTGACGGTTCTCTTCAGGTTTCCTCCACCAACTTCGTTTATGCTTCTATCACTGTTAGAACGTGATTTAGAAGACTCATTACTGCTTCCATCATCGTCTTTTAATCGTCCAAACAGCTTGAAATCCATCATTTAACCTCTCTACAGAAAATTATTTGTTGGCTCTGGTATTTAACTTCAATGGCTTTATCAATTATCTTTTATCTTTTGTTCAATCTTTTCCTCAACTATTGATTCAACTTCACTTTTCAATACGTACTTTTCTTCTATCATCTCTCTAACTTCTTTCTGAGTCATAAAAGATGAATTTATAGGATTCATCAAGTTCATGTAGTTCTCTATTTCATCCAGCTCCTGAGAGGTAACAAACTTTCTCTTCTCTCTGTTAATATTCTTTATATCCACTTCAATATTTGCCATCCTATCACTCAACTCCTGTATAGTACCTTCTAACTCCTGAATATTATCGCTATTTGACTCAGTCTTATTCATCACAGTATCATCTAGAGTATTCACTCTAGCAGAAAGATTTCTTATCTTCTCTTCAAGGTCTCTAACACGCCTGTTAAAGTCATTGACCCTGTCAACCACCTGATTAATAATGTCCTGTCGCGGCATCCTACCTAACCTTTTACCAATGCGTAAATAACAATGTTAGGTATGGACGTAAAAAACAAGGATGTATTCGACTACGAATACGACGACGAAACAGGAACAGTCGAAATCAACATGCTTGGATCAATATACGGAGCCTCCATAGAGGACTACCCAGAAGTAATGTCTCGCGTTATAAACGTTTTACAGGAAATACCAGAAGCAGGCAACGTAGTACTCTCAGAATCAAGAGAGTATGAATACGAAAGAGAACAAATACACCTACTTAGAGAAATAGCAAACGCAATACGGGACATCTCCGCACAAGGATATCTATCACAGGATATAAAACGAGATAAATGCAGCCAGCTGTACGACCAGCATCTACCAGAAGTGCAGAAAATCGTATTCGATCAACTTCGCAGAGATCCTGTAGGAGCCTACGTCAAACTTATACGAAAAGAAAGACATCTCAGACAGGACAAAAACCATGCATATCCACAACAGAAACGCTGCATCAAATACTTTATACAGGACGTCATCAAACCTGTTAAAAATACTCTTGAAGACTGTGAAATGATACAAAGATCACAGGACTACCTCACAGGATATCACGTGGGAGATAGAGAGATCTACAGAGAATTCTTCCATCCCCTTGTCAGGCCTAACTTCATGCTTACGAAGTACATGTCCCTCCCTCCAGAAAGAGGAGAGGAAAAAGACCGCTATACTGTAAACAGCGACATCGAAGTATCTGTATACCAGGTGCCGGATCAGACAAGGCCTGTATATCATGTTGATCCACCGGAATTCAATCTCCCGGAAGAAAAGTACAAGCTTCTAGATGCAGCACGCAGATTCATGGCCTCACACCAGCCGGATGAAGGAGAATTCGCAAGGCCTGACAGAATGAATGAAGTATTCGAAAACATCGGCAGGGACATGCTGCGTGATATAGCCAACCAGATGAACATGCAGCTCTCACTGGATGATCTTGACAGCCTGACATCCATACTGAACAGATACACTTCAGGCCTCGGAGTACTCGAAATACTATTGACGGATCCAAAAGTACAGGATATATACATCAACTCACCGATCGGAGACTCCCCGATCTACATCACACACCAAGATTTCGGAGACTGTGAAACAAACCTGATCCCGACAAAAGAAGAAGCCGAATCATGGGCCACGAGATTCAGAATACAGTCTGGGAGGCCTCTGGACGAAGCGAATCCGGTGCTGGATACAGAAACAGAAGTTTCCGGGGGCAGGGCACGTGTAGCAGTTATACAGGAAAATCTGTCTCCTGAAGGTCTTGCATTCGCACTTCGACGGCATAGATCACGTATCTGGACTCTTCCACTCTTCATAAAGAATGGTACTATTAACTCGATTGGTGCAGCCGTCCTATCATTCTTGGTGGATGGTAATAGGTCGCATCTGTTTGCAGGTACGCGTGGAGCTGGTAAGACTTCACTTTTATCGGCTGCGATGCTTGAAATCATGAAGAATCACAGGATTGTAACCGTTGAGGATACTTTGGAGCTACCTATTCCTCAGATGAAGGATCTGGGGTATAATATTGAAAGGATGAAGTCCCGTTCTGTGATTACTCAAGTAGAGAATGAGATGACTGCTGACAACGCTATTCGTACGTCTTTAAGGCTTGGAGACTCTGCACTGGTTATTGGAGAAGTAAGGTCGGATGAGGCCCAGGCCCTTTATGAGGCTATGCGTGTAGGAGCAGTAGCCAACTTTGTTGGAGGCACTATTCACGGTGAAGATGCTTACTCTGTTTTTGATCGTGTTGTGAATGATTTGAATGTTCCAAGGACATCTTTCAAAGCTACTGATATTATTGTCTCAGTGAACAAGATCAGGAGTCCTGATGGTTTGGAGACGTACAGGCGTGTTACAGGTATTACAGAAGTAAGGAAGGAATGGGAGGATGATCCTATGAAAGAGGATGCTTTCGTTGAGTTGATGCGTTATGACAGTGAGAAAGACGAGCTTGTTCCTACAGATACTTTGATGAACGGTGAGTCAGAGATAATTCAGAGAATATCTGAGAATATTAAGGGGTACAAGAATGATTGGGAAGCAGTCTGGGACAACATTAAATTGCGGCAGAAAGTTAAGGAAGCTATAGTTGAAAAAGCCGAAGAAGCAGATGATGACGAGATTCTTGAAGCAGAGTTTGTAAACAAGTGTAATCAAAGATACCACATCCTTTCTAGAAAGGTTAGAGAAGAATATGGTGAGCCTGATTCGGAGCGTGTCTACGCTAGATGGAAGGATTGGCTTGATAGGCAGGTGTGAAACAGTTTGCCAGAAGACGATGATGAAAGAAAAGAGAAAATCAAAGACATAGTAGAGAATCTTGATAGAGATATTGAGATGCCTCCATACACAAGCAGTTCTGGAGAGAGAGGCTACTCAAGAAGATACAAAAAATACAAGGAAGAAGAGATTTCCTCCGGAGAAAAAAGCCGTTACGAGAAAATATGCTACAAAATGGCCTCAATATTCCAATTGAGCGCCGACGAATCAGTTCAAAAAAAGCTTAATCCATCTCTCAATCTCCTAAGAATGCAGCTTAGTCCTGGAATGGTTCTATCAGGAGCTGTAGGTGTAGGAGTATTCTCCCTAATGGCCTGGACCCTGCTGTTCACACTAAATATGTTTCTCGGGTTCATCATTCCGCTATCTCTTATGATAATATCGCTTTCTGCACCAATAGGAGCAGCAGTTTACATGTTCTATAAACCAATGTTCGACGCAAAAAACAAAGTAATAGAAAGCAGTGGAGAAATGATACTTGCCATCCTTTACATGGTTGTATACATGCGTTCAAGCCCTAACCTTGAAGGAGCAGTAAGATTTGCTGCTCTAAACCTGAGTGGACCGGTATCAAAAGATCTTAAAGGCGTACTATGGGATCTAGAAGTAGGAAAGTATAATACCATCGGAGAATCGCTTGAAAACTATACTAAAAATTGGAAGGACTTCAATCAGGACTTTTTGGAGTCCCTAAACCTTTTGCAGGCAGCTATGAATGAATCAAACGATGAACGCAGAGAAAGAATGCTTCAAGATGCCATTGATAACATCCTGGATGGCACACAGGAAAAAATGAAACACTATGCACAAGGCCTGAAGACTCCTGTAATGATAATAAATGCCATGGGAGCTATGCTCCCTGTCCTGGGAATGATTATGCTTCCTCTTATCTCTGTATTCATGGGAGGAGTGATTACTCCACTACATCTTTTCATAATATTCAACATAATGCTTCCATCGTTCCTCTGGATTTTCATGCAAAGAGTACTGAGCTCAAGGCCTCCTACAGTCTCTTCAAGTGCAGTAAGCACAGAAACAATGCCTCGGAGAGGCCGTTACCAAATTAATTTATTCGGTGAAGAGCGTTCATTACCTACATGGCCTGTAGGTGTAGCAATATTCTCTATAGTGGCTTTGTATGGTGTTGTAGGATATGCTATCTATCCTACAATGTTTCCTGTAGAAAATCTGGATCCTTCAACAGTCCCGACGATATTTTTGGATAATGAAGAAGCATTAGCGCCTCTACCTATGCTTCTACGCTCCATATCGATAGTGCTTGCTATAGGCCTAGGATTCGGAGTTGCTAAATATCTTGGAAACATTAACAGAAGAGATGCGGAGCAAGAAATCGAGAAAATGGAGGATCAGTTCCCTAACGCATTATTTGAGCTAGGCAACAAAGTTTCAGGAGGCACACCAATAGAAATAGCGCTTAAAGAAGCAGCAGAGGCCTCTAGAGATCTGGAGATTTCAAAACTTTTCGAAGAGGCCTATCAGAATATAGAACAGATGGGTATGACGTTTGAACAGGCTGTGTTCGATCCTAATTATGGTGCTTTACGAAGGTTTCCAAGTCAAATGATTGATACTATTCTGACAGCTACTCTTCGTTCTTCAGATAAAGGTACTAATATGGCGGCTACCGCTATGCTTACTATTTCAAGGTATTTGAAGGATGTTCATAAGACGGAAGAAACGCTTAATGATTTGATGGAGGAGTCTACTACGACGATTGAGATGCTTGCATACATGCTGGCTCCTATTATTTCAGGAGTGGCTGTAGGTATGTCTCAGACTATTATTACGGCTATGTTCCAGCTTTCAACTTCTATTTCGGGTGATACTGATCAGCTTGATGGTCAAGGTGCTGCAGGTTTTGGAGGCATGCTAGATAATTTACGTGAGGCTATTCCACCTGAATTGCTGCAGTTTGTTGTAGGTATCTACTTGCTTCAGCTGCTGTATATTCTTGGTACGTTCTACATGAAGATTGTACACGGAGAGAATATGACGTACAAGAATCTTTTCATTGGTAAAGTCATGATTAGCGGAATGATATTCTACACTATCACTGTGCTAGCTATCTCTTTCATGTTTGGAGGAGCCATAGCGGACATTTAAAGTAATCTTTATACGTGAGACAGCACCATGTAGTTGTGTGCAAAATCAGGAAATAGTGGCTATTGCTGTAGGAATCGGTGCCGGAGCATTAATGATTACTGTATGGGGTGCACATGTACTTTGATCAGAAAAGGCGATATGCAGATGGAGGAAATAGTTTCATTGATACTTATATTAGGCATAGGAGCACTCATACTCTTAGCCGTAACAGATAGTCTAGGAGATGGAGGCATGACAGCAGCAATAATGAATCCACTATCTCAAATGACTGCCGGTGCACTGTAATGAACATAACCATCAACAGAATGATGTCAATTCTTTTGATCCTGATGTTTGCTGTCCCCCTAGCTTTATTCGGCGCTTCAATGGTAGGATCCGCAGAGGCTGCCGCAGGAGGCAACCATCAGATAGATCAACAGACTCAGATGACACAATTAATATTCTACACAGCATCTATCTCATATCAGTGTACAGATGAGATCGGAGGATTCGAAAAAGGCTTCTGGGCAGACGTAGGAGGCACATACTGGACTGACTGGGAGGATTACAGAGAAAATCCAAATTTTGACTGGAGCTACCTGGAAGATGCAGGAAGCGACTTAGAATGCTACGGAGCAACCAGCACCTTACCATTAGCAGAAGGCCTAATAGCAGAATCACTGCCGAATTATCAGGGCTGGTTAAATGATCAGACCGGTGAATATTCAAGACAGTACTTTGAAATAACAGAAGAAGGAGACGGCGAAATACAGATAGGCCCATGTATAGCCTACACTCAAGGAGAAGAAGGAGAAGACGTAGTTCTGCTTTTTGCCCCGCCAACAGAAGATGCAATCACAACTTACAGAGAAGGTTCTTTCGAGTCTTATACAGGAGAAGTAGAATATCATTTCAGCGGCGCACTAGACTGGGGCTCAGCATGTGACGCTCCAACAGGCTCTGTTGGATCTAGCACCTCAGGAGGCCCTGTAATAACAACTATAATAATGGGGGAAGTTCCTGACATCAATGAAGCAAACAACAACGACCTCGTTGAAAGATATCAAGGTGTAGATGGCTGGTCAGCATTCGATTCAGGTTTCTTTGATGAAGACGGACCTAGCAACTTCGATGCGCCCGCATACACCCTTTGCGAAGGAACTACAGGGTATGTACAATCAAACCCAGGCCCAAATGATGAAGAGTTTGAAGGCCCAGACTACACTCCAGATAATCCACCGGGCGACCCTAATCTAGTAGCAACCGAAGGCCTCACAGGAGGAGATGAAGAAGCAAACATAATACACCCTTACGTAGTCATAACTAACTGGGAGGATGACTGCCATGATTAATATACTGAAAAGCCTGCTAAGAATGATCACAGGAGGCCTCTACACTCAGAGAAAAGGCTTTGAGATGCCTATATCGGCTGTAATTGCAATAGTCTTGGGAGTCCTCTTCGTGGCCGCTTACTGGACGGCGGCATCAGGCTACTTTGAAATCGGAGTTGAACAGGCCCAGGAGATTGGGGAAGGTGTAAATTGATGAAAAGCTCCAAAGGTTTTAATTTCTCTCTCAGAGTCGTGATGCTTATAGTAATGGGTTTAATCGCAGCACTAACAGTCATAGCATTCTTGGGAGATGGAGCAGACATGCTTTCAGACTTTGCCAATACAAGCACAGAGTCAGGTGGTTTCTTTGACGAGTAAAGGAGTAAATCTGGCAATAAAAGCAGTAATAATACTTCTCATAGGTGCTATACTTGTACTGACATTACTCGGTGCGTGGGGTGGTTTCCAGGATGGAACAGATGATACTTTTGAAGATTCACAAGATCAATCTGATGAACAGTCTTCAGAGGCCTTATGTGCGTTAGAGTGCCGACAAGATCATCCGGAGGGAGGAGGTGACTATCACAGCTGTGTTCAATCTAACTGTTGACAGAAATTTCCGGAAAGGGGCTATTTCAATCATTTCAGTAATGGCAGTAATCTCTGTTGCAGTTACAGCTCTATCTATGAATATAAGTATTGATCTAGTTACTGATGCTCTTTCAGGCCAGCAGCATGCAGGAGACATGGACTGGTTTGAAAATACAATAGCTTCTGATACAGCTGATCTCTGTAATTCTGACAGAAATAATCACTGGTCTCCAGCTACAACCAACTATACGCGTAATATAGGAGGTTTAGAAAGTATATCGGTTGAATTGGAAGATGACTTCTTTTCAACTTATGATGAGCGATGGAAATACGTTCTTGATTTTGGGGATGAAACTGAAGAAGTATACTTTGACAATAATAGAAGGATAGTAGGCTCCTTAGATTGTGATGACAGCAGCGATGCAATATCATTCAAAGGAATGCAATCTGGCAGCCAAATAACTCTTGACGGAGGCCCACATAACTACAGGCTTAACTCTGATGAAGAAGGCCAAGTCGAAGTCCAGGTCTATGAAAGCTCAGGTGATTAACTATTACATTATCCGATAGAACAATAGTATTTTTTGTCGCCATGCTTCTAGCTACAGCCACATTCGCCAATGCAGGTGTTCTAGAAGAGAACAATGTGTTCCAAGAAGCCCTGTATGAATACAGGATAGAACAGATAGCCCAAAACATGGAATTAATGGTATCTGCAGACTACGGCCACGTCCAGAAAGAGATGACAGAAGAAACATACATGAGAATAGAGCCAACAGGCCTCACAGAGTCAGAGCTGACTATTCAAAGGCCTCAAATGGAGCCTTATACTGTTGAAATGGATATTCGGCATCCTGAATTAGAGAAAGAAGACGTACTGTATATCTGTATCACAAAATCCAATGCGGCAATTGTTCCTGACGAGCAGCAAGTAAGGGTGGAGAATGGAACATGTTGAAGTCGAGAGCTGCTCAAACAGGAGTTCTTGTCGGGGCAATGGGTATAACTTTTGGAATGATTTTGGCGCCTGTTCCAGAGGCCGCATCAGAATATGTCTTGGAAAGCGTACTAGAAGATATGCAGTTCCACCAAGATCAACACCAATCCGCAGTAGAAGGATTCAAGATTACAACTAGAGGAGGAGACCCGCATTTCCTAGTTAGAGAGTTTCGAATACAGAATGCAGTTACTAATCCTGAAGACTGTGAGAATGATGAAGGACACAGATTCCAGTTCGAAAGCAGCATCCTTGACGATGGCCTCTGTGTAGGGCCTGGCGAATATCAAAGCCCTTATATGGGTTATGCAGCGTATAGGGCGCCTAGTACTGTGGATACGCCTCCAAGAATATCTTTCTACGTCAAAAACGAGCAGCAAAACTCTATGTATATAGAAATAGGTGATGACAATAGCTAGTGTAGCGGATGCACTGTTCTTCCCTATGACAGCAATCGGCATAATGGCATTTGTTATGCTATTGTTTGTTGTAGTTCCTCAGGCCTCTGTTGATCTGGCTAAAGAAGCCAATAGTCAAACATCTCAGATTGAGGTGCACTCAATGGTTTCAACACTTTATCACGGCAGCTCTTATACCGATGAAGATGAAACACCTATCAGTGATTATCAGACAATATCCTATCTCATCTGCGGTAAAAACCCTGATGCAGGAGGATGGCTGAGCATAGGAGATGACCAGGAATCTATAGATACAGGAGATGTGGAGCTAGCAGCTTTCTATGAAGTAGAGGTTGAAACTCCGGATCTTTGTGGCGACAATAAATGGGCTGCTCCTGAAGGAGGACAGGGAACAGATACAGATGAAACCATAAGACGTGTCTATAACAAACCAATACCTGTACAGGGAGGAGAAGTTGCAAATATAAGGGTGGTATACAGCTTTGAATAATCTTAAAGAACAGAAAGGGCAAAGCCTGCAGATACTTTTCTTCTCACTAATCGTACTAGGACTGGCAGTAGGAGTAATAACATTTGCACAAGTCTCCGCAGCACCAAATATTTTTGCAGACACGATGAGTGACGCACCTGTCATATCAGAAGCCCAATCTAGAGCAAGCGACATAGCACATCACTATATACCACTAGCAGCACATTACTCTGTAGCTGAGGCAGTATGGGACAACGGCCAACAAAACGACTTAATAGATACAAGAACACAGCTAGAAAACCATTACATTAATCAACCAGCAGACATCGAAAACCAAGCCAATCAAATACTTGACGATGATTATATAGAAGCCATTGATGGAAGATCATTCCCAACCAACGGATGCTCAATAGGAGTGCCAGATAAATACCTGATATTCTTAGCTGAAAGCGACAACGTCACAGTAGTCGATACTGGCGGAGGAGATGACTTCGTCAACGTAGAATGTAATACCGCAGGCCTCGATGTCATGATAGAAGAACAAAAAGATGAGATAGTTACAGGCCTATCCAATATCCGATGGCATGAACTTATGACCCTGATGATGGAAGGCCTAGAAGCAGCATGGGATGAATCAGAAGAGATAGCCGATGATGGAGATTACACAGGAACAGTAACAGGAGAAAGCGCATGTTACATAGATGATGATGGGGAGCCATGGGAGGATAAAGAGGATCTGGCAGAAGAAGAGGCCTTTGAAAACGCTGAAGAGGAGGCCTGGAAAGCTGTAGATGATGTTCTGGCTCGTATAGAAGATGCTGCTTATGATGCTGTTGATGATGTTGAGGTGGGAGAGGAAGAAGACGGAGGAATATTTGATGTAGTTATTGATTTTGTCACTTTCTGGTCTTCTGATGATGGATTTGATTGGGATTTCAATGTTGAAGAGAATGAGAGTAGTATTGAGACTCATGATGTCGAGTTTAATGATTGTGAATGTCTTGAATGGGATTGTGAAGGCTATATAGACGATGATACATATGATTCTGATGACGGAAATATCTGTGAGCATGAAGACGAGCCATTTGATGATCCTCACTGTGATAGTTATGATGACTTAGAGCATGACGGTGGTGGAGAATGTGAACCGGAGAACAGGCCTTCTGTGTGTTCCTCAGGGAGTTACAATGAGAGCACTGGAGTCTGCGAAGATAATGATGGAGACTTTGAGGAATGGCCGTGTGATGATGATTGGGATTATACGGTGGAAGAAGATGGCGGAGATTACGAGTGTATACATGATGATGAAGGTTCAGATGCAGAATGTGAGAGCGATGCTGCCACAGTCTCCGGGGGAAGCTGTGTTCATGACGGTGATAGGCCGGATCCGGTATGCACTTTACAGCCTGTAGAAGCTGAAGTTGATGCTGATTATGAGGTAGAGAGTTATTTGATGCAGGCCTGGACTCAAGATATAGAGTTCGAAATCCCAGTATCTGATGGTTGGCAGAACCTGATAATAGAACGCAGATTATCATTCACGTTCCCTGTATAAAAAGAGATAAAAAATCTCCAAGACAAATATCAAATAAGTGAATTCATTTATGACAGAGGACAGTGAAGACGACAACACAGTATATATTGGCTCTAAAACCGCAATGAGCTATGTTCACGCTGTAGTAACTCAGTTCAATGAAGGCCAAGAAACAGTACATATCAAGGCCAGAGGAAAAGCAATCAGCAGAGCAGTAGATGTGACAGAATTCATCAGAAACCGTTTTGTTGAAGAAGCTGAAGTAGAGAACGTGGAAATAGGAACTGACCAAATACAAACGGATGAAGATGGCGAACTTAACGTATCGTCAATCCAGATAGACCTTACAAAATAAAATGTTCTTTCTACTGAAGTAGGCCTCCAAATTCTCTCCTTTTCCACTCTCTTCTTATTTTTCTCCAAGGATTTTTATACAGGTAGAGACAAAGACTACTATATATGAAAAGAAAAGGTCTATCACAGATACTTTATCTCATAATTGCAGCATCCATTTTGATGATGGTCGCACTTTCATTGATTTTCGCATTTCAAACTGGCCTAGGAGACGCAGGAGACCAAGCAGATACCCAAGCCTGTATATCCAGTGCTCAAGCACAATGTGAGAATCTAGGTTCAAGTAGTGTAGTAGCACCAAGCTCTTGCTACTTCCAAGAAGCCGGTGATTACCAAGAAGGGACAGGACTTCCATTCAATGTCTGGGATGATGAAGATACCAGTGACCCAACTTTAGACGACTCTCCATTTTACTTGGACTGCAATGAAGTGCTGTAGCGAGGACTTAGACCATGGACAAGACGCTTGAAATCATCCTAGTCGCCACTACATTAATAGTGGCGTCAGTAATAGTTATTTCTCTTTTACAGGGACAGTCCGACGGCTTCGGAGGCTTCGCAGACGAACAGACAGAATCAGCCTCATGCGGCATAGGATACGAACAATGGACAAACAGCATAGAATGTGATGGAGGTAGCGGTGAAACCACAGAACGTACAGATGAATTAGAAGACCGCTACTCTGACTGTGACTGGGCATCTCCATCACCTAACCCTAACGAGGCCTGCGGGTGATAATCCATCGATAAAACACTTGAAATCATCATGGTGGCAATGACCTTGATTGTCGCAGCAGTCATCGTAGTATCTCTTCTTCAAGGACAATCAGATGAATTCGGCGACTTCTCTGATGAAAGAACAGACTCTTCAGGATGTGAATTCCAGGAACTTGAATACGCCCGAGCATTAGACGAATGTACAGAAACACAGTCAGCCAGTGAAATACAGTCCAGTGCAAGTGACGACGGCTGCGACTGGGCCGATAATCCAGACCCAAATGATTACTGCTAAAGATCCATAAGGCCTGAGACAACTTTCTCAACTTCCCAAAGCTCTCCTTCATCTACAAAGGCCTCAACATCAACATCAAGGCCTACCAAAGGCACAGGATTCAATGTATGGGAAGTATTCGGATTTTCTGTTCCCATATCTTCACAATTACCGTGATCAGCAGTAACAACCATTCTGTACTCTGTATCCTTTACTTTCTCCATTAGTCTTCCTATATTCCTGTCAACTGTCTCAACTGCTTTGATAGAGGCCTCAAGATCACCTGTATGGCCTACTAAATCACAGTTAGCAAAATTAAGTAGTATGAAGTCTTTTTCTCCTTTTTCCATTGCTTCCAGCACTACTTCACAGATATCGTCGGCGTGCATCTCCGGCTTCTCATCATAGGCCTTGATTTTATCGCTTTCGACAAATCTGCGTTCCTCGTTCTCAAACTCCAGTTCTCGCTGCCCGTTGAAGAAGAACGTGACGTGAGGCCTTTTCTGTGACTCTGCTACACGGAGCTGAGAGTATTCAGCTTCTTCGATTTTCTCTCCAAGAGTATTTTCAACAGTCATTTTCTCCATTAAGACATCGTTTTCGAAGTCCTCTCTGTACCGGAACATACTTGTGAATCGAGGCCTTACAGGATTGTCGAAGGCCTCAAAGTCTTCTTTCAGTAGTGCCTCAGTAATCTGTCTTTCCCTGTCAGCCCGGAAGTTGTAGAAAATCATTTCATCCTGTTCATTTACTCCTTCAAAGCCTTCTGCCACTCCAGGGACTGTAAAGTAGTCGTAGTCTCCCTGACTGTATGTCTCCTCCAGTACTTCCCTAGGATCCTTGAATTTCAGGCCTTCACCAAGCATCATTGCGTTGTATGCTTTTTCCGTCCGACTCCAGTTGTGGTCTCTGTCCATGGCATAGTAGCGACCCATCACTGTGGCGATCTCTCCTCCGTACTCCTCTGTCCAGGCCTCTATTTTTTCGAGAAATTTTTCTGCTGATTTCGGTGCGACGTCTCTTCCATCTGTGAATGCATGGATCTTCACGTCCACACTGTATTCAGAGGAGATCCTGAGTAAGGCCTTCAGATGGCCTATGTGTCCGTGTATTCCGCCGTCTGAGATTATCCCGGCGAAGTGTACTGTCGAGTTGTTTTCCTCTGCTCCTTTCAGTGCGTTTTTCAATGCCTGTTTTTGTTCCAGTTCGTTGTTTTCTATCGCTTTGTTTATCCGTGTGAGTCGCTGGTCTATTCTTCGGCCGGCTCCAAGGTGCAGGTGGCCTACCTCAGAGTTGCCTGTGTATCCTTCGGGAAGGCCTACGGCAGGTCCGGAGGCGTCTAATTTGGTGAAGCCGTGTCTTGCCATCAGTTTTCCGATGTTGGGTGTGCTTGCCTGTTTGAAGGCGTTGCCTTCTGTCTCTTTCCGGAGGCCTACGCCGTCCATCACTACGAGCAGTACTGGTTTCACAAGCCTCTAATTCGAGTCAATGATTAATAATTCCATCTATAGGAAAAAGATTCTAGAGGTGTTGTTCTGCTTCAGTGAAAAAGGCTTTTAACGTTTTGAATCCACAACGTTCACAGGTGTAATCAAACAAAATGGCTGGCGACGTAATATTCGGAGACGAAGAGGATTCTGAAAAGGATACCGAGGAAGAAGTACTCATGGAACCAGAAGAACAGGAAGACAAAAAGGAAGAAGACGGAAGCCAGCAAGAAGTACTCTTCGGCGACAGCGACGAAACAGAAAATGACGAGAAAGAAGAAAAAGGCCTCCAGGACTTCTCAGAAACACAAGAAAATAACGAAGACGAAGAAACAAAAGAAGATACAGAGGAAGAATCTGAGGAGGCAGAAACAGAAACTGAAGAGAGCAACGAAGAAGACGAGGAGATAGCAGAAAAAGACGAGGAAGAAGAGACCTCTGTGACAGAAGAATCAGAGTCGTCCATCGATTCCGAAAGAGTTGAGGAGCTGGAGGAAAGCCTTGAAGGCCTTGAGTCACGGCTCTCCGACTTCGAGGAGGACTTCCCGGGAATCGAGGAGAATATTGAAGGCCTTGAAAATGACTTGGAGGAGCTGAAAGATGTTGAGGAGAAGGTAGAGGATATCAATGAAGTTGATCCGGGTCTTGAGGAAGAGGTCAACAGAATTGAAAATGAGTTTGAGGACAGATTTGAGGACGTCAAGTCCAAGATCGCAGATATAGATACTGAAGAAGAACTGAAAGAACTCAGAAAGTCCCTCAATAAGGTTAAAGACAGGCTTGCAGAGAAAAGTGATCTTGTCAAAGACCTGAAACAGGATATAAACGATATTGAAGACCAGGAACTGGAGATAGATGTAGAGGAGTTCGAGGAACTGCAGGAAAAGATCTCAGAAATCGAGGACTCAGACTCCATAAGCGAAAAACGTGTAGACGAACTGGAAGTAAGTCTGGACAATCTGGAGACGCGTGTAGGCAAGATTGAATCCAGTGAAAGCCATGAAGAAGTCAAAAAACTTAAAGAAGATCTTGAAAACGTTAAATCTGTAGTTAATGACTTTAAATGGCTGTTCAACGACTTCGATGATCTTTCACAGCTGAAACTGCTTTCAAGAGAGGAGTTCAAGGAACTGAAGCAAGGAGGACAGGAAACACAGCTTGATGCAGAGATATTCGATTCTCTTGAGCAGAAACTTGACTCTGCAATAGAGAACGCAACTGCCGAAAGAGAGTTCCTGGAGAACCTTGAACAACGCATCTCACGCCTCGAACAGATAGTAGAGGCTGGGGAAACAGAGAAAACAGTGGAGGCTCTGGCAGATAGAGTCGAGGCACAGGAACAACAGATTGATGAAATAAGAGAAGGCTACAAAGAACTCGGCGAAATGATGGAGATCCTGCTACATGAATACAGAAGCCAGTAACAAAAATTACATGAAGCTATTGAGGCCTGACTGACGTGAATTCAAGGCCTCTTCAAGATCACTGAGGCCTGAATCGATCCTATCCTCGGAGAATTCATGTCTTTCCACAAGTATCTCCTTTATCTTCTCCCTATCCATCTCTCCTTTATCGTAATCAGCTTCTATGACTGGTGGCTCGTTGAAGAACTTCTTTATTTCGTAAGGATCGTTTTCCGACTCCCATTCAACTTTATCATCTTCCATAAGTTCGTCGAAACTATCGTACTCCTTGACTAGTTTAAGTGCTGTTTTCGGGCCTATGCCGTGGACTCCTTTCGGATTGAAGTCTGTACCTATCAGGACTCCCATCCAGACAAGTTTATCATGACTGACTTCCAGCTGTTCAAGCACATCCTCCAGCTCAATCAGTTCTGTACTTATCTCTTTGCGGCCTCCGCCCGAAGTCTTCCTCGTCTTCCTCGTAGTAAGATTCTTCACCATTCTGTCAGCTCCAAACAGAAGACAGTCCCAGTCCTGACTTCCGACAGCGTAGACATCGCCGTTCGAAGCCATATATGCTGCTTGAGCCTCTCCCTCGCTGGGGGCCTGTACATAAGGTATTCCCATGGCGTCAAGAAGCTCTTTCGACTCCTTGACCATATCAGACGTCAACTTGCTGGACTGAGTGGCTTTAGAGTAGGCCTCAGAAATCTTGCCTTCATCCTTAAGTTTCTTCCATTCTTCACGTGCCTCTTCACGCTTCTTCCTTCTTTTACTTGTCTCCTTCTCCTTAAGCTCCGGCGCCTCACCGTCGAACACGTATACAGGTCTGATATTATGTTCAAGAAGGTTTATGTTGCGGTAATAGAGGCCTGAAAGATGAGAGGTGATGTTTCCCTTTGAATCCTTTAACGGTGTGCCGTCTCTCTGTCTTATGATTGATAGGAACTGGTACAAGGTGTTCATGGCGTCTACAGCTATTTCCTTGTCGTTCAGGTCTTCAAAGCTTATCTCTTTTCTTTCAACCAGTTCTCCCAGGTCAACGCCCATAACGAAGTTCTTTATTTGATGAGATTTAAACAAGTATTATACTATGGAACTTCAGAAACCTTGTGACTCCTGCAATGAAAGACAGGCTGTAAAAAGCTGTGAGGTATGCGGGAGCCATGTATGCAGCAGCTGTGATCTAGAGTACGGATGCAAGGCCTGTAAAGGTGGCGAGAAAACGTTCCAGTAAAAAATAAGTATGATATGTGGATAAATTGTTTGACTCCGTTCTTAGAAGAACGGAAGCCTTTCCTTGATCTTTTTGATTAGTCCCATAGATTTCGGCACCTACATCAAAGTAATTACCCAAAGGTCTTTTTAAATAGTTTCCTTGCTAGGAAGCCTCACATCTTGTCAAAGTGCTCAAGCTCGATGCTCTGCACATTATCAAGCTGTTCAAGCTTCTCCTCAACAGCGTCAGTTCCTCCTTCCTCATCGGTTGTAATAGTGGAAACCTTAATGCCTTTCAAGCCGAAAGCAACTTCCTCCTCACCAATATCCTGGACATCAATCAAATCCCTGATCTGGTCCTTGATACCTTCTAAATCGGTTTCAGCATCTGCCGGCATAATCTTGTAAACGCATGAAATCTTTCCCATAAAATTGAATCACCTTTATACACCACGTATTAACAGAGAAGATTTAAAACACGAATCCCGTACAATCAAGACCCGATATAAAAATACTCCAGCCAAAAACAAAACAGAAGGCCCGCATGGTCTAGCGGAAAGACGGCACCTTGCGGAGGTGCAGATCCAGGGTTCAAATCCCTGTGCGGGCGCTTCCCCAATAACTTCTCTAAAGGCCTCCAGCAACAACAAATTTAGGCCTATCTAAAGAGTCAGGTTTTTATACAT
>JALDAN010000033.1 GCA_022729355.1 Candidatus Nanohalarchaeota archaeon | reverse complement strand
TCTGCAACTTCAGAGGCCCTTTCAATGAATGTGTGATGAATGAAACGAATCAGCTTCAGGAACAGGAGTATAATGTTTCAAGTGTTTTTGAGTCTCGTAGTAATGCTGTACTGGAGGCCTTTGATGGGCCTGCTACTTTGTCGTTGGAGAATACTACTCGTATTTCAGGCCTGTGGAGAGGACAGATAAGTATTGAGTCGGAACAGCCGAGGCTTGAAGCAGGTGCAGAGTTCAGGCCTGAAGGAGAAAGGATAGTAATCGGAAACTGAAATAGGCCTCTGGTTTATATTATTCTTCTGCGTAGTTTGTGGAGGCCTGTGAGGACGTAGTCTGGTACTTGTTCGTCTTCTGCTTTTTTCAGTTTTTCCTCTGTTATCTGTCCGGAGAGGACTGCTGCTGTATCCATCCCGAGTTCGTTGCCTATCTCTATATCAGCGAATCTGTCTCCGATGAACAGTGATTTACCGGGGAAGTAGTCGAAGTAGTCGTCGAATACGTCTCTGAAGGCCTGACTTGGCTTTCCAACGTTTCCTACATCTCCGAAATGCTTTATTGCCGAGTTGAAGGCTCCTTGGTGAGGCCTGCTATCTGCACGTCTCTTGAATACTTTCTCCGTGCTACAAGTATATATTTTGCCGTCTTCCTCAACTATCTCCTTCAGTCTTGAAAGCTTATCGTAGTTGAAGTTCCTGTCAAATCCGACGACGGCTTTAGAGGCCTCCTCACTTATCTGTATATCTTTAAGTCCTATCTCCTCTACAAGGCCTTGCTCCCCGACTGCATATACTTCCTGTGTATTAGTCTTGGCAAGTATCTCCGCTGCCACAAATCCCGAAGTCAATACCTGGCTTTCCTCCGCCGGGATGCCCATAGAAGTAAGTTTCTCCGCGTAGGCCTTTCTTGAAAGTAGTGTGTTATCTGTGTGAAAGTATACGTTTCTTCCTGTATCATTCAAAGTGTAAACAAGATCTTCAGCTCCTATAAGGGTCGAATCCCAGTCCCACAGTGTTCTATCAAGATCGAAGAAGAAATTCCTGTAATCATTAAGCTCCATACAGTATTGTACGGGCTGAAAGCTTAAATTCTATTTTATGAAAATAACAGCTCCTACTATCCTATCGCTGTGACTAGTGGTGTTGCTATTGTTTGGAAGAGCAGTATGTTGAATGTGATGTTGAAAATCGTGTACTGGATGAACTTTGGGAGGCGGCTTCTGGACATCAGGAACGTCATGAATGTGAAGAAGGACTGTAGAGCAATTGAAGTATAGATTCCGAGTGTGACGATATCCATTCCGAGGCCTCCTGTGATGTATCCTGCAGCTACGTAACTTGGAAGCACCCAGATGAGATATACTCCCGGAGTGTTCCCTGAGAAAAGTTGCAGTGTGATATACGTCATGCCGAGTAAGGCTCCGATATTCGGGCCGAAGACGTATGCCATTGTTACTGTTGAGAAAGTTGTCAGTTCCAGTCCAAACCTGTTCAGTCCAAATCTATTGACCAGAAGCGACATTACAACTGTAAGCACCATCAACACGAATGCTGTGAAGTAGCTTGGCAGGAAGAAAGCTGGAAGCACAAAAATCAGTACAAGAAGTGCTCTACGCCACGAAAACAAACTGGAGAACCCGGCTTCATTCAGACGTCCACTGACGCTTTTGAGGCCTTCTCTCAGCTTTTCCTTCACATCCATACAGATTATTTTGGAGGCCTATTCTTTACAACTCTTTTTTTCTGTTCTGCAGTAGGTACCTCTTTCTCCGAGGGATTTTTTAATTTACAGCACCAATTCTAGAATTATGAGCAGTGATCGTTTTTGTCTACGAGAGGATTCTTCCAATAAGAGAAGTTTCTAGATTTGTAAAAACTGATTCGTTGCTGCTTGGAGCTGTTTCTGTATGACATTGAAGCTGTTTAACGCACTGACACGTGAAAAAGAAGATTTTAAACCTGTAGAGGAAGGGAAAGTAAGCTTCTACAGCTGTGGTCAGACGATATACGATGACCTGCATATCGGGAATGCACGTGCGTACGCTGCATGGGATACATTGACACGATACCTGCGATGGAAAGGCCTGAAAGTAAGGCACGTCCAGAACATTACAGACGTTGGACACCTGACCGATGATGGAGATCAGGGAGAGGATAAAGTGGAGAAGAGAGCTAAGGAGATGGGGCTGGAGCCTATGGAGCTTGTAGAGGATCAAATCCAGCGCTACTTCGAGGACACAGAGGCCTTGAATATTCAGCGGCAGGATATCGTGCCTCGTGCTACAGGACACATCAACGAAATGATACATTATATTGATAAGATAGTGGAGAACGGATACGGATACGAAGTCGATGGCAACGTGTACTTCGATGTAGAGGCCTTTGCTGAAGACTATCCTTACGGTGAGATGGCGAACAAGGATCTGGAACAGTTGAAGGAGGAGGCTCAGGCACGTGTAGAGCACGATGAAGATAAACGCAATCAGTTCGACTTTGCTCTCTGGATTAACGCTGATGAAGGCCATCTTATGAAGTGGGAGAGTCCGTGGAGCGTCGGATACCCGGGATGGCATCTTGAATGCTCAGTGATGAGCCAGAAATACCTCGGCGACGAATTCGATATCCATGCAGGAGGAAAGGATCATATCTTCCCGCATCACCCGAATGAAAGAGCACAGGCCTTTGCAGCAACAGGAGAAGGACAGGCACGTTACTGGCTCCACAACGAATTCATTACAATCTCAGGAGAAAAAATGTCGAAAAGCAAAGGAAACTTCTATACAGTCAGAGAACTACTGGAAGAAGGATTCAGCGGAAACGCTGTAAGACTGTACCTGATATCCTCACACTACAGAAGCGAAACAGACTTCTCCATAGAAGGCCTTGAAAAGGCGGAGAAAGAACTGAAGAAACTGAGGAAGGCCTACAAAATCAGTGACGGAGAAGGCCTAGAAGAAAAGGCTGAGGAAACAGAGAGACTCTTTGAAGAATATATGGATGATGACCTGAATACTGCGAAGGCGAAACAGGCCTTACTGGAGCTTGCTGGGGAAGTAAACAGTCATGGAGAGGCCTCTGAAGAAGTCGGAGAGACTCTTGAACAGCTATCTCAGGTGCTTGGAGTAGATCTTTCTTCAAGTGTAAATGATTCGGAGAAGGAGATGGCTGATATGCTTACTGATCTCAGGGATGAGGCCCGTGAGAGAAAGGATTACGAGGCCTCTGATTTTATCCGTGACAGGCTTGAGGAGCTTGGATTCGAGGTCGAGGATTCAGAAGATGGATCACTATGGTATTGAATAGAGATAAGATGGGTGAAGGATTGCAGTATAATGTTTACAGGCTGGGTGATGAAAGGGTTTTGAAGAAGCCGAAGAGTCCTCTGAATATTTACAACAGCTTGAAGCTCTATTTCACCAGCGGTAAGGATCTTTCTGAGGTATTCAGGAGTGAAAATCGAGATAAATCGGTTGAAGCTTTGAGTAACGGAGATTTGCCTGTGGAGGATTTGTTTCGTGTGAGAGAGGTTCGTGATAACGGTGATGTTGTTCAGGATTATCTTACTCCTGTCGAGGATGAACTGGAGAAGGGTAGAGATTTCGAACAGGTTGTGAATGATTTCATTGATTTACTGCATGAAATGTGGAGTTATGGTGTAAGTGACTGCGTATACAACTTCACTATAAATAACGGCTATGACGGTGATGAACTTGTCATGATGGATTTCGGTGAACTGGTTTTTGAATACGATACCGTACTTGAAAGTATTGAGAAAAAGAAGTGGCTTGGACAATGGAGCTACAACCAGTTAAGCAGCGAGAGACAGCAGATCTTCAGGGATAAAATGAATGAAGAAATAACAGTGAATAAATTGGATGAAACATGGAGATCTGAAATTGAGGAAGTAAACTAGGAAGTCTATTGGCCGTCAGGCTTGTGAGACTTCCCGCTGTCCTCATCGAAAAGCTCTTTCGCTCTTTTGTCTCCTATCCCAAGCATTTCTTTGGCTTTCTCTTTCTGCTTCTCAGCCTTGTCATTATCTATGGACATACTACAGTATTGACAGAAGGGTTTTAAACCGGTTTTGGCCAATCAAAGATTTTCGATGAAGTTCTCCTTGAACTCACTGTAAAACTTTTTATCCATCGAGGCACCGGCAGCTTTCCTGTGACCTCCTGCCTCGGCTCCCGCCTCCACAGCCGCATCAGGCAAGGCCTCCTGAAGCAGTGCACCGAGATCTACACGGCCTGACTGACATCTTGCACTGATATTAACCTCCTCATCCTTCTGAACAACCAGATGAATCCAGTCCGGCGTCTTCGTTGACATGTTAGTCGCGATGGAGGACGTAATATTGAAATCCGAGTCTATATCGAAAAAGATCACACATTTCTCCCTGTTGATCTCTCTTTCCTCCTCATAGTTCTCCATCATCCTGTTGAACTCATCCTGCATCTCCAAGTAAACTTCGTAGACCTGACGATAAGCTTCCTGGGCCTCAAGCTCCTTCAAATCCTCAGAATTCATCAAGGCCTCATAAGCCAGTTCAGCGAAATGCGCAGAGTCCCTGTAAGGCTTGATATTGAGAACGGATGAGTAACGTCCGTACTCACAGTTCTTCGCCAGCTCCTGCTGTGAAAGCTCCTCAGGAAGATATGCACTGTACTTCTCATCAAGCTGCTCGAAAAGCTCGGGACAGGAATCAACTCCAAAGTCCTGAATCACTCCGAGGCCTGCAATCCAGTCCAGATCCTCATCCAATCCGAACTCTGCTGATATATCAAGACAGACCTTGCTGCAGGGAACATAGGCCTCTCCATCCTCTGTACGCGGATTCACGAAAGGAACTTCCGGAACACGATCAAAATTGTGGTGATCCACTACAAGAACGTCAAGCTCCTCGTTCAACTCCTCGAGTTCATCTGCCTGAAGATTGAAGTCCAGTACCACTAATCGGTCAGCGTCTTCAAGCCTTTCTCTGTCATCGTCACTGAGATGATATGCTCGTTCATGCGGGATGAAGACGTCGTCTGCAGGCCTCCCTCTCAAATGCTCCAGTATCTTGGAGGTTATAGCTGCAGAGCTGGAGCCATCCATATCCCAGTGATGTATAAGTACGATTTTCTCATCTTCCCCTGTTTCCTTCAGGAAATCAACTGCTGGCTGCAAGTTTTCGCTTTGCATGGCTATAGATTACACCGGCAGCCTTTTTTATTCCACAGGCTCACTGAAGGAGTAACGAGTTTCAAGGCCTTCATGCTCAACAGTCCCGGAATACTCCAGTTCCTCACCGAAAACGATCTCACTGACGTTCATACGCTCCTCCACACGTCCAACGTACTCCCGGAGAACATCTTCCTCACCAGTGAATGAAAGCGTTACGGCATCCTCAACTTCAAGGCTTGCCTCTTTACGCTTCTCCTGTATTCCGCGTATAACCTCGCTGACAAAGGCCTCCTCAACAAGCTCCTCAGTCCTGGCAAGATCAAGGAATACCTCTCCTTCTCTAAAGGATTTGCTGTGAGCATCTCCACGGGTATCACTCACGACCTCCACATCCTCCTCTGTCACATCGAAGCCGTCAACCTCTATCTCACCGACGTCACGTAGCTGTTCCACCTGATCATGCTCCAGAGATTCGATCTTTCCTGCCACTTCGTCAGCTGAACCACCGAACTTCGGGCCAAGACTGGAGTAGTCAGGCTTTGCTGAAAGCTTTGAAGCTACTTCACCGAACTCGATACTCTTCACATTCACCATGTCCTCGATCAAGTCGAGTAGAGGCCTCAATCCTTCCTCAGTGTGTTCATCTGTAGATATCACTAGGCGTTTCGCCGGCCACCTCAAGTTGTACTCCTCTTCATCTCGGATCTTGTTCGCTTTCTCAACGATTTCACGTGCAAGCTCCATCGAATCCTCCAGGCCTTGATCGATGAACTCTTCTGAGGCCTCCGGATAGCTTTCTGAATGGACTGAAAGACCTCCCTCCGTGTCCTGATATATCTTCTCAGACACGTACGGTGTGAAAGGCGCCATCAGTCTATTCAGTTGCTCAAGTACTGTTCCAAGCGTCCAGACAGCCTTTTCGTCGCCGTTCTTGACTCTGCCTCTTACTTTCTTGACGTACCAGCGGGAGAGATCGTTCAGGATGAACTCCTCAAGACTACGTGTAACTTCATGGAAATGACCTTTCTCAATCTTCTCCGGTGCTTCCCGTGTTACAGAGTTAACTCTGGAGAGTATCCATCGGTCTTCTACATCAAGTTCTTCAGGCCTCTCTACTTCTCCTTCTGTATATGTTTCGTAAAATTCTTTCGTGTTCCAGAAGACTGATACAAGCCTGTAGATCTCCTCCTCTATCTCTGTTTCATCGTATTTAGTCTGCTCCCATGGAGCTGCTACTCTCAGGCTGTAGAACCGTGGTAAGTCAGCTCCATACTCCTCAAGCTGATTGACAGGATCCACAACGTTGCCCAGTGACTTGGACATCTTCTCTCCCTCTGCATCAAGGACGTATCCCTGGAAAAGCACTTTTTCGTAAGGTGCTTCATCGAATCCAAGAACTCCTGTAAACATTAAGCTGTAAAACCATCCTCTTATCTGATCTGATCCTTCAGTTATGAAGTTCATTGGCCACATATCCTCAAACGGCTGCTCTTCAAACGGATAATGCAGAGAAGCGAACGGAGCGATTCCCGAATCATACCATACATCAAATATGTCCGGAATCCTTCTGAAAGTACCTCCGTTCTCTCCTTCCCACGTGATATCATCCACAACGTGCTTATGAGGATCAAAGTCTTCAGGGAGGCCTCCTGCCTTCTCTTCAAGCTCCTCAAAGCTTCCTATGACTGTGTATTCTCCTGTCTCATCGTTCACCCATACAGGGATCGGGATACCCCAGTAGTTCTGACGCGAGATACACCAGTCCGGGCTTTCCTCAACAAAGTTGTGGAAACGTTTCTGAGCTGACTCCGGCAGCCATTCAACACCTTTATTTTCTTCAAGCATTCTTTCCTTGACTTCCTCATTTCTTATGAACCATTGATCTGCTGCCCTGTAGATTAGCTCTGTTTTACATCTCCAGCAGTGCGGATACTCGTGCTCAAAACGTTCACTGTAGAAAAGCAGGCCTTTCTCCTCAAGTATCTCAACGATCTCAGGATCTACCTCAAGGACGCTTTCTCCTTCAAGCTCTCCTGCCTCCTCAGTGTAAACTCCTTCACTGTCCAGAGGCGAGAACACAGGAAGACCTAGAGGCCTCGTCTCCTCGTAGTCCTCCGGTCCATGGCCTGTAGCTGCATGCACAAGGCCTGTTCCATCTTCAAGCGTTACAAGTTCCTCCGAGTTGTGGACTCTATGTACTCCGTTCTCCTCATCCAGTTCCTGCTGCTTCGGGATCTCTTCAAGGAAAGGAGTCCTGTACTTGAGGCCTTTCAGATCAGATCCTATCAGTGTACGTTCAATACTGTAATCATCTTCTTCAAGGCCTTTCTTCTCCATTACTCGTGGTACAAGCTGTTCTGCGATTATCAGTTTCTCTCCATCTGCCTCGACAACTGCGTACTGGTAGTTCGGATGTGTGAAGACAGCCATGTTGCTTGGGATCGTCCAAGGAGTGGTTGTCCAGATTACGAGCTTTTCATCTCTGTTTTCGAGCGGGAACTTTGCGAATACTGCGATGTCCTCAATTTCCTGGTATTCATCTGTTACCTCGTACCCGGATAGTGATGTCTGGCATCTTGGACACCAGTGGATTGGTTTCCGGCCCTGATACAGTAGATCCTGTTCCTCTGTCTTCTTGAGAAGCCACCAGGCAGTCTCTATGTAGTCAGAGTCAAATGTCATGTAAGGGTTCTCAAAGTCCTGCCAGACAGCCAGGTCCTCCATAACAGTCTGCCAGTCATCTTTTGCTGAAGTTGCACGTTTACGGCATTCCTCGATAAATTTTTCCGCAGAGATCGAATCGCCGATCTCGTTCTTATCCTCGATTCCCAGATGCTCCTCCGTCGCCAGTTCGTTAGGGAGACCGTGTGTGTCGAATCCGGCCTGATCATGGACGTCGTAGCCTTGCATCTGCTTGAAACGCAGCATCACATCCTTCAAGACCTTTCCCTGCATATGGCCGACGTGAGGAGAACCGTTGAGATACGGAGGCCCGTCAATCATGAAGAAAGGCTCTTTCCCTTCAGTTGACTCTCTAACCTTTCTCCTGACATCGTTCTCTTTCCAGTAATTCTTTACCTCTTCCTCGATCTCCTGCGGATTATAACTCATAACAGGCCTTCAACTTCTGAAAGTTAAAAACATTTTTAGTCTTCAAGAAGCGTTGAGCCATTAAGCACCCCCAAACCCTCTTCAGCTCCACTCGAAGCTCTTACCTTCGAAATCCTCATCTATACGTACCTCTTCCTCCTCTCCTTCATCAGTACTTTCATCTGACTTGACATTTTGCGAGGCCTCCTGCTTCTCTTTCTTACTTCCTCCACTTTTCTTGCTTCCTCCGGAGAGGCCTCCAAGCTGTAGCGGTGAGCCGCCTTCAACTTGATCAGCTATCTTATCTATGGCCTCTTTCTTTCCTCCTTCAGAGGACTTCTTCTTTTTATTTTTGGATTTCTTGCTTTTCGACTTCTTCTTTTTCTTCGAGGCCTTCTGTTTCTTTTCTGTTTTGGAGCCTTTCTTGAATTTCTGTGAGTCAGGGTGTGCCTCCTTGGTTTTCACGCCGAAATCTGAGTCGACTGATGCCATTTTTTTCTGGATGCTGTCAAGATTCTTCTTGGCTTCCTCATCAGGCTGGAAAATCGCTCCAGTAGGCGTTCCCGCAGATTCCTCATCTTTGAAACGTGGGAACACCTGTATGTAAGCGTGATCCATCATCTGGCCAGCTGCCTCACCGATATTCATAGTTACAGAGACTCCATCAGCATCGAGGCCTTTCTTCGCCTTGTCCACAACTTTACGTGTCAAAGTCATCGCCTCCTGATACTCTTGCGGAGAGAACTCCTCAATTGACTCCTTATGCTCCTTAGGCACCACCATCGTATACCCTTTCGCCCTCGGATTGATGTCAAGCCAGGCATAGAAATTATCAGTCTCACCTACAAGCTTCAATTGTGAAGGATTAGAGATCAACTGACAGAAAATACACTGATCGCCGCCACCCATTCCACGCGCCATACAACAGAAAAATAGAAGGCCTAATTAATAACAATACGCATCCCGAGGCCTCTCACTCACCGATGAATATTCTTTCTCCTTCAGGCCTGAACTCCGCACCAGCCTCTAATCTCGGTCTATCACTTTCAATCTGGATGTTTCCTGTCCAGAGGCCCGAAATCGTGGTAGTGTTCTCCAATTGAAGAACAGCTGGTTCATCATTAAAGGCCTCAAAAACAGCATTACTACGAGATTCAAAAACGCTAGATATATTGAATTGTTGAGCTGGTAACTGACTTGTCTCATTCATGATACACTCCTCGGAAGGCCCACGATGATGACAGAAATCAGTATCAACATCAACAGCCTCAATCACTACCTTACCATCTCCGCTGTTTTCTCCCGATGAAATACTAGTAGATTCTAATACTCCAGGATCT
>JALDAN010000025.1 GCA_022729355.1 Candidatus Nanohalarchaeota archaeon | reverse complement strand
CACTCACCGATGAATATTCTTTCTCCTTCAGGCCTGAACTCCGCACCAGCCTCTAATCTCGGTCTATCACTTTCAATCTGGATGTTTCCTGTCCAGAGGCCCGAAATCGTGGTAGTGTTCTCCAACTGAAGAACAGCTGGCTCATCATTAAAGGCCTCAAAAACAGCATTACTACGAGATTCAAAAACGCTAGATACATTGAACTGTTGAGCTGGCAACTGACTTGTCTCATTCATGATACATTCATTATTTGAACCTCTGAAGTTACAGAATTCATCTGTTTCAACAAGTTCAATCTCTACTTTTCCATGACCGGAGTTCACACCACTATCCATTTTACTCTCTTCCAATGAATCGTCTAGATAACCTGATCCACCACCACCAGTACCCCAAGAGCTTGAACCACCTCCACCACCACCGTACCAACCACCCCCACCGGAGCTACCTCCACCATCATCAGCTTCACCACCTTCGCCAAAAGAACCTGCTGTGGAATCACCTCCTCCGCTACTACCTCCTGAAGTCTGTGTTCCTCCTTCTGCAGACCCAGTGCCATCTTCACCTACAAGACCTCCTCCAGCAGCTCCATCTGCTGAGTTTGTAAAACCATAACCACCCGATCCACCACCAGCAACAATTATACGAACTGGGTTTTCTGGACTACCAAGAGGATTATCACCACCCTCTATTCTCACACTTGATGAACCACCACCTAAACCGTCTTCATCTCTACCTCTTTTCTCAAGCCCTCCATCCGGCCATGCAGAGGACTGAGAAGAGGTTAATGGCGGGTTTTCACCAACATAAACATAATATTTTTCTCCTTGTTGCCAGGTCAATTCTCCCTTAGCATAACCTCCCAACCCTCCAGAATAACTTGGAGTATCTCCTCCCTGAGCACCCCAAACTCTCAATTCATAAACTCCATCTTCTGGGACTTCAAATTCCTGTGGCTCTCCTGTGAATGAAAATTCTTCTGTTTCTCCTTCTTGAAGGCCTGCAGCTGTAAAAACTAGAGAAATTAATATGAACAAGATTAAAGTCTTACGCCAGTACATTAGTCTTATGGGCCTCCTAACAAGATATTGTATAGCCTCATTTAAAGTTTCCTAGGCCTACCTGTTGAGTTTATAAAGCTGTGTAGTTGTTTTGTTATTTACTGTAAAAAGGTGTTTTTTACGTATGACAGAAGATTCTGAATATGATGAAAGTTTCGTTGCTGAAGCCGAAAATCCTGAAGAGTTTGAGGAAGATGCTGAAGAGGAAGTCGTTGAAGAGTCTCACGAAGTAGAGGAAGAAGATGAGACTGAAGACTTTGCTGAAGCAGAACCTGAACAAGATGACTCCTCAGATGAAGAGGAGGAAGGATTCGACAAACCTGTAAGCGAAGGAGAAATAGTAGAAGTCGAAGTAGAGGATCTCGGAAGTAAAGGCGACGGTATCGCACGTAAAGAAGGATTCGTAATCTTTGTACCAGGCGGAGAAGTAGGAGAAACCTACGACGTAGAAGTAACAAGCGTAGGAAGAAAATTCGCCTTCGCAGAGATCACAGAATAAACAACAAGGGCCTACATTGGAAGGCCTATCCTCTTATTTTCACTACCTCTTTTTTCTTGACGTAACCTTTCAGATAAACTATAAAGCCTGACGTAAGTGTTAAGCCAAAGGCTACTGCCGCAACTACGGAGTAAAGGCCCTGTGTCTCCGGAAGCTCGGTATGAATGCCGAGACTGTAGTCCATGAAATCGTTAAACAAGACGTATGTAAGAGGTATTAATTGGAGTCTGTCGACATGGATGTATCTGAGTAGTATGAAGGCCTGAAGGAACATTCCTATGTGTGAGAGTATAAGCATGAGATACATAGGCGTTGAATGAATCGACATGAACTCCGGCATAAAGTACAGAAGTACGAAGACTGTCCAAAGACCGTACTTGACGTTCCCTATAAATGCCAGCCCATAAAGAATATTCTTCAATCCTAGACTCGACTCAAGGCCTTCTCTAAGAATCAGAAGCAGAGATGAAGCGAAGAAAATCGTTGCCAGCGGCGAGTTCGGGACGAGAGGCCATAAATGGAGAGGAGTCTCCGAAAGCTGTGGAATATAGTAGTAGAAGCCGAAGAGTGTGCCTCCCAAGTTAACAGCCACAAGTAAAAGCAGTAAACGACGTGAAAAATACTGATCTACAAAACCTTCGAACCGACTCCAGGCCTTCATCAAAGCTCCTCCTCCGAAACATTATTCAGCGCTTTCTCCACCAGTTCCTCCACAGAGGCCTTCTCAAGAAGATTGTTGAATTCGTTTTCCGACATTCTTGTAGCAGGATTTTCAGGCGACAGAGATCTACAGGCAGAATCTATAGAGGCCTCCTCAAAAGTCCCTATTCTACGGGCTTTCTCCGTTATATCTATTTTGCTCTCAGTCAGCAAAGGCCTGTGAATCGGCAGATCAATGGCGTTAGAAGTCAGTTCAAGATTGTCAGGCGTCTGCGAAGATTTCTGGGAAATCGCTTCCCCTGTCACTATCCCTGAATTTCCGTCCTTAACAGAGAGTTCTTCTGCAACACAGAACATCACGTATCTGTGGACGAGCATGCGACCGCTTCCCAGCTCCATCAACTCTTTATTGACTTCCTCCATGTCGACTACGTAGTAGCTCCAGTCCTTGGAGGGATGGAAACGTTCAAGCTTCTTCAACGAGGCCTCGAAACGCATCAGGTGATCTTCGGCAGATACAGGCCTGTTGTAAAAGTATACAGGTTTTATATCACAGCCTCTTTTCATGACTTCATGCGCCGCCACAGGCGAATCGATACCTCCGCTAATCAAAGCTGTTAACGTGTTGGAACTTCCAACAGGTATTCCTGAAGTACCCTGCACCGTTTCTGTGAATATGAAGGCCTCTTCGTCTCTGATATCTATATTTATCCATGTGTCAGGATCATCAAGATCAACTTTTGCTCCAGTAGCTTCCTCTACTGCTGCACCGACCTCTCTATTAACTTCCTCGCTGTCGAACCCGTGCTGACCTGATCTACGTGTATCGACTCCAAATGAGTGCCCTACCTCTATCTGAGAGGCCTCTCTTCTCAGTACTTCGATTTCTGGTGTAGTTTTTTTCGCTGGTGAGGCGGATGCTACTCCCGGTGTCTCTGCAACTGCTTCAACAGCTTCTGATTCTACATTTTCGACCAGTATTCGGCCTGGCATAGTCCTGACTTTGCTGTATTCCAGATCGTCGTATTCCAGTCTGTCGACTATTCTCTGCCTGAGAACGTTGATCATACGGCTTCTAACAGGCTCCGACTTCGTTCCGATGTCACCGTATCTGACAAGTACATGACTTGTTTCCATAAAAGCGTAGTAAGGCCTCCTGTACCGCTTATGAGCATTGAACTGTTAAAAAATAAAATGCAGAAAAAGATTTCATATGAATTTCTGAAGAACCTTCGTGTAATCTATCAGGACTTTTCTCGCAGAGGCCTCTACCTCCTCTGTCACGTGTTCTGGAGCGTATATCCGCAGTGCTACTCCTCTCCATTCAGCGTCTGCCAGTGCCTCTGGTATCGGGGAGAAATGGCTGAGAGGCCTGACTTCTCCACCTTTCTTTATCTTCACATCTATATCAGATGTAGAAGGGATCGAAGGCGTATCTATGATTACTTCCTGCGGCTTCACTGATGCTTCCTCCGCTATCTTTCTTTCAAGCTTCCTCGGTTCATCTATACGGCTTTCAAGAGACCTCAAGGCCTCCCGTGGAATATCATCTGAATCCCAGACGAGAGCCCTCTTGTACAGCTTCCTGTCCTTGATTCTTCCATAAAGTTCGCTGGAGGCCTCTGATTCCATCAGTCTGTTGTGTGCTGTGTAATCGTCAAGCCTCATCAACTGCTCGACTTCGAGGCCTTCATCCACAAGGTTCTCCATGCTTCTCTGGAGCATTTTTTCAGCTATCATGGCAGCGTGGTGATTGTAGAGTGTGTTGATCATGTGGAATCTTGCTGTGAAAAGTGATTCAAGTGCCTGAACGGCTTTTTCGCTGAACACTAGTCTTCTGGAATCTATCTCTGCGAGTCTGATTATGGTATCGTAGTCTATCTCTCCGTGTTCAAGGCCTGAGGCATGTGAGTCACGCATTAGATAATCCATTCTGTCGGCGTCTATATCTCCTGCCACTACCTGTCCGAGCTCCAGTTCTCCGGCGATGATCTTCTTGACGCGCTCCGCCTCAACAGTGTAGAGATCCTCAAGTCTGTCAACTACTTTGAAAGAGAAGTCCTCATGAGAGTATCCGTGTTTCTCTGCGACCACTTCACTGGCATGTGAGAAAGGCCCGTGACCCGAGTCATGTAGTAGGCCTGCAATACGTAATTCCTTTCTTCTTTCCTCATCCAGCTCCAGACTTTCAGCGAATCTTCCGGCCAGATGCATCACTCCAAGCGAGTGCTGGAAACGTGTATGTGTTGCACTGGGATATACAAGTGATGAGAGGCCTAGCTGTCTGATCCTGCGAAGCCTCTGCATCTCCGGACTGTCAAGTACAGCTGCCTCATCTTTCTCAAGTTCTATGTAGCCGTGGAGCGCATCCTGTATATTCATACATTTTAGTCTTCTATCTTGGGGAATCTGCCTTCCAGTGAGGCCTTTTCAAGTACGTGTCCTTCCATGGCTTCCTCCAGTTCTTCTCTTGATGCTCCTTCTTCCAGGCCCAGTTTTGTATCCAGTGCGTAGACTGTGAAGACGTATGTGTGTTCTCCGTCCGGTGGATTAGGGCCGTCGTATCCTGTGTTTCTGAAGTCTGTTTCTCCTTCTGTTCCCGGTGAGTCGCCTTCGTTGATTTCGTCTACTTCTGTTGGGATGTCCCAGATTGTCCAGTGCAGCCAGATCTTTCCTGCCGGCTCCAAAGCATCAGGATCATCCATTATGATGCATAGTGTAGAGGCCTCTTCCGGTATATCTGCAACCACTAGAGGCGGATTAACGTTTTCACGCGGGTATCCATATTTTTCAGGTATCTCTCCTCCGTCATCGAATACTGGGCTTGAAACATCCATAATAAACTGGAATTATCAAACAATCTAAATAAAAACAAAGGTAGCCGTTTATCAGTTCGATGATCGCTTGATTTTCTCCAGGAAGTAACTGCTGATATCAAAATCGTTCTCCTCATCCAACTGTTTCAATGCTTCCTCTCTTTCACGTCCTCTCTCAACAGCCTTCATCACAGAGGCCTCATCAAGTGCAGGAGTGTAAGGTACAAGCCTGAGATAAGCTCTTTCCTCATCGCTCAGTTTTTCCTCCTCCAGTAACTCCTCGATAAAGGCCTCAAATCTCTCTAGATAAGAGGCTCCAGCGTTCTCAAGGAACTCCATTGCCTCTTCCTCCGTCTTCTCATCACTGCTCATCATCTCACTGAACTTCCTGAAATTTTCACGAGTACTTAACTCTAAACTGAAGGCCTCAACAGCTTTCTCCGGATAACCAAGGAAAAGACCTATATCTTTCTTCGAGGCCTCTCCTGGTTCGAAACGTTCAAGCCTCTCCTCGTCACGAGCCAGATATATTAAGGCATCAAACACAGATTCACGCTCCTTGTGAACTACATACTCAAGTCCAAAATGCTCAGTCAGGTCCTGTAGATGTTGTCTGAACTCCTTTGTAAGATTGCCATGGAAAACAGTAATTAAAGCCGCAGGCCTTTCATCCAGAGCCAGCATCAGGAACTCAAGAGAATCCTCTACGCCGATATACTTCTCCAGTTCTGTGAAAGTTTCAAAGGCCTCTTCATCATCCATCTGTATTTTTTCCCTCTATTGCACTGGTTTTCTTTTCTCTGTGAATTCCTGTACTTTTTCTATGAAGTTGTTGAATCTGTCTCTGTAGGCCTCATCAGTTATCTCTGCGTCCTCGTTTAGTGTTTTTGAGATGTTGGAGATCTGAATGCTTGGGCCTGGCTGTCCTCCGATCTCCAGTGTTATGTCGTGGAGATGGCTGAGTGCTCTTACTCCTCCGAAGCCTCCTCCGGAGACTGTGACGTATGCGAAAGGTTTTTCATCGTACTCCGGATACATATAGTCGATCGTGGTTTTCAAAATGCCGGGAATAGAGTGGTTGTACTCCGGTACTGTCAGGATGATGCAGTCTGCTTCAAGCACTTTCTCCCGGAGATCCTGTATATCCTCCGGTACAGGTCCTTCATCAGTATACGTCCTGTTTCCTACAGGCGGAATCTCCTTCTCTTTGAGGTCGTAGAAAAATGTTTCCTCGCCTTTTTCCTGCAGAAGTTCATCGACTTTCTTCGCCGCCCTTACAGACTTACGGCCTTCACGTGCTGTTCCAACAATATTGAGAAACTTCATACAACTGAACTTGAGGCCTCAATGCTTTAACTCTTGCCGATAGTCAAAAAAGAGAAAGAAGGGGAAGTGCCTCTCAATTGTCTTTGACTGAGAGTTCAGGCTGAGGCCTTGTTCCTTGATGTAGCACAGTGTCTGTGAACGTAGCCCTCTACAGCTTTTATGTAGAGATCCTGTTTACGGACATCGCGGCTACACACAACGCATTTTCCGAGCTTTATCTCGTCATTCACCGCTTGACCACCTGCTATAATAGATACCGTTGAGACAATATATAGAATTAGAACCACTGTAGAGTGGTACAACGATGGAGAGAAAGATTTAAATACTGCAAAAAGTAATCGTAATACATCATAATACGTGGCGGTGCTCTTGTCACATATCCTCTTATCTTCTTTTTCCTTTTTCTGATGAAATACGGAAATTAAATGTAAGAGAGAAATTGTAAGACCTTAGAGAGGCCTTTCAGCTTTAAGCTGTTGAGACGTTGACTGCTTTCGGACCTCGATCTCCTTCTTCCTGATCGAACTCTACTTCAGCTCCTTCTTCAACGCTGAAACCATCTTCCTGATCTTCTTTGTGGAAGAATACGTCATCATCCATCTCGTCCGTCTCGATGAAACCGTAATTCTTCTGATCGTGGAAGAACTTCACTGTACCATTCATAAAATAACACCTCCTTGCATCAAACACTTAAATGCCAAAGGTTATAACACAGCAACCGAGAAAAACCAGAAAAAAGCAGGAAAAAAGAGCTTGGCAGAACCCGTATTTGACCTAAAGATGAACTCAGCTTTCACTATTTTCCTTTAAATCTGCTAGAGTAGCAGTGTTCTCTTTTTTTGCTTCTCGTAATGTTTTCTCCCAAAGATACGATGCACCAGAAGTTGACGGACACATAATTATACCATAATAGGCGAAATTTGAATAATTTTTTGGTCATAAAATCCAGGTGTTTTTGAAACTTCACAAACCGATTTCGAGTTAGAACACATTCAACCGCTTGAAAAACTAGGTATTAGAGAAATTTTATTGGCAGGACCCGGATTTGAACCGGGGTCTGGCCGTCCCAAACGGCCAATGATAGTCCACTACACCATCCCGCCGAAAACGATCTTTACTACATTTGATTGTCGTGGTGAAGTCTTTTAAACCATAATCTTGCTTTACAGATGATAGCTTTAAACACAAGTAAAACGTAAATACTTGTTTATGAGCCGGAGAGTAGTCGTGGCAGGCGGAGGAGCAGCAGGCCTGAACGCAGCATTGAAACTTTCACGTGAAGGCCTTCGACCGGTGCTCGTGGACACTGAGAAACATCATACAAATACCGATAGACTTCACAGAGTAGTGGAGAAAGATCTTGAAGACATCTCCATCAATCTGGAAGATTTTCTGAAGAAGACCCGTATCCGTTACGTGGACAGCCGCGTCGAGGAGTACAGGCCTGATGAAAAAGTAGTTGAGACAGAAGATGAAAGCCTCGAGTACGATAACTTGGTGCTTGCTGTACCTGGAGAAACCGGTGAACAGGATTTCAGCCTTGAATATACTGAGAACTTCTACACCGCAGAGGCCTCTATGGAGGCTGCTGAGGCTCTTGAGGATTCAGGTGAAGTGGCTGTTATCGGTGCTGGAAGGAAAGGAAGTACTGTAGCAAGCTACCTTGAAATGAAAGGATACAATACTACTGTAGTGGAGAGGAAGACGAGGCCTTTACCCGGAGAGAACAGTGAGGCCTCAGAAGAACTACTGAGTTACTTTAACAAGGCTGGAGTTGGATTTAGAGGAGGTTCTACTGTTAAAGAGATCGCGAACTACGGTATAGAGTTTGAGGACGGTATCGAGACAGAGTACGATGCAGTGATCTGGTGCGGAGGCCTGAAGTGTTCAGAACAGATAAAAGAAGATTTTGACTGTGGAAGTGAAGGCCTTGAGGTTAATCAGGGTCTTTCAGCTCCGGAGCATGACGGAGTCTACGCCACAGGCGCATGCATCGAGGGACGTCACTCTTTCCATGAGGAGATAAGGCAGGGAAGGCTTGTAGCTGAGAACATTACTTCAGGAAAGGAGATGCTGAAACAGTACAATCCATCTAAAAGAAAGTTCATGCGTGTGGGGAAGAAAGGATTGATGATGGATAGTGAAAGAGCTTTCCTTACAAGGCTTGGAGGCCTCTATCCCGTTTACAGAGATGGCAAGTACTTCACAGGATTGAAGTATCAGAGGCTACGCTCCTAAAAAAATTTAATGGAGTGTGCCCTCTCTTTTATCATCGTCGTAAGCGAAGAGAGCGTATCCGATGTCTACAGGCCTGTAACCGGTTTCTTCAGCGATCTCGCGGATAGGCCCGATCATCTCAACGTAGTCAGCTGCCTTGAATGTTTCTTTACGTCCTTCCAGATAGTTGAAGCGTTCAAGCGAGGCCCATACACGTGTATCGACAACTGCATGCTTATCCGGGAAAGCTGCTGCGACCACACATGATGCTGTCGGAGCCTTGAATCCTGTGAGGCCTTCTATCAAAGCTATCTTTGAGAAATCGCCTTCTACATTCAGTACGTTCCTTGTTACTTCTCTGCATACCTCTTCAGAGTTCTTTTTGACGTGGTAAGCGCTTCTGGTGCTGGACTCGTACGCTATCTCATAGAGCTGTTCTCTGGTCAGGTAGCCCTGTGTTCTGTAGGCCTCTCCGAATTCCTCCAGTCTCTCAGGAAGTACTCCCTGTGTCTCGGAGTAGTAATCCATGTATTCTTCTACGGTTTCCTTGTCCATATCTTACACGATTGATTCTTCTTCGCTGGAGGCCTCTTTCATGTTTTCGCGGCCCCATTTTATCATTTCATTGATCGCCGGTTCAAGGCCTTCCCCTCTCTCAGTCAGTGCGTATTTGACTCTGAAAGGTTTCTCCGATATCACTGTTCTTTCGACTATCCCTTTGTCCTCCAGATCATCAAGACTTTCTGAAAGTACTTTGCTTGATATTCCAGAGACTTCTTTTTTCAAGTCGTTGAATCCTTTGTCTCCATCATCCAGTAATCTGTGAATTATCACAGGATGCCATTTCTTGGAAATCATACCGGCTGTAGCCGTCAAAGGACACCAACCCTCTCCCGAACACCATGCAGGAAGTTTTTCATCATCAGTCATGATTATAGGATAGTGAGACAGATTTATTTAGTTACGTTTGGAAATCGGGTCTGTTCTTGCACACCGTCCGGTAACCACCTGATTCAAAAGTGCAGAAGCGGAAGAAACAAATTAAAGAGCTTGCAGTAAATTAGAAATCAATACAAGGTGAACCAAAACAACAATGGGAGAATCAGATGACGACGTATGCATCGCATGTGGAGACGGAGCAGACTCCGCAGACGAACTACAGGAACTAATCGAAGAAAAGAAAGAGGAAGAGGCCTAGAGCCTCACCTCTCAACACTCTTTTTTCTAAATTATGGTTTTTCAGAAGCAAAGTGATAGTTTAATGGAAGAATATGATTTGATCGTGATCGGGGCTGGCTCAGGTCTTGACGTTGCCTCAGCCTTCGCAAGCAGAGGAAAATCAGTAGCAGTAGTGGAGCCAGGGCCTCTAGGAGGAACATGCCTGAACAGAGGATGCATCCCGTCAAAGATGCTGATCCACAGAGCCGATATAGTCAAGGAGATACAGGACTCTGAAAGATTCGGGATAGAGGCCTCAGTTGAAGATATAAAGTACGAAAAAATAGTTGAAGAAGTCAATGAGGAAGTAAAGCAGGACTCTCAGAACATCGAGGAAGGCATCAGGAAATCCAGTCAACACACTCTTTACAGGACAGAGGCAGAGTTCATAGACAACGAGACTCTGGAAGTCGATGGAGAGAAAATAACTGCAGATAAAATCGTTGTAGCAGCGGGAACAAGGCCTTTCATCCCTCCGATCGATGGAATCGAAGAAGTCGACTATCTTACAAGTAAGGAAGCTCTGGAATTGACGGATAGGCCTGACGATATGATTATGATCGGCGGAGGATACATCTCCAACGAACTCGCACACTTCTTCGAAGCGATGGATGTCGACGTCACGATACTTCAGAGAGGAGACAGGATGCTCAAGCACGAAGACAGGGAGATAGGAGAGAAATACACTGAACTGGTAGAGGACAGATTCAACGTCAAGCTTGAAACAGAGGCCTCAAAGGTTTACGAGGAAGATGGAAGAGTCACTGTAGTAGCTGATGGAGAAGAGTACGAGGCCGATGAACTGTTCATCGCTACAGGACGAGTCCCGAACACTGACAACCTGAAAGTCGAGAACACAGATATAGAGACAGATGAAAGAGGTTTCATCGAAGTCGATGAATACATGAATACCTCAGTCGATCATATCTACGCACTCGGAGATATAATCGGAGATCATCCCTTCAAACATGCAGCCAACGAAGAGGCAAAAGTTGCATTAATCAACGCCTTCGTCGGAAACAAGAAGGAAATTGATTACACCGCAATGCCACACGCAGTCTTCTCCAGTCCTCAGATAGCAGGAGTCGGCCAAACAGAACAGGAACTTGAAGACGGAGAATACGTCAAGGCCTCCTACAGATACGAGAACACAGGAATGGGGATGGCACTTAAAGAGGAAGACGGATTCGTCAAGTTACTGGCATCAGAAGAAGGAGAAATCCTTGGATGCCACATCATGGGGCCTCACTCATCACAGCAGATACATGAAGTACTTGTCGCCATGAAATCAGGCTCCGGAAATGTATCCGATATACAGGATACGATCCACATCCATCCAGCTTTGAATGAAGTTGTGCAGAGAGCATTCAATCAACTGTAAAAAAAAGCAGAGGCCTCCTATTAATTATTTTTATCTGTTTTCTGTGCTAGTGCCAGTGCACCGTAGAGGCCTAAACGATTCCCTAATTTGGATATCTTCATATCAGGCCTCGGATTTATCGCAAGTTCATCGACTTTTTCAAACGATTTACGTATAAATTCGGGGTTGTTGACTGCTACAGATCCTGAGAACGTTATCAGTTCCGGAGCGTAAAGATTTACTAGGTTGGTTATGCCTTTTGCATTTAGTTCAGTTAGTTTTTCAAGCTGATCTGCGATAACTTCATCGTCTTCAGATAGTTTGAAAACTTCTTCAGCACTCATATCTGATACTTTGTACTTCTGTTCCTCATCATCCATCAGAGTTTCCATGTATTCGGGCAGATTTTCTCCTCCAACCGCTTCATCCCAGATGGTTTCTCCTTCAACAGAAAGTCCTCCCGGCTCAGGACTTCTCCCTTTTATCTGGCTTCCAAGCAGCTCACCGCCGTAGTAAACTCCTCCACCTATTCCGCTTCCCATGATAACCGTAACGATATTATCATTATTTCCACCATCTCCGTAGAATTTCTCACCCATTACAGCTACGTTGGCATCGTTTTCAATACTAATATCAATATCTAGTTTCGAAACTTCAGTAAAAGAGAGCTCATCCAACGCAAAACAGAGCTCTAATTTATTCTCATCTGTATTCACGAGGCCTGGAACACCTATCCCTACACCATCTAAGCTTTCCAGAGAGATCTCAAAGAGTTCTAGTGTTTCAATTATCAGTGTACGGAGGCCTTCTTCAGACCAATAATCTTCTGTCGGAACTTCTCTCAGCTTATCTGAATAAAGATCTTCTTCATCACCTAGACCAACCCTGATATTCGATGCACCAACATCAAGACCTAGATACAAACTCTCAGCCATTCAATCAGACACCTCTACTATCCATCATCTTCTTCACGTACTTCCCCATCATATCCGTCTCTATATTCACTTCGTCGCCCTCAAGCTTATCTGAAAGATTCGTGACTTTCCAGGTCTCCGGGATTACAGTGACAGAGAACGAGTCATCAGTGACTTCTGTAACTGTCAAACTAATCCCTTCAACAGTGATGAATCCCTTGTACACAACCAGATCCCGTAACTCTTCAGAAAGAGAAAAAGTCATGTTCCAGCCCTCATCCAGCTCCTCAACATCCAGAACCTCTGCAACAGCCTCCACATGCCCCTGAACAATATGACCTCCCATCCTGTCTTGAGGCCTCAAGGAACGCTCAAGATTAACTTCAGAACCTTGCTTCAGTTCAGAGAACCATGTCTTCTCAAGAGTCTCCTCCGCCAAGAAGAAACTCATGGAGTCATCATCGAAGGCCTCCACAGTAAGACATACACCACTGACAGAAATACTCTCACCTATCGAAAGCTCATCAAACCCTTCCGGCCTCTCTACAGAAACACGTCTTCCTTCAGAGGCCTCCTCCACATCAACTACAGTGCCTGTTGTCTCAACTAATCCAGTAAACATTTACAGCAAACAAATAACACAGTCAGGCCTATAAATCAAAGGCCTCTGATACTTTCAGTGGATAAATATCTTTATCTCATCTCCATCTTCGAGGCCTAGTTCTTCTCTTAGATTGTGTTCTGCGATTACTTCTATTATTTCAGGGCCGTAGTCTGTGATGTCCATTCTGATGACAGCTGCTTTAAGGCCTTTTATCTCTGCGTCGTAGATGTCGATACCGCTGTATTCCGTGCCTCTGTATTTGAATGATTTGATTCTTGAGGCCTCTGCGTTCTGTAGTACTTTCTGTACTTCTTCTTTACTGGAGTTGATGTTGAGAGTTCCAGGGAAAGGCCTGAATCCTGTTTCTTTCTCTATCTTGTCCTGGTAGGGCTGTAGTTCGAGGTATTCTCTGGCGACACCCATCCCTGTGAATACTTTGCCTTTGATCTCTTTCATAGAATATTATGACAGATGATAAATTTTTCTAGTTGAGGCTTGGAGATGCGAAGAAGTTGCCTACAGGACCTCCGCCCTGGCCACTGGATCCGCTACCTGAACTTCCTTGCTGGCTGCTGGAGCCTCCCTGATTTCCATTATTATTTGATGGGGAGCTGTCCTGTGAGGCCTGTCCACTGTTCTGATTTGCTCCCTGATTTCCTGAAGTTGTAGAATCATCATTTGATGCTTCGCTTCCTGCTGATTCTTCATCTTCCTGTGAAGAAGTATCTGTTTCTGATGATTCATCTGTCTCAGTTCCAACATCCTGTCCTGGGTCATCTGCTGGACTTTGACCGGAGCTAGCTGCACCTGAGGATGTCTGTCCGCCTGAAGCTTGTTCACCGTTACTCCCTGATGACTGTCCTGCATCCGGAATGCTTCTTTGCTCGCTAGAAGAGGCCTCTCCTTCCTGACGATCCTCACTTTGTTCTCCGCCTGAGGCTTGATCACTTCCTGATCTCTGCTCTCCTTCATCAGCACTACTTCTTTGATCTGACTGTCCTCTTTCACCGGCGTTATCGTTTCTGTGTGACTGTTCAGGTCTCTGGCTGCTTCTTTCCTGTCCTGGTGTTTCATTCTGGGAGATATCAGATCCTCCAGGAGCTACATCGTTCTGTGGACCTGTTTCCTGTTCATCGCTTCTTCCCGGTTCTTCAGGGCCTCCTGGCGTTCCCTGTCCCGGGTTCTGGCTTATCTGTCTTTCTGCCTGTTCAAGCCCTCTTATTCTTTCAGATATTCCTCTACTTCTCTCTGATTCATTGTTTCTATCTGCTACCTGTCTGGCCTGTTCAACGTTGTTCCTGTACTCCTGCATAAGTCTTTCTTTTCTCTCATCTCCTTCCTCAAGTGTGGAGGCCTCTGCAAGTCTTCTTTCAGCAAGTTCTACACGTTTCTCTGCTTTTCTCTCCTCGTTGAAAGTCAATGCCAGATCGATTCTCTCAAAGGCTCTTCTGAGGCCGTAACCTATGCCTCTCGGCTCTGCAGGAGTTCTGTCGGTGAAGGCTGGCGGAAGATTCTCTCTATCTTCAAGTCCTGGAGGCAGCTCGGAGTCATTCACTCTCTCCGATTCATTGCCGTCAACAACGTCTTCAGATGCTGTACGGAAAGGGAGATCCTCGGTAACGATTATGTGCTCCTCGTCTGAGGCCTCTATCTTCCATTCGTACGAAGTGTTCTCAGGTAGGCCTTCAAGCAGGTAGACAGGTTCCAATGGAGGTTCTCCGCTGAAACTCTGTATCTCTGTATCGTTCGCAAAACTGAAGGAGACGTTGATTACCTCCGAGTCATTGTCAGTTACAACTGCGGAAAGTTCTACATCGATACCTGAGCCTTCAACAGTATCATTAACTACTTCATCTACAGGAGAGGCCTCTTCTATCACAGGAGGGAAGTTCTCCGTCTCGTTTGCCTCGGTTTCGTTTTCTGATGAAGTAGCAACTTCGTAGGCTGACGCAACGTTCAGCAGGCCTGATCCCTGTGTATTCTCATCGAGTCCTAGATCTTCAGATGTATCCATGAAGATCTGTTTAAGTTCATCAAGTGTAAGTGACTCATT
>JALDAN010000016.1 GCA_022729355.1 Candidatus Nanohalarchaeota archaeon | reverse complement strand
GTATTGGCAGAAGGCTTCGCCATAGAATCCTCCACATCAGTAACAGTAGAACTCAAACGCCCCAGGTCCTCAGTGATGAAATGATTCAAACTTACAGTAGCGATACTCCTTCTTTCAGAGCCTCCACCCCCCTGGAAACGATTCTCCAAAGCATAAAACTCTTCAGAGCCATCATAGAACTCTCCATTCCCCTCCTCA
The DNA here is from genome assembly GCA_022729355.1 of Candidatus Nanohalarchaeota archaeon. Classification (GTDB taxonomy): domain Archaea; phylum Nanohalarchaeota; class Nanosalinia; order Nanosalinales; family Nanosalinaceae; genus Nanosalina. The sequence goes on along the minus strand of JALDAN010000016.1, from coordinate 22,263 downwards.
GCCAGCTCCTCAAGGAAATCCCTCTCAGGATCATCTCCTACTGCCACAGTATGCAGACTGACATTATCTGAGAGCTTGGAGGCCTCCTCCAAAGCTTCCTCTTTGTATACTTCAGGCGGTACTTCGAGATCTATATCTAAACCTTCTGAAGCCATACCATACCTGTCAAAAAGTTCATCCGCTGAAGGAGATAGAATACCGCCTGTGCTAGGGATACTACCATCCGTCAAGAGAATTATATTTCCGGGAGAACTTCCAATTGTATCTTGAGCTGCCTGTAATGATTGAATATGATATCCTTGACCGCATACAGGAATGCTCGCAATTCCTCCAGCAGAATCAGTTCCCAATAGTGTATTTGTATATTCTGTGTTTGATAGCGGCTGAGGTTCCCCAAATTCATATACACTATTATTGTATACAAAAGCCCCTACAATAGATTCTGGTCTTTGATCTTCCAAGCTAGAAATAAGATTTAATCCCAAATCCTTAGATTCAGCTATTGAATCCCCAATCAAACAATCTCTACTTCCCCCAGTAATCCCTAATTCACCCTCATCTACTATTATATTGCTCTGAGAGTTATCGATACCGATAATTATCTTGGGATTATCAACATCCTGGCTGTAGTCGTATTCTTCTACCGGCAGTACGTCCATGTCCTGTTCTTCTGTGTCTCCTGTGTATACGAGGCCGTTGCCGTCGTACAGGTAGTCCTGTAAGGCCTCTGACTGTCCTATATCTTCTTTCAGGATTACTGAGTAGTATTCTGAGAGATCTTCTGGGACGTCGTCTCTGTGTTCAAGTGCGAAGAATTCGTTGATTTCTTCGTCCAGTGGGCCTTGTTCTCCGATTACAAGTACGTCAGGTCTTTCGATTACATTGACTGCTTTGAAGTATTCGTTGTTGGATGTGTATTCGTCGTTGTCTGGTATTGAGGCCTGTATGTTCTGTGTGCCTGTTTCGGAGAATGTGTACTGGAAGGTGTATTCTGATTCGGTTTCCTGTTGTATATCTATTTCTTCTCCGTTGACTTCTACTTCAGGTGTCTCGTACTCTTCTGTAGTGGATTCCAGTTTGACTGTGTAAGTGTTTTCTGTGTTCGGTACTGCTGTTGATGGGCCTTCTATTGCTACGGAGCTTTCGTGTTTCATGTCACGTTTCACGAAGTTCAGTTCCGATCCTGCATCGTTGAAGGCCTCTTCAAGTTCCTGGAAATCTGTGTCATCCTGCATATCCGAGTCCACGAGGTAAGTCGTGTTTTCCTCCAGCATCGCCATCATTGATTGTTCGATGGCTGAGGAGTTTCCTGCTGCGATCGTTCTTGTCTCCAGTGTCAGGTCTTCAAGGCCTTCCATATCTCTGTCTTCTACAAGCATCGAACTGGATTCATCCTGAAGAACTACAAGTCTATCATCTTCCACTACCGAGGTCTCCTGCTGTATCTGTGGAGAGGCTGCTGCCAGTGAAAGAGTAAGCAGTATTGCAACGTATGAAACGGAGATGAATCGGCCTCTGAAGCTTTCTGCCCTGTAGGCCTGGTATGCAAGCGGGAGTGCAGCCACGAGTAGTAAAAGGTAGATCGGGTTCTCTATTATCATTATTTGAGTTCACCTATCCTGTAGAGGTAAAGTAGTTCTACAAGTATCAGGAGCGCTATCAGGAATACTGAAAGGTTTTGAAGGTTTCTTTCTGTTGTGGCTTCCAGTGTTGTGCCTTCGAACTCTGCCGTAGTTGTTCTTACTGAGGATTCGTCTTCTGATTCAAGGTTTGCTGCGTACGTCCTGTCGCCTACTTCGTGGAAGCCTGTCTCTGTTATCTGTACTGTTTCATCTCCCTCTGTAACTGACTGGCCTGTCTGTATATTTAGATCTGTTGTTGAAGGCGTATCTGTCACTCTGAGCAGTGCGTGACGCCAGAAAACCGGGTAAAGAATATTGCCTCTGAAACCTGTCATCTCTGCGTTGAACGCTAGTACACTGCCTTCACCGTAACTATGGATCTGCACCACTTCATCCGGATTGGAAAGTGATTCTCCTTCAAGGCCTGTCTCCCTGTACTCTACTTGTCCAAGAGAAATCCTCTGCGGATAATCTATGACTACTTCATCCTGTACCGTATCTGTAGAGGCCTCTAATCCGAACTCTTCAAATACGTCGGACTGTTTCGTGAGGACTGCTGCATCTCCGTCATCGACTTCGTCCGCTATATCCGGATAATCGCCGTTTATGAAGTATACATCAGCATTCTCCGCCTCCTCCACGTATGTGAATTCGTCGATAAGATCTACTGCTTCCCTGAAGTGGCTGTCCTCTTCAACGGTGTATATTCCTAGGCCTTCATGCTCCGGTATGTAGAAAAAGGCTTCGTTGTCAACGTTCAGTCCGTCGTCAGGAAGTGTGAACGTGTTTCTTCCCGGCTCGTTTTCGATTTCATGTATGTTGAGGCCTTCTTCAAGTTCTATTTCGACTTCCTGTTCGTTGTGCTGTGCCTGTACTGTGTCTTCTCCTGATCCGTATCTTACTATTGATATCTCTGTTGTTTCATCTCCTACATCTACTTCTGTAACTGCGTGTGTGTTGGACTGGTCAGTATCCATCACTTCTACAGGATTGGATGTTGATTCAAGTATTTCCTCCGGATTTCTGTCGTCGACTGTCTGCCGTAGGTCACTGGCTACAACTATCTCTCCCGGATAGTTTCTAGCTGTCTGCAGGCCTGAAATCAGGTCTGTCTCAGTGTCATGGAACTGTATGTCCTGAACTACTGACATCGCCTGATCAGCCGGCACTGACTCTGCTTTCACCTCTGTCTGTGAGCCAGTAGCTATCACAGTGTTCCTTTCACCCAGATTATCTCCTATAAATGATTCTATGTCCTGGCCCTGCATACTGGCTGATCTATCCAAGACCAGGACTGCGTCGTCAGGTCTTTCAGGCATCTCTGCGAAAGGCTCTGCAAGAGCGAAAGCAAAAGCCGCTATAATCAGTATATGAAGTAAAAGTACAAAGTTTCTCATCAGTCTTCGGAAAGCACTTCTCAGCTTGCTGTCTGCCTCGTGCTTGCGGAAAAACATCATGGAAGGCATCAGTTTCTCTTCAGGCTGAGGCCTCGCCAGGTAGAAGATCAAGAGTGGAACAAGCGCCAGCAGTGCCAGAAGGCCTATCGGATTCAAGAATATCTGTTCAAGTACAGGCATCAAGGCCTGGATCTGTTGTTCCAGCATCGTCACTGTAATAGTTATTGTATGGTAGAGTATTTTTAGCTTAGGTGTTAGTCCTCTCCTATTCTGTCAAGCACTTGCTGGTGAAGTTCCTGAAGTCTTTCCTTCTTGTCCTCCATCTTCAGTACATCGCTGCTCTCCTGCAGTAGCAGGTTGTGGCTGAAAGGAGATGGTATATCAGTGTTCTTCACTTCTATCTGGATGTCTCCATCTTCAAGGCCTTCCACTACTTCCTTTGTGTGCTTGATATCCATGGCGTCCTCCATTATCTCTCTGTATGTCTCCTTTATCATCGGGAAGTCGTCTCCGTACTTGTTTCTGATCGCTGAGATCAGGAAGTGGCCTTTCATCTGCTGCTGTCCGACTGTCTTTGAGCTTCCCTGGTAGTTACGGAGTATCATCAGGCTTCTTCCTGCGACGTGGCGGAAACGCCTCTTCATCAGTTCTGTCTTGCTGACGGCATCCTTCAGTTCTTTTTCAAGATTGCATTCCGTAAGTTCTTGCAGCAGCTTGTCTATATCTATAGGCCTACGTGGAGTTACAAGTATGAATCCGTTGTCGTCTATCACCATGCCGATGTTGCTGCTTACTCTTTTCTGGAGTAGATGGGCGAGTATTCGTGCTATTGCATCATGTGTTCTTCTTCCGTAGGTTGTCTGGAAGATGAAGTTCTGCCTGTTCTCATCGTCTATGAACTTTTCAACTGTGATATCTTTATCGTCTGATACCTGTCCCATGAAGCTGTGCTGCTCCTTTATGTATCTGTAGATGGCTTCAGCAGTGTTTTCGTCAAGATAGTAGTTGTGCATTATCCACTGGATTATGTCGTCGTCTCCCGCACCCAGATCCAGCTGCTCGGCTACATCTCTCCTGAACTTTCCTATCTTTACACCAAGATCATAGCTTAGTGGTAGGCGTTCGGAGTACCATGAAGGTACTGTAGGCTGTTTCTGAGGCTTGGGATCAACGTAAACTTTCATTCCACGGGCGTAAGAGAACTTGTAAGTAGACCCTCCCAGAGTGAAGATATCTCCTTTAGTCAATCGATCAAGGAACTCCTCATCAAGAGTCCCAACGTAACTATTATCGCCTCTCGTCACCACATCATAGCCCGATTCATCAGGTATAGTACCGATATTCGTCATGTAGATAACTCGCGTCATCTTCCCCGACTTCCCGAACAGGCCTGATTTCTCGTTTCTCCAGACCTTTCTGTACACGTTCTGATCCTCCAGCTCGTATTCTCCGGCAAGATACGTCATAACTTTGTCAAAATCCTCTCTGGAGAGGCCTCTGTAGCAGTAGCTCTTTCTTATAGTGTTGAATGCGTGATCGATATCCCAGCGATGATTGCACGCCATCCCCACGATTTGCTGTGCCAGTACGTCAAGACAGTTCGTTGGTATCTGTATCCTGTCAAGTTCGTCCTCTTTTGCACACTTCGTCAGCACCGAGCATTCCACTGCATCGTCTCTATCCGTTACAATCATTTTTCCTTTAGCTTTCTCTCCGATCTGGTGTCCTGAGCGCCCTATACGCTGAATTCCTCGAGCTACTCCTTTCGGGCTTCCGAGCTGTAGTACAAGATCGACGCTCCCGATATCAACTCCGAGCTCCAGGGACGTTGAAGTTACTCCGACCTTCATCTCTCCTTTCTTCAAGGCCTCCTCCACATCCAGTCTTTCCTCTCTGGACATCGAGGAGTGATGAGCGCCGATGTTTTCATCGTAGTGATCAGGGAAGCGTTCCTTCAGGTTGTTGACAACTCTCTCCGTTGCACTCCTGGTATTAGTGAATATTATCGTGGATTCGTGGTCCTGTATCATGTTGTGCATCTGATCGTACATCGCTTCCTGAACTTCCTTCGGATGAGTATTGATCAAGTCGCTGACAGGCGATACAGTCTCCAAGTCGATCTCCTTTGAGGCGGAGACGTCGACTATAGTGCATCCACGCGTCTCGTATTCTTCGCTGGAGGCCTCTGGTGCCGATTTGACTGGATCGTAGTCTGTCTCCTTCATCTCTATTTCTTCGTCGACGTCGTATCCGACCAGATACTTTGCTATCTCGTCTATCGGGGCCTGTGTTGCGGAGAGGCCTATACGTGTTGGATCTGTCTCTGTCATGTGCTGGAGTCTTTCCAGAGTCATCGATAGGTGGACTCCTCTCTTGTTCTCACTGAGCGAGTGAATTTCGTCCACTATACTGTATTTGACGTTTCTCATGCTTTCGCGGAACTTCGGGGAGTTGATCAGTATCCCCAGTGATTCCGGTGTCGTGATCATGATGTGAGGCGGGTTCTCCCGCATATCTCTTTTCTCTGCATCCGTGGTATCTCCTGTTCTGACTGCTGATCTGACTTCCGGTACTTCGTATCCCATTTCTTCAGCTTTCTCCTTGATTCCTTCAAGCGGATCCTCCAGATTCCTCTTAATATCATTGGATAAAGCTCTCAAAGGAGAAACGTAGACCACGTAAACCTCATCATCAAGCCTGTCCTCCTTGCCCATTCTGAAAAGCTCGTTCAGGGCACTCATGAAAGCTGATAGAGTCTTACCAGAACCTGTAGGAGCGCAGATCAAGGAGTTCTCTTCCTCGTGAATCAGATCGAAGGCATGCTTCTGTGGACTGCTGAGGCCTGGAAACTGTTCATTAAACCATTCCTTCACGTAAGGCTCGAAATCTTCCGGTAAAGTCTCTGAGGCCTCAGAATCGTCGGCAAATTTTATCTCTGTCACGTCTCAGAACTGTTGATGTTACCTTTAAAATTCCGATTCACCGGTTTCACGTAGGTAACCATCGACTCTGCGAAGCCCTACGCCAATGAAAGCCATTAAAAGACCTGCTACAGGATGTAAAGCATAAACAAGTAAAGCTATGACAGGGACGAGAAGAAGCTGTGTATTCCCTGTCATCAACAGATCTACTACTCTTTCAGTGATTTCCTGTATATCAGGAGTAGTATCCGAGGCCTCACCCATTATCATCTCAGGAACATCTTCCTCAGCATCTTCAAAGGCCTGCGACACATTTTCCATATCCTGAGGACTTAGTTCTGTCCTGTTGAGTACGTAGGCGTGTGTTGTTGTGACCGTGACTGTTGATATAGTGGCTACTAATTGTTCCTGTTGCTGTCCTGGCTGGAGGCCTGTCCTGTTCATCATTTCGCCTGTTCTATCTGCCATGAATGTGGAGGCCTCTTCTGCGAATCTGTCGGCTTCTTCAGGTGAGGCAGCGAATGATGCGAATACTGTGAGGCCTACTGCCAGTCCTGCGAAAAGAAGTGGCAGGGATGCTGTTGCGTAGAAGTCTCTGAATCCTGTGCCTCTTGACAGTACTGATACGAGTATGTTTCCGGATGTGGTGAGTACTGCGACTGCTGCGAATACTGTTCCCAGAGGCACGAAGGCCAGTGCTGCAAGTGATATAAGTGAAGAAGTCTGGAAGTCGTCTTCAGATATGTATGCTGTGTAGGCGTACAGTAGAGGTATCTGCAGCAGTACGAGTAGTGTTAGAGGCCTTGATGTATCGATTAAGTATACTGATGCTGTTGCTGTGATTGCTAGTGAGGCCTGTACTGCGTACTGTACGTATTGGGATTTGAGGTCCACGTTTCTTAGTTTCAGTTCTGCCGGTTAATTAATTGCAGGGTTCTCTCCGTTTTTTATCTGGAAAAGCTTTATTATGGTTGCCGGACTGATTCTAGGTTAGTGGTTTAACTAGTCATGGTTTTTGAAAATGTATACGCTAATTTTGCGGCTTTCCTGCCTGATATATCTGCTCAAGCACTTGTTGCTGGAGTTATCGTGATCGCGGCAGGTTATGGTGTCAACAGGCTTTCAAACATCGCAGTGGAAAAAACTATTAAACAGAGAGGTGGCAGCGAGCACGCAGTCCGTTCCACAAAAAGATTGACAGCCTACATCATATATCCATTGACTTTTGTAGCTTTCCTTGGAGTATTCGGCGTCCCTATAACAGCATTAAGCGCCGCAGTAGGCCTCATAGGGTTAGGCCTCTCCTTTGCACTGCAGGATATGATCTCCAACTTTGTTTCCGGAATCCTGATTATGATATACAGGCCTATTGAGATAGGTGATCAGATCCGAGTGAATGATGAGGAAGGAACTGTTATGGATATCAAGACTCGCGCGACATCAATCAAGACGTATGATGGGCGTCAGGTGATTGTTCCGAACTCAACTCTGTACAACAAGCAGATTATCAACAATACTGTTTACGGTAATCGTCGTTTCGATGTTATTGTGGGCGTAAGCTACGATGATGATATCAAGAAGGCCAAGGATCTTGCTGAAGAAGTACTTGAAGAAGCTGAGACTGTTGAAGAAGAGCCTGAGCCACAGGTACTGGTAGATGAACTAGGAGGATCTTCCGTGAACCTGAAGCTTCGTGGATGGACAGATAACAAGAGAGCAAGTATTGTGAAAGGCGGATCCGAAGTAACTCAGCTCGTGAAGGAGAAGTACGATGATGAGGGAATCGATATTCCGTACCCGATTCGAACAGTCTACATGGAAGACGATGAGTAGAACGTAAATCAAGGACGGTGACGGGTCTCGAAATAAAGGTGCCGTTACCGTCTGTTAACCGCTTTCTTCTTAAACATTTAGATTTGTAAAGTTGTGTATGCCTGAAGAACTTGATCCTTCGAGTATGGAAGAAGCTGTAAAATCCGGAGACACATGGATAGTTGATTTCTGGGCTTCCTGGTGCGGACCTTGCCAGAAACTGGCACCGGTATACGAGGAAGTGTCAGAGGAATTCGACGACGTGAACTTCGGAAAAGTCAACATGGAGGAACACTCCGATCTAGCGACTAAATACAACGTAAGCGCACTGCCAACACTACTGATAATCAGAGATGGAGACGTAGTCGCACAGAACACCGGAGCACTCGATAAAGAAACTCTTAGAAACTGGATTCAGGAAAAGACTTGAAAAAGTTGAGTTAGATAAACTCCTGCCAGTCCACTTCACCATATCTTTCCTCTCTATTATCTAATGCCTCCATAATCCTTTCAGAGGCCTCTTCTACAGAAATCTCAGTAGTATCGATTTCGAAAACTTTTTCCTGCCTCTGAACTGCCTGTGAAAGAATGAGGTCCAGCTTCTCTGACTCAACGTTATCACTGATTTTTTGATCGCTGTAATCTCTTGAACCTAGTCTTTCGCTCAGTACGTCAGGCCTCGTCCTGAGAACGATGCAGTAGTCGAGATCCAGAAAATGTGCAAGATGACCTTCTACAAGCAAGTCCTTTTCTGAGGCCTCTGGCTGATTCTCTCTCAACTCCTCTAGGTCGACTTCAAGCTCCCCGTTTTCGTCTTCCTCTCCTATCCCGTTTTCCCGCATGTACTCATTAAGGTGTACAGTTTCGATATCCAGGTGTTCTGCGATCGTTGTTTTTCCTGTTCCTGGTGTTCCTGTAAGGCCTATTTTCACATTCTACTGTTGCCGGTGAAAACATAAAAGAGTCATTAGATACGTGGATTCTATGAGGTATCAAAGATTCTCTATGATTACAGAAAACAGCTGTACAGGTGATAAACTGTGATAGATGTATGGACGGAAAAATACAGGCCTGATACTTTAAGCGAAGTAGTGGGGCAGGATGAGATAACTGATAGACTTGAGGCCTTCGTCGAAAAGGAGTCAATCCCTCACATGCTTTACGCGGGTCCTGCAGGAACAGGAAAGACAACTAGCGCCATCGCCTTGGCGAAGGATCTGTACGGAGATGCCTGGAAGCAGAACTTCATGGAGACAAACGCCTCTGACGAAAGAGGGATCGATGTTGTAAGAGATAAAATAAAGGATTTCGCCCGTACAAAGCCGATCGACGCCGACTACAAGATTATTTTCCTTGATGAAGCAGATGCATTGACTCCGGATGCTCAGCAGGCCTTGAGAAGGACTATGGAGCAGTTCTCGGATAACTGCAGATTCATTCTTTCATGCAATTACTCATCAAAAATCATCGATCCTATCCAGTCTCGTTGTGCCGTCTTCAGATTCAACAGGCTTGAAGAGGATGAAGTGAAGGCCTACATCCAGAGACTGGGAGAGAAAGAGGAGTTCAAAGTTTCAAAAGATGCTGTTGATGCGATCATGCGTGTTTCAAGCGGTGACTTGAGAAGGGTAACTAATATTCTTCAGACAGCAGCTATTCAGACAGATGAGATCGATGAAGAGGATATTTACGGTGTAGCTGCTTCTTTGAGGCCTGATGAAATCACTGAGATTCTGAATCTGGCGCTGGATGAGGAGTTCATGGATGCTCGTGACAAGCTCTCCGACTTGATGATTGAGAGAGGCCTTGACGGGCAGGATGTAATCGATTCGATTCACAGGGAGATCTATGACTTGGATATCTCTGAGAGAGGGAAGCTTCAGATAATCGATAATCTTGGGGAGTTCGAGTTCAGGATCAGTGAAGGAGGAAGCCCTGATATCCAGATAGAGGCCTTACTTGCGAAAATAGCGGAACTAGATGAATAATCATGAAAGAACCAAGATTCGGAACAAACTCGGATGTCGGTGTAACACGCCGGCAATATAGAAGAGGTGTGGCTGGTTATGTGGGTTGAGAAGTACAGGCCTGAAAGTCTTTCAGATTACCGTGGTGCCTCCAGTGAGAAGAAGGAGCTGAAGCAGTGGGCTGAGAACTGGGGTAGTGGCGACAAGCCGGTGCTTCTGCATGGACAGGCTGGCACGGGGAAGACCTCTCTCGTGGAGGCCCTGGCCAACGATCTGGGATATGAACTAGTTGAGACCAATGCCTCTGACGTCCGAACCAAGAAGAAACTGAAGACAGAATTGAAGGAGGCTACAAGACAGGCCTCTTTCCACGGCGGAAAAAAGATTATACTGATCGATGAAGTCGATGGGATGAGCGGTAACTCTGATAGAGGCGGAGTACGGGAGATCGGCAACATTGTGGATGAAAGCCGTTTTCCTGTAGTCATGACAGCGAACGATGCCTATGAGAACAGTATCAGGAGTCTGAGGAACAAATCCAAGTTAATCAAGCTTGATTCTGTCCACACTAACTCCATCAATGCCCATTTGAAAGAAATACTTGAGGCCGAAGGCATAGATTATGATGAAGGAGCTGTAAAGCGTATTGCAAGAAGTGCTGGAGGGCAGATGCGTTCCGCAATAAACGATCTCGAGGCAGCAGCTACAGGACAGGAAAAACTTGAAGTAGAGGATCTAGAGGCTATTTCCGGACGCGACAGCCAACAGGATATCTTCCAGGCCCTGAAGATAATATTCAAGACGACGACAGCGGAGACTGCTGACAGCGCAACCGATAATCTTGATGAAGATCCTGATACATTCCTTCAGTGGGTGCGTGAAAATATCCCGCGTGAATACATCAGGACAGAGGATACTGCGGAGGCCTACAACTGGGTGTCCAAAGCTGATCTCTTCAACGGAAGGATTATGCGGCGTCAGAACTGGAAGCTTCTCAAGTATCTTTACAAGTTCTCCACTGTTGGAGTGGCTTTAAGCAAGGAACAGAAGTACGGTGGCTATACCCGTTACCAGTATCCTTCAAAGATCAAGAAGCTAGGCAGTTCCCGAGCCTCGAGGAAGAAGATGGACTCAGTTACTTCCATACTGGGGGAGAAGCTTCATATCTCAAAGAGTGAGGCCTCTGACAGTCTGCCTCTGATTGCTGACTTGATTGAGCATAATCCAGAGCTTGTTGATCAGTTCGAATTTGAGGAAGACGAAGTGGAATTCATCAAGAAATTCAACTAGGATGAAAAGGCCTTTGTTCATCCGATGCACTGAAGGTTTATATCGGATTCTCTATTGGTCATGGTGACGTTGAAGCATTCTTCAGAGTGCCAGTATTCGACGTTTGTGGTGTATTCATCTATTGAGTGAACCATTTTCTCGAAGTTCTGTCTGTCTTGATTGAAGCGTGTATCGACTTCCTCCGCCTCGTTTTCTATCATGTTTATCAGGTAGGCCTCATCTCTGTATTCATGAGTTCCTTCTCCCAATTGTGCGACAGAGGCGGATACTGAAAGCATCATGACGCTTACGATTACTGCTGTGATTATCATCATCTGTCCTTTCATTCTCCCCACCTCAATTTTACGCTGTAAGGCATGTAAACTTCTTCATCGATACCTCCATAGACGCTTGTAGAGAGCGATGTGGTGCCAGTTCCTCCTTCAAATCTGACTTCATCTCCTCTCAACCAGTAGATCAGAGAAACTAGGAGTTCTCTATCATCTTCACTAAACTCTTCTCTCTCCATAGCTCTTGCAATCTTCTGACCTTCTAAATCTTCAAAATCCCTCCTGTGATTAATCAGTTCCACCCTGTCGCTTCCAGCAAAGACAAACTCTGCATCTTCAGAATCCTCTATCTGAGGAGTGTAACGCCTTCCATCAATCACATACACCTCATTCTCCAGAATCGGCTCTGAGAACTCTCCATCCTGTTCAACTTTGAGGGCTCTGATCTCTCCACATTCAGGGCCGCTCTCAGCTAAATCAATATTACGTACTTCTTTCGATTCACCGTGGAAATCAAATGAGGCCTCTCTATCTTCACAGGCCTCGCCGCTGTTTATTTCTGTCCATGACTCTCCTGTTTCAATAGTGCCGTTGAACTGTTCCACCTCGTATCTGGCGTTTCTGGCGAACAAAAGATCATCTTCCGAGGTCTCAGTATCGCCCTGACCTGAGACCACTTTTCCTCCGGGAGCAAGCGAGATATCATCTGAATCCGCTCCGTATCCTGCATAGAAAGTCTCGAGTTGCTCGGACTCCGTGAAGCTTGAGAAAGCAGCACTGTAGTCATCTTCATCGCCCACAGGAAGATCCATCCACTGGAAGCCTATATCCTGCACTATAGGCCTTTCCACATCATCTTCCGTCAGGTTCATCAGGAAGAGAGCTGAGCCATCCCCCATGTATTCTCTGAAGGCCTCTTCGTTTTCCTCAATTCTATCGAGGCTTTCTGCGCCGGAGAATACTGCTACGTCTATGTCTGAGAGTCTGCCGACTGTGAAGTTGAAAGTCTCTATCGATGTATCTGTCTCGATGCCGTTGATAGGCCTGTCAAGTATCTGTCCAAATCTTACTGCTCTATCCGCCTCAAAAAGATTCACTCTATCGTCTTCGTTATCGTAGTCTTTAAACTCGTAGAATCCTGAGGGATTGTCGTCGGATTTGTTGCCCCAGTAGAATATATCCTCCATGTAGTAAGGCCCATCCTCATTTCTGAATATGCACTGGGTGCCGTTGTCAACGTATATGCTGTCGTAGTTGGTTTCTCCGTCGAATCCGTCAGGTATGGACGGATCCTGATCTGCGAAGTAAAGTCTGACTCCATATTTATCTTCTAATGTTCCTGTGCCATTCACTGTACGCCTTATTTCAGATTCAGAACTGTCTTCTATTACCCCTATATCTCCAGCACAGGGATCATCTTCCTGTACAGGAACAGTGTCTTCCCAGTGTATTGTTTCAGGAGTATTGTGGAATCCTACCTGTATCTCATTAATTGGGAGGCCTTCTACAGTACCTGATAGAGAGGCATCTACATCTGATAGTGAGGAGGCCGTGGTCCTTAGTGCTCCTGTGTCAGAGTTTTTCAGGAATTGTTCTAGGTCACCTGTCTCCTTCAATGTGTAGCTTATGTCTTTAGCTGCTATTTCTCTCTGGAAGTCCGACCAACCTTCAAAATCAGGTACCTGTACAGCATTCATTGCGAAAACGAAGAGTATTAGTGAGGCAAGGATTGCTTCTATAGAGTATCCGGCACCACTTCTATTGGAGAAAAAACTGTTCAGGCCCATGAGAACACCTCTATACGTAACGGCTGAAGTTCTGCGCCTTCCTGCTTCAAAGCCGCGTATCTGTCAAGCTTTATTATTGTCGAATCAACATCAAACTCTGATCCAAAAGTATTCAGTCTTTTGGAGAGTATTACAACATTTCCCTGTGAATTAACTGTATTATGGAAGCCTTCTATTTCAAACTGTCTGTCTCCAAGCATTATATCATCTCCTTCTTCATATCTGTCAGCTCCTACAAAGTTCCACTCCCTATGAGAGTTATTAACGATATACAGAGTATCATAACTTCCATCATGGGAAGTTGTCAATACGTTGTACTGCGTACCCCCCATAACTATGCTACCATACCCAACTAGGTTGCCCGCGCTCTCGTAATCAGGATTAACAGGCTCAACTATATTCGGATCATCTGGAGGACTACTACGGAGATACTTACTTGAAGTATCAACCGTAGGCATCGCTGTAAAACTAATCCTGTACTGATGATCTATACCTGTGATATCACGGAAACGAGAATAATTCAATACATCTTCTCCTATAGTATCCATCGCCATGATTTTTTCCCTTTCAACGACGTGATAATCTGATGTGAGGCCTACATCTTCAATATTTTCCAATGTAGATTGATTTTTCTCCCAGTCAGTCCCTCCTTCACCGTATGAGTGATAGCCCGGCGAATCAAGAAGCATTGAGGTCATCTGCCAGGCCTCCATGTTGACTGAAGCTCTCTCATTATTACTCTCAATGTCCGGTACTTGATCAGAGGCAGTGAAAAGTATGAAAGCCAGTACAAATATTACGAAAAGCGTTGAAGTAACAAATTCAAGTGATATCTGTCCTTTCGAGTTCTTCATATTCCTGCACCTCCGACCACTGTGATGTATGCGACGAATGCGATTGGAAGCATGATAACTGCGTGTTTAAGGCCTGCACTCGGTGTTCCCTCTTTGATCTGTCCTGCTACAGCAGCAGTAGATACTCCCTGTATCATAAGCATAAGGAATAATAGGCCTTTGTAATACGCCATCTGTCCATATGCATGATCTTCTGCGTATGCACTCGTGAACGCTACTTCCCCGCTTGATATGTTAGCAGGAACGAAGCCGAATATCTGTGAAGTTGTGCATATAGGCCTTGCTGCAAGTATTTCTCCGCTGCAGAAGTTTGTGGGGCCTCCAGCATCTTCCTCTCCTATAACTCCGCTTATACCTTCTATGGCTCCTTCTTCCACTGTTCCTAGGCCTAGTAATTGTTCTAGCATTGTGTATATTCCTATAGTGATTCCTATGAAAAGGAAGAAAATCACGTACATGATGAAGAGTTGTTGTTGTAGCTGGGCATCTTTCTCCTGCAGTACTTTTCTTAGGCGAGCTGCGTCGTCTGCTACTGACTCTATTGTTGCTGTAATATCTCCTCCGCTTCTGAAGCTTTGAATAATGATGGATATAGATTCCTGTATTACGGCTGAATCTTTCAATCTTTTGTTGAATCTTTCCATCACCTCCGGGAAAGGTATTCCCCAGCTCAACTCGTTGTATATTCTTTCTATTTCACTGTTCATCCGGCCATAATCATTCTCTGTCGCCGACTCAAAGGCTCTAACCAGATTCATTCCTCCTCTTTTTGATTCCGCAAGATCACTGAGGAATTCAGGGAATTGATTCTCCATCTGTTTCACAGCCCTGCTTTTCAGGAAGGAAAAAAGACCGTATGGAAGCACTCCTGCCAGTATTCCACAGATAAGTATTAGACCTCCGACTCTCTGCGACACAGTTAGGAAGAGGAAAAGACCCATTAAGACTGTGAATCCTCCAAGGCCTATTGATAGGAATACCACTTTATCTCCTAGAGAGTATCCTGGCTGATATTCTTCTTCACGGAAAAACTCCACCATTACATGATCCCTCCGGGCGCTATACCCTTGATAAATAGTATAAACATTCCTGAAATTAGAGGGAGGCCTATGAAAATCAGTACTGCCTGTAATGCCACGATAAAGCCTGGTTCAAAGCCTGTGAATGAGCTCATGACCGCACTCATTGCCGTGAAGATTATTGATCCTACTACAACTATGGTAATATACATTTCTACCAGTAGGCCAAGTTGATCGGAGAATTTCTCTATTCTTCTTTCGTAGTCGTCCATGAGTTTTGCTGCTCTCTGTCTCAGGAATTCTCGGACCGATCCTCCTGTCGTCAGGATGTGTTCCATTCCTCTAAGAAGTTCTTCAAAATCCTTGCTAGGTGTTCTCTCTGCACCTCTTCTTAAGGCCTGATTTATATCCATTCCAAATGTATCAAGATCTCTGTGTATTTTAGCAGCTTCTTCTGAGACTTCTCCGTATTCATCTACTTTAGAAAGATTTTCAAACATTTCTGATAGAGATGATCCTGTTCCTGCAAGTGTGGAAAGATACATTGTTGCAAATGGAAGCATATCACGTATCTCATTCTTTCTGGTATTAACTCTTACAAGAGGTATTACATAGGTAATGCCTGCTGCTATTATTCCTATAACTATTGTAAACATGATTGCTGATAGAAGTCCTGAGAGGCCTGCATTGAGGAAGAATATGGTTCCGAATATTGAGAATGTGAATGCCATGGAGGTAAAGACTACTCCAATGGCCAGTGCAATGTACTCTGGAAGTGAGAGCTTGATATTGGCCTTGTTCAGAGTCATATTGAAGTCCTGAACATACGGGACTATCTCAAGTGCCAGACCTCCAAACTGGTCGTACGCAATTTCGGCGTAGTCCTTAAGCTCCATTATCCATTTTTTCGGGTTGTTCAGAGTTAAATGTTTGCCCTACTTTTCTCAAAACAGATTTCCTATCAGAGTAATAACGACTTATAACATCTCCAACTTTACGATAATGCTTGATCTGCTGGTCCTGCATCCAGTTCAATACATGCTGACGGTTCTTAAGCTCTGTACGAATATCTTCATAGTCCATACCAGACTGATCTGCAATATCCTGAAGCAAAAGGGAATTATTCTTCACGTAATACTCATCATCCTGCGGATCCCATGCAAAAACCTGATTAGCATCAATACCCTTCCTCTTATCATAACCTCGAACCTCGAAAAGACCCATAATCCTTCTAATATACGTACCACTACGACGAATTCTCGCAATAACCATAATTAAGTCCAGCGTCTCGATAAGAGATGGAGACAAGTTAATAGGCTCAGTCGTCAAACGATCCATAAGCATCTCCAGAGAGTCGGCGTGGATCGTAGAAAGACCTGTATGGCCCGTGGCCATCTGCTGGAACAGAATATAGGCCTCTGCTCCTCTAACCTCTCCAACAATAATATATTCAGGCCTCTGACGTAGAGACTCCTTCAAAAGATTATCCATAGTTACCTGTCCGCCTTCTTCAGCGGAGGATCCGAATCCGGAACGTGATACTTCAGGCACCCAGTGATCGTGAGGAAGCCTCAATTCAGGAGTATCTTCAATAGATACAATCTTCTTATCAGGCCTGATGAAAAGCGATAAGGAGTTGAGCTGGGATGTTTTTCCTGCCCCAGTAGTTCCAGACACAAGCACTGACTTCTCATGTTCAACAAGCATCCAGAGATAGGAAAGCATACGGGCATTCTCCGTTTCGTAATCCATCATATGGATCGGGGTAAGCGGATCCTCTGTAAATCTTCTGATAGTGAAATTAGATCCTTTACGGGCGATGTCTGTCTGCAAAGTAGCCTGTACACGGGAGCCATCCGGCAGAGATCCGTCAAGTAGGGGGCTGGATACTGAGATGGATTTTCCGCATCTCTGCGCCAATTTCATGACGAAGCTGTCAAGATCTTCCTTCTCCTCCCAGACAAGATTAGTCTTTACGGACCCAAAGCGGGGATTTCTGTGGTATGCGTATACAGGAATATCTAAGCCATCGCACGATATATCCTCGACTTCGGTGTCGTTCATTAATGGCTGAAGCTTTCCGAGGCCTGCAAAGTCTCTCTTCGTGTAGTATCTGATTACCTCTCTCTGATTATCCGGTACGTTAACATTGTACTTGTCTACGATGAGATCAATCTTTTCCTCAAGATACTCTTTTGCTTTACCAGACTCCAGTTCCTCAAAGTTGACGTCAAAACTTCTCTGCATGATATCCTGAATCTTCTCATAAGCCTTCTCCGTCTTCTCATCCATCTCAGGCTCCACAATATCATAAATGAGCTCTCCCATTTCTTCATCCCATTTGATGTGTGCCCATGCATAGACGATTTCTCCTTCATCCGGATCAGCTGGCACCAGAGGATAAGCAATATTTACATCTGTAAGGTCTTCATCATCGTTTGCTTCTTCAACTAATTCTTCACTGAATGCGCCGGGTGTAGGCAGATCAATACCTTTACTGCTGCCAGCCTCTTCCTCATCATCCTCAAAATATTCAGGGTGCTTAATCCTTCTAAGCCTCCCCATTAATCCAGTGAACTGCATTTTTTAATCAGGCCTCAAATGAATACCGTCTTCAAGTTTTGTAACTTGTACTTCCGATGTTGATACCGACCCCTGAAAATCAGAGGCCCATCTAACACTGTTTATTTCTTGTTTAAACTCTTTATCCTCAACGTTGATTATTAATTCTCGGTCTTCAAAAGTTAAGTCATACTCCGTTGCTCCCGGTAGTTGAGGTATTTCAACTGATATACTGCTTCCTGTATCAGCATCCTGAAGGTTGTATATGGCATTCAAGACTTCAGATTCTATCTCTGTTGCATGTCTTTCATGTATACTATCCATTACTGTATCGCTGTAGCTGTCGAACATTATGATGATAGCTGTTGCAGCTATAATGCTTATTCCAAGAGCCAAAACAGTTTCTATCGCAAGGTACTGCCCCTTCCTGCCCTTCATCATCTGAGATCAACTTCTACTTCCGTTCTACTCCTATCCAGGGTTTGACCTGATGAAATCTCAAGTCCATCTTCTCCCCTGTCTACAGTCGTACCTGCATTCCTAACGTGCACATCAGCATCTCCACTGGAGACATCACCTCCTTCTGAAACCAAATCAACTATCTCAAGAGGAACATCCTCATCAGTCTCTGAAAACAGATTCCTGAACTCTATACGGTAAGTAGTCACCGTGCTCTGAGATCTTACAAGAAGAACAGATTGATCATCCTGACCTTCAAGCACGTAATCACCGGTTTCAGATATTGAAAGATTTCTTTCGTTTTCACCTTGCAACATCACCCACTGATCACGCGGATAAGGAGCATCAGTAGAATCTATGACTATATCGATATAGTTTTCATCCTCATCTACCCGTATCATCTCAATATTGAAATCCAGATCAGAAGTATCAAGCTCTACATTCGCTGCAGCTCCTTCACCTCCTTGACTGACCCTCAGAATTTCTTCATGCAGATTAACTACATCCTGCTCCATTGATTCAAGGCCTATCTCTGCATCTCTTTTATCAAGTATTGGCTCTCCCCAAACATAAACTACAGAAGCAACGCCAACTGTAAGGCCTGTTAATAGAACAACAGTAACTGCCTGAATCTGGGCCTTTCTCAACGACATAAAGAATTCTTTGTAACTTTGAAATATAAATGTCACTAGAGGAGAAACTCGTTTCAGATAGATGAGATAATAAAAAGAAGATAAAAATGTGGGGTTAATTAGCTAGCCCTGTCTTAACAGTTCTCGTCTCCTGAGTTCACGTGTCTACATGTGAAAGACCAGGTCTGTGAAGACTCTGTCAAAAGGACTTCGAAAGACACACTGTCAGTGACATCCGGATACACCACGTCAGTATCACAAGTATACGTGTCACCAGGATCAAGTATCTCTGAATTCTCAGCTTGGAAACAGTCTGTACCGGTCGCATCACCGCCTTCTGCAGTCAACACGAATGCAGTAGTGTTACGTGCCACCGACCCGGTATTCTGTATCATCAGATTCACTGTACCATAGTTTTCTGCGTTGTGTTCGTCCGGTAGATCACTACTCAATGATTCGTCTGTCCATCCTTGAGCAATTCTGATCTCTGTGTCCTGTGCAAGCTGTTGCTCCTCAAGTTCATCACCTGGATCTCCTACCAGTTGATTGAACTGAGTGTATACAACTCCAACAGCTCCTACAGTAACCATCAGGAGTAGAACAATCGCAATGACAGGTGTAATACCCTTCCTTTGATTGAATAAACTCATTGAATATCCCGTATAATATAGAAGATGCTTCCCGGTTTAAATAACTTCAAGGTGAGGCCTCTCAACAAGTCCCATCTTCTAAAGTATTATCACAGATAATCGATGAAGAAGTTCCATAGGCACCCTCAAGATCAATAGTCACGTAATCGCCTTCCGGAAAGTCTACCTCAGTCTCCAAAGTCCTTGTACTATCAGGATCTATCATCATCTCATCGACATCTCCTTCAGGATAGCTATACTCTACAGGCCTGCCATCAGAATAAAGATTCCATAACTGATTACCATCCTCCTCAATAAACAACGTGTAACGCCCAGTATTCCTTACTACAAGAGAAACCTTTTCTTCTTCATTAGGATAAGCAAACTCTATATCAATACCCGAATTATCCCGCAACTCATCTTCCTCAAGCCTATCCTCTACAGTTCCAGCTACCTGTTCAGTTGTATCTTGAATAAAAACAGCAGCCGAAGTAACAGCCGATACCGCAATAAGAATCAGAAGGGCCGTACCTACAAGCGGCGTAACACCCTTTCTACTCATCATCTGTTTCCTTTATCGAATTTTTCTCTCAACTTTTTCATCCTATTAGAGTTATCCGAACCCATATTCATATTACCTGAGTTCTGATTACCTACATTACCTCTTCTTCTAGAGGCCTGTCCACCTTGACCAGCTTGGCCTCCTTGGGCCTGTCCAGGCCTTGACTGATTTGCCACTCCACCACCTGAATTCGAGGCATAATAATTCTTCCTCATCTGGGTATTCAGCTCTTCAAGATGATTTGCAATCTGCTCATTTGAGCTGGAGACCTCTGTAACCATATCCTCCATCTTGTCTCCAATAGCATCCGCAACACGTTGTTCAAGGTTTCCTGCAATCTCTCCCTCCATATCCATTTCAGAAGCCTGATTCAGGAGATCCATGAACGAGTTCATATTATCAATTACCGAGTCCATCTTGTGCGTCAAGTCCTCAACAGAGTTTCTAAGTTCGTGTGTAGACTCTGTCATGTCATTAACAATCTTCTGATTAGACTTCATTATATCCAGTATATCACGTACAAGCTCCTCGTTTGCGGATCCGCCACCACTTTGCTGGGCCTGCTGTTGCTGCTCCTGCAGATCCTCTACACGTCTTTCAAGTTTTCTGATCGGTCCTAGAGGAACAACTTCATAGTCCTCATCTCCCATGCTGCCAAGCTGTACTTCATCATTAGACATATACTGGAAAATACCTCTTCTACCTCAAGAATTGCATTTCCGCCTATTTATAATCTGTGGCCATTCGACATCTAGAAAGGTAGGAAATTTAAAGGAAAAAATGAGGCCCGGAAAGGCCTCTTGATTTAAGAAGGAAGAACTGTTTTCTACATTAGTCCTCCCATCCCGCCGCCCGGGCCTCCTCCCGGCGGGCCTCCGCCTTGTCCGCCGTCTGCATCGAATCCTTTAGCGGCGATGACGTCATCGATTCTGAGGATCATCTCTGAGGCCTCTGAGGCTGACTGTACTGCCTGTGTCTTTGTCTGTCGTGGTTCTACTACTCCCTGTTCGTAGAGTTCCTCTGATTCTCCTGAGTTGACGTTGATTCCTGCCATCTTCTTTCCGGCGTCGTGCTGGTTTCTGAGGTCGACTAGTGTGTCGATCGGGTCGTGTCCAGCGTTTTCTGCCAGTGTCCGTGGGATAACTTCCAGTGCGTCGGCGAATGCGTTGATTGCGAGCTGTTCTCTTCCGCCTACGCTGTCTGCGTAGTCCCGGAGTTCCTGTGCGAGTTCTACTTCTGTGGCTCCGCCACCTCCGACTACTCTTCCATGTCGGATTGCTGAGGCGACTGCTCCGATTGCGTCCTCCATAGCTCTTTCGATTTCATCGACTACGTGGTCTGTGCCTCCTCTGATCAGTACCGAGACTGACTTGGCTTCAGGGCATTCCTGTACGAAAGTCATGGCCTCTCCGCCGATGTACTGCTGCTCTACTGTCCCTGCTTCTCCGAGGTCGGAGGCCTCTATTCCTGTGATATTGGTTACGATGTTTGCTCCTGTTGCGTTGGCTAGTTTCTGGATGTCTCCGCTTGATACTCTTCTGATTGCGAAGATTCCCTTCTTGGCGAGGTAGTGCTGTGCCATGTCGTCGATTCCTTTCTGGCAGATGACGACGTTGGCTCCTGCTTCGTCAAGTGCTTCCACCATTTCCTTGAGTTGTTCTTCTTCCTGTTCTACGAAGTTCTTCATCTGGCTCGGATCGGAGATGTTGATTTCTGCGTCCGTGCTTGTTTCCTTGACTTCGATCGGCGAGTCAAGAAGCGCAATCCTTGCATCATTCACTGTTGAAGGCATTCCAGACTGTACACGCTCCTTGTCCAGAATTACTCCCTGTACAAGTTCTGTGTCTTCAACTGAGCCTCCGCCTTTCTTCTCCAGTTTAATGTTATCCTTGTTCAATACAAGTCGGCCGTCTGATTCATCTGCTACCTGTCTAACAGCTTTGACTCCGATTTCCGCCAAATACTCTCTCGAAGATTCCGCGGACTTACCTGTCATCGCTGTCATCGCGACCTTTTCCAAGACGTCTTCGTCGTCAAGATCTACTTCCTCTGAAATATCATCCAGTACCGTGATACTTCTTTCTCTTGCCAGCCTGTAACCCTTGGTGATAACTGTCGGATGAATGTCTTGATCCAGAAGATCCTCCGCCTGCTTCAGTAATTCTCCTGCAAGAACTACAGCAGTCGTCGTTCCATCACCGACTTCCTCCTCCTGCGTTTCAGCGACTTCAACCATCATCTTAGCCGCAGGATGCTCTAAATTCATCTCATCCAAGATAGTGACCCCATCATTCGTAACAACAAGATCACCGACAGAGTCAACCATCATCTTATCCATACCTTTAGGCCCTAAAGTAGTACGCACCGCATTCGCCACGGTCTTACAGGCCTCAATATTATTCTGTTGAGCATCTTCACCGGTTTGACGTTCAGCATCTTCCGACATCACAAAAATCGGTTGTCCACCTAATCCTGGCATAT